>MVQH01000086.1 GCA_002067755.1 Methanosaeta sp. PtaB.Bin018
ATCATGGGAGATGAAGACTACGACCGCCGCGATGCAGGCGACACAGGGAAGCTGGAGGAGACGAGAAGAGAGATCATGAGCAGGCCCGAATTGCAGAACATCACTGCAGTAAAGGAAGGCCGGGTGTACCTGATCGCATCGCCTCTCTGGACCTACATGCCATTCAGTGGTTGCAGGCACTTCATAGGCTTGGCATATCTTGCTAAGTGGTTGCATCCAGATCTGTTCAAAGACCTGGACCCCCGGGCAGTTCATCAGAGATATCTGAATGAGTTTCAGGGACTTGACTACGATCTTGGAAAAAGAGGCACTCTGGTCTATCCCGTCTCATGATAGGTCCTGAAATCTCAATTTTTTTCAAAGATCAAAAGAGATCACCACGAGAGCTGATGAGAGAATGAAGGCGACTTTCATTTCCACTGTGCCCGCCTCTGGCCTGGCCAGGGCAGCGCTACAACTAAAAAAGGAGTTTGGCCTATCGCTGGAGTTGAAGGTCTACTACCCTCGTCAGATCGATGAGGAGCAGGTAAAGGATGATGTAGTTTTCCAAGACTTGCGCTCTTCGGATGCCGTCTTTGTGGATATCCGTGGTTCAGGGCGTTCTATCGATCTAGTCTACAGGGCCCTGAAGGATGAACGAAACATAGTGATCAACCTCATGGCCCCTGTTGGCAAGATGATGGAGATCACACGTCTTGGCTCCTTCCGGGGAAAAAGTCTGGCAGGGAAGATAAGGGACGATGAGGCACGCGACCCAGAAGAGGTCTGGAAGAAGATCTCCAGGGCCGAGAGCCTGGTGCAGACTGCCGGAAGGCTGGTCCCTCTCGGACCTGTGAGGGATGCTGGCAACTATGTGCGATTTGCCAGATACTGGAGGTATGGAGGGGAAGAGAACTACAGGAGCCTGCTGATGCTACTTCTAAAGGATTACCTGAACTGTGATCTTCCAAGGCCAAGAGATCCTGAGCCATCTCCAGAGTTCGGAATCTATCATCCAGAATATGGATATTTTCAGGAGCTGAAGGATTACACTTGCGCATCGGGGCATGACAGCAGCCGTCCCACCATCGGCATCATCTTTTACGGCAACATGCACTTTGAACAGTGCCAGCCGGTCCTCAAAGCCCTCATCGAAGAGTTTGAGGGCTATAACATGATCCCCGTATTCTCAGACGGCATCCACAATCTACGGGCAATGAGGAGATTCTTCTTTGATGAAGGAGATCCCGTCTTGGATGCTTTGATCAACCTGACATGGTTCCGCTTGAACGGCGGGCCTCTTGGCGGAGACCCCAGTCTGACCAGGCAACTTCTTCGCGATCTCAATGTGCCGGTCTTCACGCCGGCATGCATGTACAGCCGGAAGATCGATGAATGGAAAATGTCGGATACCGGCCTCTCACCAATCGAGTCCATCATGGCGGTGATCTGGCCTGAGCTGGATGGCTCTGTTGAGCCCATCCCCTGCTGTGGTGTGCGGGATGTCTCTGTTGGCGAGCTAGAGGCCCATGAGGTCGCAGCCATCGAGGAACGCGTCCGCAAGATTGCTTCGCGCATCAAAAGCTGGATTCGCCTCAGGCAGAAGGACAATTCTGAAAAGCGCGTGGCTTTCGTCATCTACAACTATCCGCCTGGCGAGGAGAACCTGGGTGTGGCATCCTACCTGGACGTCTTCAAGAGCGTTTTGCGATTGCTGGAGAAGCTCAAGGAAGAAGGCTATCGCGTGCAATTGCCGAAGACTGGTCTGCATGAAATTTTCCAGGAGAGGGGGCTTTTCAATTCGGGAGTCTGGCATCGCCAGGTTTTCACTCTCGCGAGCAGCTTCAGCATAAAACATGCGGACTGGCTGCAGTTCTTCACATCTCTTCCCGAGAGCATGCGTTGCGATGTGGTCGACTCCTGGGGGGAGCCTCCTGGAGATGTGATGGTATCAGATGAAAAGATCCTGATTCCAGGGGTGCAGCTTGGCAATGTCTTCATCGGCATTCAGCCGGCAAGACCGCCTCTCGGCGAAGAAGACCTGGCAAAGGCCTCTCACGACAAGACCAGGCCACCACATCATCAGTACATTGCGTTTTACCACTGGCTGGAAAAATTCTGGAAGGCAGACGCCATCGTTCATGTGGGGACGCATGGCCTTGCTGAGTTCACTAAGGGAAAGGAGATAGGTCTCTCGGAAGAATGCTTCCCGGATCTGCTCATAGGCTCGCTGCCCCATCTCTACTTCTACCATGTCGTAAATACATCTGAGGTGGTGATCGCCAAGCGCAGGCTTTATGGAACCACAATCGGCTACAACTCCCCGCCTTACACAACATCAGAGCTCTATGAGGGCTATGCAGAGCTGGAGGACTTGATAGACGAGCACAGCCAGGCCGGCTTGATAGATCCCCTGCGAGGAGAGAGGGCAAAAGAGAAGATCCTGCAAAAGGCGGCAGCGCTTAACCTGCGAGGCAGGGATTTGGAGGCGATCCACGAAGAGCTCTACGATATGAAGCGCAGAATAATACCCAAGGGCCTTCACATCCTCGGCGCAAATTATGATCGAGCCGATTTGAGGAGCTTCTTGACGTTCATCATGAGGTACGACAGGAATGGCTGCAAGTCCTTGAACCGAATATTGGCCGCGGGACGCGGGATTGATTATGATCTTGCTCTCAGGAACAAGAGGGATTTTGTTCGCGATCTGGATGAGATAGACCATCTTGCCTCGAAGCTGGTTCAAATTTGCATGGATGAGTCAGTGGATGCTGCCCTGCAGGCAAGCGGCTTGCCATCAGCCAAGAAAGAGGAGATGAAGAAGAGCCTCGTCTGGGGCCTGCAGTTCCTGGAGAAGTATTCAGGCAACGATAATGAGATCAGGAGTTTTCTGCAGGGATTGCAGATGGGCTTCATCGAATCTGCCCCTGGAGGGGACGCCATTCGTAACCCAGAGATCTTGCCAACCGGCCGAAATCTGACGCAGTTCGATCCAAGTCGCATTCCCACCCAAACGGCCGTCGAGCGGGGTGCTGAGATTGCGCAAAATACCATCTCAGCATACCTAAAGAGTGAAGGATCATACCCTGAGACGGTCGGAGCGATCCTTTGGGGCTTTGAGACCACAAAGACAGGTGGGGAGTCTGTGGGCCAGATTCTCAGCTACATTGGAGTTCGCATTGTCAGGGACTATGGCGCCTGGTCATCTCGCCTAGATGTGGTGCCTCTCGAGGAGCTGGGGAGGCCAAGGATCGATTGCCTGGTGAACATCTGTGGCTTTTTCCGGGATATGTTCCCAAACGTCGTCCTCATGTTGGATCAAGCCTTCAATCTCGTGGCTGCTCTCGACGAGCCTGTGGAGATGAACTTCGTGCGCAAGCACTCTCTCGAAAACCTGGAGAGACTTAAAGCATCGGGTTTGGATGAGAAGATGATCCAGCGGATGGCCAATGGTCGGATCTTCGGGCCCAAGGCAGGAGAGTTTGGCACGAGAATGCTGCCGCTGGTAGAGGACTCTGTCTGGAAGACGGAAGACGAGCTGGCAGAGGTCTTCATCCAATCAATGGATCACCTTTACGCAGAGAACCTTCATGCAGTGAAGAGCGAAGTCCTTTACAGAAGCAACCTGGCGAGGATTGAGCTGGTCTCACAGGTTCGAGACACCGTTGACCGCGAGATCATAGACCTCGATCACTACTACGAGTTCTTTGGCGGGCTGGCAAGGGCGGTGCAAAAAGAGCGGGGAATTTCGCCGAAGATGCTCATCTCAGATACCACTGAGGAGGTCGTGCGCACAGAAGATGTGAATGATGCCATCGCCCGTGGTGCAAGGACCAGGCTGCTCAATCCTCGCTGGGCGAACGCCATGCTCGAGCACGAATTCCACGGAGCACAGCAGGTTGCAGACAGGGTTGAGAACATGCTGGGCTTGGCAGCCACAACACATGCAGTGGAGGACTGGATCTGGTCCGCCATTGCCGAACGCTACATCTTCGATAAGGGGATGCAAGAGAAGCTTATCAAGAACAACCAATATGCTGCAGCCGAGGTGGTGAAGCGACTGCTGGAGGCGGAGAAACGCGGCTACTGGAGAGCTGCAGAGCAGGAAAAGGAGCAGCTGAGGTCGGCCTTTCTGGATATCGAAGGTAGAATAGAAGAGGACGCGAGATGAAGGCACCAGAAAAATATAGAAGGTGGCCTAACTGTCACCTTCGCGTCTTTACTTCTTGAAAGCGCCCTCTAGCGGAGGGATCACCTGCTTCTTTCTGGACAGGCATTTCTCCTTGTAGATGGAGTTGTTGGAGATCTTGCCTCCAAATGCCTTCTCAAAGCCTGCAGCTGCAGCTGAGCTGCCCACGAATAGAAGATCGCTGGCCTCCTTCATGACATCGGTAAGCATGAGCACTATCATGTCCAGCTTCTCGGCATCCTTCATTTTGTTCATCTCTTCCAGGATCGCCGCTCTCTTGGGTGCAAGATCTGCCAGGTCCATGACCTCGATTTGACCGACGCCTGCCTTGATACCAGAGAAGTCGAACTTCTTGAAGTCGCCCATAAGGATATCCTTTGCGGACTTCGATGAGATGTCGCTCTTGGCCTTGAGCAGCTCCATTCCGAACTTCATGGGATCCACGCCCGCGATCTTGGCAAGCTTCTCCACAGCAGCCTTGTCGCGCGGAGTGCATGTTGGCGACTTGAATAGCACTGTGTCGCTGAGGATGGCAGCCATCATCAGCCCTGCCATCTCCTTGCTTATTGGGACATTGTTCTGCTCGTATAGATTCGCGATAATTCCGCCAGTTGCGCCCACCGGCTCGTTGAGGAAGAATATCGGTTTGCCTGTTGCAAGGCCGCCGATCTTGTGGTGGTCCACTACCTCAAGGATGTTCTCCATATTGAGCCTGTCCACTGCTTGAGCCATCTCATTGTGATCAACAAGTATGACCTTCTTGTCAGTGGCATCTGTGAGCTTCTCTGGATATGGAACTTTGAAGTAATCCAGCAGGAATTTGGTCTCGTTATTAAGGTCGCCGGCCACAGCGGGAACAGCCTCCTTCATTCCCAGGGCGTTCTTCAGTCTAGCGTAGGTTATTGCAGAGGTTACAGAATCGGTATCCGGACTCTTGTGCCCAACTACATAGATCTTGTCGGTCAAACGAAGCACCTCAGCATTGTTAATGTAGAACTCCAACTTAAAGCTTACTGGGCACCGTCGCCACATACATGAGAAAGGTATATAAAACATAACTGAGTTCTAATGTTGTCCCTTTAGAGGGCCGACACGAGTTCAGAAGTTGTTTTGCTGTGAGTGCCGGTGCAAGAAGGGGACTACAGGCCGCATTGATAGGTCCTTATGGTAGGATATTGACGAATTTTGTCTACCAATGACCATGAGACAACCCAAGTGCGGTACAGACGCCCGTTGCGAGGGTTACTGGACTGACTTTGCGGAAGATCCAGCGTATGATGTGCCAGAGTTAGTATCGGGCGACAGCTTAATTATCCTTCCTTCTCAGTTCCTTGGGTGTGAAAGGCCTGCTCATAACCCTTGAAGGCATAGACGGTTCAGGAAAGAGCACCGCTGCAAAGCATATATCAACCCAACTTCAGGAGATCATGCCTGAACGGAGGCTGATATTGACTGCTGAGCCCACAGGAGGCGAGGCAGGAAAGATTCTGAGGGCGCGGCTATCTTCTGATGGACCCTGCTCGTCTCCGTCCAGGCGTATGGAAGAGCTATTTCTTTTTATGGCAGATCACGCCGATCACCTGGCGAGGCTCGTCTGCCCGTCTCTCGAAGAGGGCGCAATAGTCATATCCGACAGATATGCCGACTCCACTGCAGCCTATCAGGGGGTGACGCTGCAAGGCATAGTTCCAGATCCCGTTCAGTGGATCAGGAGCGTTTATGCCCCATGGAATATGCCCCCGGATTTGACATTGTTCTTTGCCCTGGACCCTGCCCTCGCATTGAAGAGGATGCGGTCACGCCAAGAGAGGGAGAAGTTCGAGCAACTTGAGTTCCTGCGAAGCGTAAACGAGAACTTCCGGCGGTTGGTTGCGCTGGAGCCAGGGCGCTTTGTATCGATAGATGCAAGCAGGGATGCGCAGGATGTGGCAGCGCAGGCCCTGAAGAGAATCCTCAAGCGAGTTCAGACATCCCTGTAGGCGGCTTTAGCTTAGAGCCAGGTCGATCAGCTTTTTGGCCCAAGCCAGCTTCTTTTTTTTGCGCGGCGTGACGCTCGCATCCTCGAAGTCGAAGCCCACGAGCCGTATGAAGGCAGCGCCAAGCTCCCTGGCAAGAAAGACACATCGATCGCCATCGGTGAAGCCTCCAAAGTTATACAGCCCATCAGGCGGCCTGCACTGGACTGTGCCGATTATGTTCCTCAACTGTGGCACACATCTTTTTAAAGCGCCCAGGTTGTCTCCATGAGCATGCACAACGACAATTGAGCCCCTCTGGTCTGCCTCTAAGATCGCCCAAAAGGGGCCATCCAGGTCAGTGACCACGATCTCTGGCACGATTCCTTTTTTTAATAGAACGCCTGTGGCACCATCTGCGGCCACGAAGGCTGCATCTTTGACCTGCAGTCCTTCCAGCTCTCTCTCCAGTCCAGGCGCATTTCCGCATACAATTGTGACTCTGCCGCAAATCTTCGCCCTTGCCACAGACACGCCCAGCCCTCTGCCACACAGGAGGTCCTGCAAAAGCTCTGCAGCTTCTTCATCACGGGCAAGAGAGATGCCAAAGTCCTCAAGAATTTCCAGGTAAACTGGCTCCCAGCTCTCAAATTGCATAAAAATAGGAAAAGAGGGGGAAATATCATCCCCATCGCTTGTTTACTGATAGACCCTTGGGAATTGTGCCTGAGTGGGCGCCTTGAAGCATGTGCAGTCGAAGATGCCCTTGGCGGACTTGAAGGTCTTTTGGTCCCATGTGGTCATATCGCTGAAGCCGCCGAAGCAACAGGGCAGCCAGTCGTCGGAAGTTTGCTTCGAATGGTAAGGCACCTCGAGGGTCATGTTCTTCTCAATGTGGTAGGTTCCCCAGTAGTCCTCATCGATCTCGATGCTGGGCTTCTTCCAGGCAGTGGTCAGCATGCTTCCTGTGCTGCTTAGCGTGGTCAAGTCTGTGAATGGCTGCTGACTGGTCCAGTCGTTTCCGGCCTGCAGGACTCCGATATGGGCCTTGCCGTCGGTCACATCTTCATTGATCTTCATCTGGGTGAAGCCGACGCCTACCAGCTCTGGATCGTATGTGTGATTGAGAAGCTCCTTGACGGTTATCTCCAGCTCTTTGTCCAGAGCATGAGCATACTCGACCTCATGATGCATGCTGGTGCCTGCGCGATAGTTCTTTATCCAGGTCTTTTCCTTGAGCAGGGAGCTGTAATCCAACGGGTTTGCCGCATAATAGCCGGTTCCAACCGCAATCCTCATGGGAGCATAGACCATGGCGTTATCTTCCTTGAACTGGATGCAGTTCATATCGTAATCGTTGTAGTCAGAATACATGTTATGAGTCGTGCGGTTCAGGCTCTGGTAGGTCAGGATGGCCTCGTTGTTTATTGAGCCGCTGCCATGACCATAGTTCTTGAAAGCTACATTTCCTGCCTTAGCATACATATAAGTCATGAAATAGCCGTTGCCCTGAACACTCTGCTCAAAATCGAATGTGGTGTTTCTCTCTCTGTAGTCCGTCGCCCAATAAGTAGCTGCAGAACAACCTATAAGTGCAACTGAAACTATAGCTATCGATATTGCTAGCATAGCTTTCTTCAGATCAATCCCTCCATCAAGCGAATAACGCTAATCAATCTAATGATCCTGTACCTTGTAAGTAGACTCACCTATTTTAATCTGTTGATTGCAGCTTATAAATGCAAACAGGATTTTCGTTCTGCAGCTACCAGATAATTAATTAGGTTGTGCCAGCAAGGAATTACATGGACAACCGACCAGGAATATAGATATCTGGATTATAATAAATAATAATATATCTAACTTAGATCATCTAAGTCACTGCCCACTATAAAAATGTATTGATCCAAGGAACGTGTAACCAAAAGATTAATACGTGAAGGGTTTCTCGATATGTAGTAGTATGCTCACTCCTATCGATCCTATGAGAAGGTCATCTTTTGCTTACGCCAACGGCATACAAGCTAAGCTGTTCGATTACAAATTCGGGCGCAGATAATAGCAATATAGCTAATTCATCGTCATCAGATCGATAATGGGCATGCTAAAACCCCATCTCGTATAGTGCCGTAGAGAAGCGCTTCGCAATTTTTTTGCGAAGGGTTCCCGGGTTTTTTAGTCCCGGAGTGGGACTAAACCCCAGCAAGGGTGCTGGAACAGGAGGACAAACGGGGGATGCTGGCAGAACTGGAAGATAAGAGAGGCAAACTCAGACAGGAGTCCCTTGCCTTCAAGGATAGGCGCAGTCAACTGAATGCAGAGGCGAGCAAGTGGGCCGCCAAGAGAAACGAGCTCAACAAGGCCACCAAAGAGCTGATCGAGAAGGCCCAGGAGCTCAAAAAGCTGCGAGACGAGAATAACAAGAATGTGGCCGAGGCCAAGAAGCTAAGGGACGAGTTCAACGAAAAGACCAACCAGCTCTATGCAAGGATAGACGATATTCGCAAGAAGTACAACCTCACCGGCGAACGCTCCATAAGAGACCTGCGCCGGGAGATCGACCACCTGGAGTTCAGGCAGCAGACAGAGGTCTTGAGCCCGGACAAGGAGAAGCAACTGGTCGATAAGATCGCAGCCTTACATGCAGAGTTTCGGAGCCGAAAAGAGCAGCTTGAGAAGAATGAAGAGTTGAGGAAGCTCCTGGATGAAGCCCAGGCCATGAGGGACAAGGCGTCCGAACATCATGAGCAGGTCACGAAATTTGCAGAGCTGGCTCAAGAATATCACGACCAGATGATCGCCACATTCAAGGAAGCCGATCAAACTCGTGCCGAGGCCGATGCCGCTCACAAGGAGTTCGTCAAGGCCCAGGAGGCTGCAGATGAGCAACACAAAGAGTTCATCCGCACCCAGCGCGAGGTTCGCGACTTTGAGAAGGTGATCGTGGGCCTGAAGAAGAAGAACAGGGACATCAAGGAAGATCGCGCCAAAGAGGTTGCCAAGCGCGAGGCAGAAGAGATCCTAACCCACTTCAGGCAGGGCGAGAAGCTGAACACAGCTGATCTGCTGAGGCTACAGCGCGCAGGTCTTGTTTAACTGACTTCAAGCTTCAATTGTGACGGGCAGAAAGCCTGCCCTTCTTTTGGATTTTAGTGCGCATTTTTGCAAACCTCCAACCAAAGCAGTGCATGCGAATGAGGATGCAGATTTCGTTGATATAAAGACCGTAAGGTTTTAAACTTCTACACCAGATTCACAAACGATGAAAGAAATTCGCCTGCTCTTCGGAAAGCCGAAAATCCGGGACAGGTCAAAGCTCTTATCAGCGCTCCATGAACTTCAATCAAGCCATGGTTGCATAGTGCAAGCCTTTGACGCAGACAAGGTCGTCAGCGAGAGGCATCTCATATATGCAGCAGAGAAAGCCATGGATGCCATCTCTGATTGCAGAAACATTGCCAAAGACCCTGGAGTTGAGATAATGCGTTACGCCTCTGGGGAGAGGCAGATCGAAAGGGCGCTGGTCATGGGGATTTCCGATTCTACTGAGCGGATAGCTCTCATCCTCGTCTCCTTTGACAACTGTTGCCAATGGCCCGACTCCTCTGAGCTGTCCCGCCTGATCGAACTGGACGGACGAGGCTGCACCTTTGACTGCGAAACAGTAAAAAAAGTCTTTAACATATCCAATGAGGAGATAGAAGCAGTGGGCGAGGACCGGATAGAAGAGCTGGTCATTGAAAGGGTAGCCCTGGTGGATACATATCGGTGAACTGTAACAGGATGAGTTCTAAAATGAAGGAAGAATTCTACACCCAGAAGCGATGGCTCAACTGGTTGAACAAGGTCAAGGAGAGCAATTTCAAGCTTACAGAATCTGATGACAAGAACACAGGTGCTGTCTTCATCTACATCATGGACGATGTTGTTCTGGCGTGCCTGAAGGTCATAGCCAGATGTGAGAGGGAGATCATAACTCCTGAGGAGGCCATCGCCGAGATTGCAGGCATAAGGTCAATAGTATTTCAGGATCATGAATCGCTGGGAGAGGACGCGGACCTGATGCTCGAGTCCCTAAAGACGTCTCTTGCAGCAGTTTTCGTCTCCAGCCAGCGTTATATCACAGGAGACTTCGACCGCGAAAGTCCCTTGGATGAGCTTGTGAAGAATGCTATCGCTGCCGAGCAGAAGCAGGACCTGGATGGGGCCTTCGATCTGCTGAGCCAGGTGGGTGCAAGGGTAATTGGGGGAGAGAGCCTCCCCGAGATGGGCGAGATGCCTTACTGCATGACTGCGGAGCTCATGGATGGAATCGACGCCATATCTGCAGCCATGCTGGGAGACGATAGCTACAAGGAGGATGATGGAACCGAGGACGATGGCAGCGAGGTCTAAGTCGATCTCGCTGCAGTCGTCGTAACCTCGCATCCGTCTTCCAGAATCACGACGGTGTGCTCTGCCTGAGAGACGAGGGCTCCCTCTACCTCCCAGAGAACCGGATATCTGTGCACCACACCGCACTTCTGCAACTGCATCAGCGCAAAATCAACTCTCTCGCCCACCAGCCAGCGCCTTGCGAAGGGAAGCGTTTTGTAGAGCTCCTGTATCTGCTTCATCAGCGCTCTGGCCTGGGGCTGCCGGACGGGCCTTGGGGCAGAAAAACCATAGATCTCATTGATTGGCGCTTCGCTTATCCTTCCAGAGCCGTTTGTGGCAAAGGGCTCGATTGCAATGACATCCCCCTCCTTCAATATCACGCCCTTCTCCACAGCTCTGTTCGGAATTTGGGGATCATCATGAGCCACGTACCTTGATAGTCCGTGGCCTGTCAAATTCGACACAGGCTTGTAGCCATAGCCTTCGATGGTCTCTTCGATCGCCGCTCCGATTTTGGCAGTGGACACTCCAGGCGCGACGAGCTCCAGCGCGGCCTCGAGGGCAGCTTTCGATGCCTCTGTCAGATCAGGGTGGCCGCTGAGGTCGATGGTGATGGCGCAGTCTGCCACGTAGCCGTCCAAGTGCACGCCCACATCGAGCTTGACCATGCTCTCGCCAAAGCAGCTCTCATCCTTTGGGCCAGGAGTGTAGTGTGCAGCATTCCGATCCAGGGAGATGTTGCAGGGAAAGGCAGGCGCTGCACCCTTAGACCTTATCAAGTCCTCTACGAAATTTGCCACCTCAAGCAGGCTTGCGCCGACCTCGACCTTTGGACGCGCTTCCTGCAGCACCTCTGCAAGGATCTGCCCGGCCTTCCTGTACTTCTCCAGAACTTCAGCTTCCATCCAATCCGCCCCAATTGATCTCAAAGAACAAGCCTTCGCTCGAATTTTGTGATGTTCTCGCATCCCTCATCCGCTACTGCAACCAAGTCCTCCAGTCGCACGCCGCCGATCTCTTGGTAGTACAGGCCCGGCTCAACCGTCACCACATTTCCCGCCTCCAGAACCTCTCCTGCCTCGCTGAGCGATGGCCGCTCATGCACCTCCAGCCCCACCCCGTGACCAGTGGAGTGGGTGAATCCCCGGCCTTCTCTCTCAGGATAGCCGCATTCCTCAAAGGCTTTGCAGACCTCATGATGAACATCCCTTCCCCTGACGCCCGCCCTGATGGCTGCAAGCCCAACGTCTTGTGCGGACGATACTGCTTCATAAAGCTCCAGGACCTCTGGAGCAGCCTCGCCTTTTAGCACTGTGCGGGTCATGTCAGCGAAGTAGCGGCTGCTCTTGGAGCGTGGAAAGATATCGATCACAATTGGCGAGTTCGCAGGAAGCGGCCCAGAGCCTCGCGCATGAGGATCTGCCGCTGCCAGTCCTCCGGCAACGATCGTATCGACTGCTTCGCATCCTTCATTCAGCAGCGAGACCTCGATGGCGCTGCGGACCTGCTCAGATGTAAGTGGCCGGCCTTGGCGAAAGAGCTGATCGCCGCGAGGCTCGGAGCTTGCAATGAGCTGAACTGCCAGCCGCATGGCCTTCTCGCACGCCCTTTGCGACTGCCTTATCGCATTTAGCTCGCCTTGGGTCTTCACAGCTCGCCAGCGCGAGACTGGGCTCTCAACAATCTCGATCTCGAAATCCTTGCCAAGTTGCTGGAAGACTCCTGCAGGAAATCGGAAGGGCACGCCCACTCGCCTCACTCCATGATCCTTCAGGAACTCTTTGAGCACCTCCAGATATGCAGCATCAGGCTTTTCAGATGCTTTGAGCCGCTCCACGATTCCGTACTCAGTTGTGCTGATCACCTCATCGGCCAAGGACTCATGCGAGGCCCGTCCCAACTCCATCGAGGAGACGAGCAATGAGATCTTCTCTTGCAAGAGGAGTGTGAACCTGTCGCCTGCAAGGAAATGAGATAGATAGAACATATCCAAATCGCAGATGCTGTCGCCGATGAAAAGAAGGCCGTCAAGGCCAAACTGCTCTAGAAATTCCATGGTTTTAAAATACACTGTAGGTTACCTGCGAATAGACCTGGTGAGCTCTGAGACGAATGTGGCTACATCCCCACTCTGCTCTACAGCCGTGCCTGTCACTATCAGGTCTGCGCCAGCGGCCACCAGCTTTGCAGCTGCATCGCCACTACGAATCCCACCGCCGACGATGAGAAGAGCTGTGCCAAGAGCCTTCTTCACTGCAGAGACCATCTGCACTGGAACTGGCGAGTCTGCGCCCGAGCCTGCTTCTAGATAGACCAGCCTCATGCCCATGAACCTCGCAGCCAGGGCATAGGCCACTGCCAGCTCAGGCTTCGTCCTTGGGATCAGCCGGGCGTCGCCCACAAAACCCACTGTTCCGCCAGGCTCGATGATGATGTAGGCCATGGGGATCGGCTCCAGACCATAGCGAAGAACCAGCGGAGCGCCGAGAGCCTGGTTCTCTATGAGGTACGAGGTGGAGCGAGAGTTCAGCAGGCTCATGAAGAAGACTGCATCTGCATTTTCACAAAGCCCTGCCACGCTGCTGGGAAAGAGGATGACGGGGAGATCACAGCTCTCCTTTATCCTATCTACCGTCTCGTGAAGAGGGATGCCTGCTGCGCCCACTGAGCCGCCTACCATGATGGCATCAGTGCCGCCTTCGTCTGCAGCAACAGCTATGCTTGCAGCCTGCGCGGGGCTCTGCGAATCAGGGTCGATCAGCGTTAGATGGCCGGCACCATGCTGCGATACAGCCTGGCGCAGCAGCTTCTCGACCCCTCCTACCTCGAACTTCATTTAAGCTGTCTTGCTCTCCTTGGACTTCATCCTCAGGCCGCGATAGCCGCACTTGCGGCAGCGGGTTGCTTTTATGGGATTTCGCGCATTGCAGCGCATGCATATCTTGAGATTCAATGTTCTATTTTCTGCCTCTGGAAATCTAGCCATTACAATCAGCTCTTTTAGTCCCGATGTGCTCGGATATGAAACTTTCCGAAATATATAGCGCCGGGGTTGGGATTTTCCTGGCAGGGCTCCTTTGCGCCCTGCCATTTTGAACCCAAGCGTCCCTGGAAGGGACAACAGGTCTCGAGCCTGCCGCGTATGAACTCCCGCCGTCAGCATTTGCCGGCGGAAATTGTCCGCTCTGCCACCCCGGCCCGATCAGTTCTCCGTCTGACCCATGCTTTATATCTGTTGCTCCTCCAGAACAGTCCATTCAATATCTAAAATCCAGGTGTTGTAATGTCTCTTCGAGATGATGCACTGGCGTTTCATAAGAGTGCAAAAGGCAAGATTGCCGTTCACAGCAAGGTTCCATGCTGCAGCAAGCAGGATCTGAGCCTGGCTTACACCCCGGGGGTCGCAGAGCCGTGTCGCGAGATCCAGAAAAATCCGGACGACGTTTACGAGTACACTGCCAAGGGAAATATCGTAGCTGTGGTAACAGACGGCACAGCCGTTCTGGGATTGGGCGATATCGGGCCACTGGCCTCAATCCCCGTGATGGAAGGAAAGGCCATACTCTTCAAGAACTTCGCAGACATTGACGCATTTCCAATCGCCATCGCATCCAAGGACCCGTCTGTTATCGTGGATACTGTGGCACGAATTGAGCCAGTCTTCGGAGGCATCAACCTTGAGGACATAAGCGCTCCCCGCTGCTTCGTAATAGAAGAACAGCTGAAGAAGATTCTGAAGATACCAGTATTTCACGACGACCAGCATGGCACAGCAGTCGTAGCACTGGCTGCGTTGATCAACGCTCTCAAAGTGGTGGGCAAGGAGTTCTCAGATATTCGCGTTGCCGTGAGCGGCGCAGGTGCTGCAGGCATTGCGGTCACAAAGTTTCTCTTGAGCTTCGGCGTTCGCGATGCAGTTCTCTGCGACAGCCGGGGTGTGATTCATCCGGACAGGCCCGATCTCAACCCGGTCAAAAAGGAGATCGCCAGGATTACCAACCCCCGAAACATCACAGGCACTCTGGCAGACGCCATGGCTGGAGCTGACGTCTTCCTGGGGCTCTCTGTGGCAGGAATTGTAAGCCAGGACATGGTCAGGAGCATGGCCCGAGATCCGATAGTATTCGCCATGGCAAATCCCGTGCCAGAGATCATGCCGAACCTGGCATTGGAGGCGGGCGCGCGGGTTGTGGCCACAGGCAGATCGGACTTCCCCAATCAGGTCAACAATGTGCTTGGCTTTCCAGGCATCTTCCGCGGAGCACTGGATGTCCGGGCAAGCGAGATCAATGAGCCCATGAAGATCGCAGCTTCGCGGGCCATTGCCAGCCTTGTGAAGAATATCTCCGAGGAGTGCATCATCCCCTCGCCCCTGGACAGAAGAGTTGTCCCCGCTGTGGCGGAAGCTGTGGCGCGTGCTGCTATTGAGACTGGCATTGCCCGCGTTCCCCAAGATCCGCTAGAAATAAAAAGAAAAGCTGAGGCCCTATACCCGAGATAAGGGCATCAGACCCTCATGATCTTTCTTGATCATGATCTCTCTTGACAGGGGCATGTTTTTTTTGCAAAACTTGCATTTGAGCTGCTGCGGCCCGCGGATATCGTGATTGTTGTGGCTTCAGACCAGGAGGATGATGCACCTCTGCTATCTGTGGCCATGACCCTGATCCGATAGCTTCCGGGACGGCTCCAGGCATGGGAAGAACGTCCGCGAAGCCCAGAGTTCGCATAGCTGGTCTGCGATGTGCTCCCATCTCCCCAGTCAAATGTGTAGCAGATCTGATCCCTGTTTGGATCGCTGGAATAACTGGCATATGTGTAAGACCTGCCAGCGTAGCCATTCTTGGTTCCAGCTGGAGCAGTAGGCTTTTTTGGTGCGCTGTTTGGCGTGCCGGAGATGCTGACTGCAAGGAGCTTGGACGAGGGAGATTCTGCGCCCTTGCTGTCTTTAGCTATGACGCCCACGCGATAGGTTCCCGATCGCTGCCATCTGTGGGATGCGCTGGCCTTCTCAGAGGAGCTCACGAATCCGGTCTCCGATGTGCTCTTATCGCCCCAATCAAATATGAATTTGACCTGATCGCCATCCTTGTCGGTTGTGGAAGTGGTGTAGCAAGCATCCCAATTGACATATCCTCTGATTGGGCCATCTGGCATTTCTGGCATATCAGGCTGCCTATTTTCGCTTTCTGGATAGCGAATGTCCAGGGTCATCCAGTAGAATGCATATCCCAAGCCTCCGTATCTGCAGTCGTAGTTCATGTCCATGTCCACGTAAAACAGCCCATTGGGCCGCAAAGCGCTATTTCCCCAGCTATTGAGCATGATCCAGTAGCGATCATTGGGATCTGTGTCATCGTAGCCCACGCAGAGCACTGCATGACCTCCCCCGCTTTGATAGTCATACTGGCCGCCGCAGGCAAAGCCCGGCTTCCAGATCGCGCTCTCTCCCTGAGTGCTCCAGAAACTGATGAAATTGGACCAGGAATCGCCGTTCGGCAAAAAGTACCCAAACCAGATTGCTTTGCCCTGCTGCAGGACATTCTTGATGTTGGAGATGGCGGCCTCCTTTCCCACACCATGTGTTGGAACAGTCCTGGCTACGATTGATGTTATGGGATAGCTAGGGGTTGTGGAGATAGATGAGGCAGAGACCGCAGAGCATCCTCCACAGCCGCTATCTGCATCTTGATAATGGGCGTTTGCATTTGACCATGGAACCGCCTTCCCCGTGCTGCTGTAAAAGTCGGCCACGTCTTCCAGCCAGCCACCACAGCAAGCGCCTGATGCTCCGCAGCCTCCATTGTAATTGGAGTCCAGGAACTGCAATGAGAACCTATCTTTGACGCCCATCTGGTGGGCATAGTCGATCTCCATCACGCCCGTCCCTGCCCATGCCCAGCAGTTGCCGCAGCTTCCCTGGTCGCGCTCTGCAGGAGTGTACTGCAGAAGGTTCAAGAGGCTGTAGGAAGCTCCCTTTTCGGCTTTAATCTCTGCAGCTAGAACTGGACTGAGATAGGCCTGTGGTGTTGCATTATAAGCGTCCGTCCACTTGCGGGCCTCTTCTGCGGTGGGGTGCATGAGGGGATATTGCTTTATCTGGATTGCTCCTGTTGCATTTGATTTCAAAAAAAGGCCGAAGTCGAGGTGAAAGGCAGGCTTGTCTGTGAGCGTTACCATGTAAAAACCACCACCAGGCGCACTCTGTCTCTCGCCCGAGAGGAGATCTTGCTCCAGCTCGTACTTACCAGGAGAGAGATCTCCAAATATGTACCGTCCATGCTCGTCCGTGGTCGTCCTGGATAGCTCAGAGCCGTTTTGTCTCAGCAGCACTGTCCTGCCAGGCAGTCCGATATCTCCGGGCGAGAAGGAGCGATCGCCATCCAGATCTTGGAACACTGTGCCATTTAATGATAATCCTGGTGCTCCAGAATACGAGGATAGAGCCTGAGCGCTGGCTTTTAGGGGCGAGGCAAAGATAATTAGGCTCAAAATTATCAATGAGATTATGCCGATTCGAGATGAGCGTACCATTTCAATACACCATATATATTTTGAGCCAGTTAGGATATAAGTCTTGCTGTCTACAATCATGGCTTTTCGGCATCAACTTGAAGGCGCATCATCCGCACGTGAGATAGACCCCTCTCATCCAGCGGGCGCTGTTCGAGGTATCTGTGCGCCAGCTCGCGCACGAACCTCATTCGGAGGCCTTCAGGCAGCCTCTCGGTATAAGGCAGCCAGGTCGTTCTTATGATCCCTTCCAGGCCCAATTGACCCGGATGCACCATATCTTTTGGTATCAGCTCCACTCGTATGGGCCTAAGGCCGGCCTGAGCCAGCCAAGCCCTGTACTCTTCTGGCCCATAGAAGTTGTAGGGGAGATGGAAGTCCTGAAAGTACGCCTTCCATCTCTCATTCCTGATGAGCTCTTCAGTGAGATCCAGAAGCTCTGCGGCATTTCCTCGCCCACCGCACTGGAAGAGAAGCCGCCCGCCAGGCACAAGGCTGCGCCTAACGCCCACCAGGACTGGCAGGTGATCCCTGACCCAGTGCAAGCATGCGAAAGAGACGGCAAGGTCGAACTCCTCATTGAAGCAAAGGCGTGAGGCATCCCCGACTTGAAATGATAAATTGCCAAAATCCTTCTGGGGATACTTGCGCTGTGCGTAGGAGATCATATCCGCTGAGATATCTATTCCAATCACTCCGCCTTCTGGCACAAGGCCTGCTAGGTGGGCGGTTACTTTGCCATTTCCACATCCAATATCAAGGATGCGCTCGTCGCCTCTCAGATTCAGTCCAGATACAATCTCCATGGCCCATTTGTATTGAGCGGAGGAGCTTTTCTCGTAGTCTGCGGGGTTCCATCTGTGCATAGTTCACTGGCCATGGAGTGATGTGAAAGCTTTCTTCTCTTTGAATTTAATCAGGGAGGTGAGGAGATCGTTGTAAGGCGTCTGGATGCCCAGATCCCTGGCATACTGGCAAATAGCACCATTTAAGGCGTCTATCTCCGTCATTCTGCCCCTCTGGATATCCTGCAGCATGCTGGCTCTGTGGCTAACCGTTGGCGGAAGCAGCCTTTTCATGAGATACTGGTAGAACTCATCTGAGCATTGGTGTGGAATCCTCACGCCCTTGGCCTGCATCACGATGAAGATCTCCTCCAGTATGACTCTGATGATACCCCTGGACTCCTCGCTCTCGCCCAGACTTCCATAAGGCACCTCCAGAATGGCACCTAGCGGATTGAGGGAGCAGTTATAGAGCACCTTTTCCCAGATGGCAGACCAGATCTCATCTTTAGACACAACCCTTGTGGGGATGCCAGAGCGGAGAAGATCTTCTTGCAGCATCTGCAGGAGAGGCCTGTTTACCCTGGCAAATGGCTCTCCCAGCAGAACGTCATCTGCGTTGACAGTGACCCTGGCCAGGCCAGGCGCCTGGATCTCGGCCCCGAAGATGACTCGCGAGCCGACTGTGCGTTCTTCACCCACGTGGCGTGCGACGGTATCCCAGTTGTTGAGGCCGTTCTGAATGGAGACCATGATTCCATCATCCTCCAGCAACGATGCAGCCTGTTTTGCTGCATCGTCAGTATCTTTGGATTTGACACAAATAAGTATTATGGAGAACTTCTTGCACTCCGATCTCATGCTGGAAAGCGTTTCAATTGCGTCAGGAGGTATGAAATGGTCTCCCCAGATGCCTGTGATCCTCAGCCCACTTTTTTGCAGGGCAGCGAAATGCTCTCCTCTGCCGGCGTATGTTACGTGGCGGCCGGTTTTCTGCAGAAGTCCTCCAAATACGCTGCCAAGTGCGCCTGCGCCGTAGATGAGATACGTTGGATTCTGGCCGTGGTTCATAGAGCGCGGTTGAGATTGGTCCTTTAAGAGGTTTTCGAAACGCCTGGCCATGATTTGAGACTTCGTGGACGAGGAGCACTCATTTGCGAATGTTCCTTGTACCAGCGTATAGTCTCCCTCAGCCCATCCTCGATTCCATAATCAGGAAAATAACCTATGCCTTGCGCCCTGCTTATGTCCGCCAGCGAATGTTTGATATCCCCGGGCCTTGGGGCTTCGTATCTCGGTCGGACTTCTCTGGCCAGGAGATCGCCGATCTTCTTTGCAAGCGAGTTCAGGCTGATGCTCTTGCCGCATGCTATGTTGAAAACTCCAGAGAGGTGGCTTTCGCTGGCAAGGATATTCGCCCTCACGACATCTGCCACATACACGAAGTCGCGAGTCTGCTCTCCATCCCCGTAGATAACAGGCTGCCTGCCCTCTAGCAGAATGGCGATGAACCTGGATATCACTCCGGAGTACTCAGATGAAGGGTCCTGTTTTGGACCGAAGACGTTGAAATATCTCAGTGCCACAGTCTCCAGGCCATACAGCTCCTGGAAAACCCGAGCATAGTTCTCCCCAGCCAGCTTTGATACGGCATATGGCGATCTCGGCTCAGGCATCATGTCCTCCCTCTTGGGAAGCCTGGGCGAGGTGCCGTAGACTGCTGCGGACGAGGCCAGGATCACGCGCCGAACTCCTGCGTCTCTGGCAGCTATCAGGACCTTCAGGGTTCCATCTATGCCCACAGCGTTGGTCCTGAGCGGGTCCTCGATGCTCTTCTTGACTGAGGATATGGCCGCCTGATGAAAGACGCAAGACGAACCCTCAAATGCTGCCTTGAGATCTAAGTCTGTGATGCTGCCAGATATGAGCTGGACATCGATGCCTTCCAAATTTTCGACCTTGCCAGTGGACAGGTCATCGATTACTACTACCTCATTCTCTTTGGCCAGGGCCAAAGCCAGGTTTGAGCCTATGAACCCTGCGCCTCCGGTTATTACCATCTTCTGCGACATGGCACTGAGACCTTTAAAGAATACGATTTAAGTTGTTCTTTTTTAATTTGGCGGATGAGATATCATGGCAGATCATCATCTCCAGTGTCGACGCATGAGGCACAGGGCGGGATGAATGATGCATTTCCTTGCTCGCCACCCCCACAGACGTAGCATGAAATCCAGTCAGTATCTGCGATCGGATCGCTGCAGTTGAGAGCGAAGCATGCTGGAATCTGCCAGCCTGATGAGGACGAGGGCTTTGCATAGCCCCCTCTGCCCAGGTCCACTTGCATGGTAACATCAGCAGCCGCAGAATCGGGCCCATCTACAGAGAAGGCTTCGATGTGGACATGGTTCACATAGGATCCGTCTGCTGCGGCTCTGGCTCTGTAGATGATGCTCTTGCTCTCTCCCGGCCCCAGATCCAGGATCGTCCATGATATCTGTCTGGAGTTGTTCTCAGATGGTTCCAGTGATGAGTTAATGAATTGCATTCCTGCTGGCAACAGGTCCCTCAGGAAGACCACCATGCTGTATTCCTCCCGATTGCGTATATCTAAGCGGTACCATACCATCTTTTGATCCAGCGGGTCGATCCTGGCAGTCTTGGAGGCGAAGATCTGTGGAGGGCAGCAGGTCAGCCAATTGAGCTTCACTGCTGAGAAATTCCCTGCAGTGATCCATCCCTTGCTACTATTTCCCGTTGCCTGCACCCTGTTGACGAGATTTGCCGTCTCTTTGGTTATATTCAGCCTCAAGTCTATGATCGCCTTGCTTCCGATGCCCAGGCTCACCAGCGTCCAGGTGCAATAGCCATCAGTCAGCTCCGAAGGTCTCAAAGAGGAGCTGATATACTCGGTCCCCTCAGGGAATATATCCTTTACATAGACCGGCCCCAGTACACGGTCTCCATTGTTGGTCACCGTTATCCTGTAGTCGGCAAAAGTGGTGTTGAGGAGGTCCACATTAGCCTCTTTGGTCAAAGTGAGATGCGGCCTGTTGTACTTGGCAACGCCCGTGAGCCTAGTCATCCTCTTGAAGGCGAAGTCTCCTGAATACCTCTCGACCATGTCGACCTCATTGACGATACCTGTACTCTCCAGATCTTTATAGATCGTCCTGAAATCTGCCTGGCCAGATGCCTTTGCCTCAGTGTCCATCTCGCTCAAACCCTCAGCTGTCGACTCTTTTTGCAGGCTCTGGGCCGAAGAGAACCTCTCGCTGATCAGGCTGTTTGGCGTCTTCGACCACATGCCCTCTTCCCACAACAGATCGCTGGCTGTGGACACATTTGGAGTATAGGCATAGCTGGTCGGAGCATGCTCGAGTGCGATGTCCTTGGCAATGTAGTTGACAACTGTGCTGATCTTCTCATCGCTTTGAAATTTGCCTGTGCCTACCTCATAGGATCTCTGGCTGATGCCTATGCTCCTCGCTCCAGCTACATAGCCCGTGCCGTTGACCGACCTCTCGAACTCTACATTTTTTCCGTATTCGTCAAACTTCTGATATATCTGGAATTTGCCAATATAATCATCATGGGACTCGAATATCTGGCTGGCGTTCCATGTGGTATTCATATCTACATCCTTCTTGAGGAGGCCAATGCGGCCCACGCCCTCGAAAGACGTATCTGTAATCATCGTGGAGCCGTTTTCGTCCTGCTTTAAGTAACCTTCCCTGTCGATCATTGTGGCGTAGGTGTACTCCTCTTTAGTGGAGCCTCCCGTCGCGTAATTCTTGGACAGGACCCTCTCAATCCATTTGGTGGCGTAGTTGAGAGCCCTGTCTCCTGGCAGCGAGAAGCTGGTTGGTCTGTATGTGACCTTCAAGCTCTTGTTCCACTCAACTGAGCGGTTGGAGTTATGATACAATATCACGTCCTCGCTGGCATAGTTGCCGCTGCCGTGCTCCCTGAGGGACGCACTGGTTTGAGGCGGTCCGACAACTACGTCATATGAGGCCGTGCATAATAAGACATTGTTCTTATCGTACAGAGCTGCCTTGTTCGTCAGGATGACTGGATTGGTGTGAATATCGTTGTGGACATTTACAAATCCTGTTCCCGTCACACCCTGGCCCATATTGAAAGTGGTATTGCCAATATCTCTCGCCACCTGTACGACTATACTAATCGTACCCGACGGCTCACTCACAATCCAGACGTTGTCTCCCAGGCTCGGCGGGGGGGACGCAGAGATGAATGAGACCTGCGAGGGGAAGTATTCAACGATCTTGTATGAATCCTTCCTGTCCCAATTTATTGTGTAGGTTATGTAGTCCCCAGGTTTCACAACCTTCGGCGATGCAGTCTTATTCAAGCCGCATCCTTCGACTATCCTGACCTCTTCCTGCACGGGATCAGAGATCACATCTCTGCCATTCTCGTCGGTTCCTGATGCGATCACAGTATTTCTTAACGATGGCGCGTCTTCTCTCTTCACTGTGTAGTCTGCGTAGTAGGTAAGCGTGTCGCCTGGGTCCAGATCAACCGGCTCATTGAATATCACCAGGCCAACCTTGTCATCATTGAGCGTCAAAGTGACGATACTGGTCTCCCCGGTATTTTGCACAGTGTATGTGTATTTGACGACCTCCTTTTCATGGGCAATCTCATGATCAGCAACCTTTGTAACCCTCAGTGCAGATATCGGCTGTGGACGCTGGCAGCTCCAGACGATCTCCACACATGCTTCGTTGCTCTCCATCGGCGTGTCGCCAACGATGCCATATGCCTTAGCGCAGTTCTTCAGTGGACCGAATATCTGAGGCAACCCCGGAGTTTTTTTGTATTCCCTGCTGACCACATTGCCGTAGGGGTCAACGGTTATGATCAGTGTATCTCCTGTGAGGTAGCATCTTACAGTATAGGTCTTGTAGCCCTTATCTGGAGTGTCGTACTCTATCTTGAGCGTCTCCTTTGTTGGCATGAAATCATAAAAGTCCGAGAGCACTTCGCCACCCGCGCCATACTCAGTCCTCAGGAGGTCTCTCTTGGCAGGCCTAAAATACTCAGACCAGACCAGGAAACCCGTGGCGTTGAGCTCTTCGGTCAGGATCTCACCAGTTGAGATGTTAGTATAGTTATTCCGGGTGTAGTTGCCAATCGTCTTAATGCTCGATTTAATCGTCCCAAAAGTTCTGTTGAATGCATCCCGATGGGCCATGATGCTCTTCAGCTTTGCCTCCAGCTTGGTCTTGTTCATTGTCAGAGAGTCTATGATCTCGAGGATGTTGGATGACTCGCGCTCCGCTGCCTGGACGTTCAGCTCTCTCTCGTAGTCAGTCGCTCTTGTGTCCAATGAGACTATGTTCTGGCCGGGACAGAGACCAGGATCCAAAATCGCTGTCAGGATGACGACCTTTGACTCTTTCGGCTCAAGTGTGCCAAGATCCCAGTTGAGCACACTTCCGCTCACGCTCACAGGTTTGGGCTGCGTCCCAGAATAGTCGTATATCAGCCCCGGGCTCAGGGTATCGACCAGGTAAACCTCATTGACCTCTTCATCGCCCTCGTTCTTCACTGTGATCGTAAAGGTGACGATCGATCCGGCATATGCTGCTGTACGGTCTGCCACCTTTGTGACCACCAGCGGAGATCCTATGCTGCAGCTAGGGGACTCTTTTGTAGCTGTGGCCTGCTGGCCTTGTAAAGTCCATGTTATGGGCGTCTTTGGATCGAAGTTCACTGTAAATGAGTGGTGCCCGTGCTGAAATGTCTCTGGCTGCGATCCGCTTGATGGTGCAGGGTCCATCCTGTTATAGTCGCCTTTCGGAATAGCGATCTCGTCGTCGGGGTTATCGTAGGTGAATTTGGCAGCGTAGCTTCCATCCGGATTTGGCCTCACGCATTCGAGCTCAATTCTGATATTGCTTTTGGGCAGGATCAATAGCTCTAGCTGACTTTCATTGGTGCATCCCTCTGCGCCCGAGTCGACAAAAAGGCTCATAGTTATATTGGTCGGCTCTGTCACATCAGGCGCAGTCCAGGTGAAAGAGATGTCGCTACCAACTAGCGGAAATCCATCTGATGCTATCCATTGGTATCTATAACTCTGCCCTTCCGGCGGAGAAGGGCCCACAAAAGTGTGGCTGGTCCCACCCTCATACTGCAGCGCAACTGCAGAGGTAAGTTGTGTCTGGATCATCATTATCGATATTATGGCCATTAAGACTGAAGACCGCCACGAACGCGCATGAATCTGTTTTTGGGTGTAGACGTAGGCTCTATGCATACTATTCTCTCCAATCTTAATGCGATTCAGACAAATTCAATTGAGGCCCCGGGGATGTCAATCACTGTGACCTTCATCTCACTTTGACCCAAATAATGTGCACTTCCCTGGTCGTCGATGGAGTCCACCACCATCTCAATGAGGTGGTTTCCACTTCCATAATCCTTCCAATTCACACTGATGCTACCATTGGTGAAGGTGCTGGGCACCTGTGAGCCATCGATCATCCAGGTGAATTGGTACTGTGCATTGCACCTCCCGCCGATGCTGGGACGGTATATGGAAGGCGTGATTATGCAGGAGACATTCTTTCCCTCGATCTTGATGCTTACAGGATTCACATTTAGTGATGCTGAGTTTGAGATGACCTGGCCGCAGGAATTAGTCGCAGTATATCGATACTCGTAGCCGTTCATGGAAAGCGCAACATTGTACAAGTAAAGAGTAGTTGCAGTCTGACCAGGGATGTCTGTCCAGGTATCTGTGCCGCCAGTCCTGTACTGCCACTGGCCCGATGTGGTGCCCGAGCTCAGGGCAACTGTAAATGCAGCGACCTGTCCTTCGCAGACAACCTGCGAAGCTGGATGGGCAGTGAACTGAGGCGCCGTGTCAACTGTAAGAGTTGCAGCTGAGGAGTATACAGTGCAACTGCCCCTGCTAACCTTAATCCGATACATATTGCCGTTATGCTCGGGCTTTGCTGTGAAGCTGTACGATGTGCTGGAGGCCCCTGGGATATCACTCCAGGTAGATCCGCTATCTTTGCTCACCTGCCAGCGATAGCTAGTCGATCCAGACGTCGTAACGCTCGCACTGAAAGCGGCTGTTGCTCCCGAGCAAACAGTCTTGTTCGCAGGATGAGCTGTTATCCACGGCTTGACTACGGTCAGCGTTGCAGCGTCTGAAGCGATGCTGCAGAATGAATTTGAGACCAAGGCCCTATATTTATTATTGTTATGAATGCTTCCCAGTACTGGACTGACAACATATGTAGCAGCAGTGGCGCCATTTATGTTGTCCCAACTCGCCCCTCCGTTTGTGCTGACCTGCCACTGGTAACTCGTGGCAGCGCTGGAGGTCACTGAAAAGGAGGCAGAGGATCCCTCACATAAATTGGTTTGATCGCTTGGCTGGCGGGTTATAGTCGGCAATGCGTTAACGGTTAGCACTGCTGCATTCGATGTAACCGAACCACATGCGCCGCTGATTGTTACCTTGTAGCTCCCGGCGTCGGAGGGGGCCGCTGTGGCGATCTTCAGCGTTGAACTGGTCGCGCCTGATATATCACCCCCATCCGTCAAGGGTGTAGAGCCTTTGTACCACTGGTAGGTCAGCCCGGTGCCATTTCCAGTTACAGTAAGCGTTGCATCTTGGCCCTGACAGACGCTTGTATCGGACGGCTGAACTGTGATCGTCGTTGGCACGCATCTGATAATGCGCCCAATCAGGTAAGCCACATTGGCCTTCTGCTCCTCGGTTACAAACTGATTTACAGGGCTGCCTGAAGGGAAGCTGTCCGAAAATCCAACGATCATGAGCGAATACGCCTCGCCATTCTGCAAAGTGAAGCTCTGGCTCGCCTCAATGTTAGACCACCAGACCAGGTCGTCGCATGGCGTCGAGGACTTTTGAAATTCGGGACAAGGATATCCATTTGTCGTCTCCAGTATGCGAAGATCGAAGTAGAACGATGTATCAGGCACTGCCAGATCATTGAACTTCAATGTCACCTTGAGTTTTGCTCCAGTGGCCGCGGTCCCTGCATATGTAGGAAAATTATAGTGAGTGAGCTTTCCCAGGCAGAAATCCTGGCCAAATGAAAAACCGGATGTCTGGCCATCATAGCGCAGCCCGCTTTTTGTGGCCAATGCCGGATCCCCCCAGCGCACCTCCCGGGTATTGACTCCTTGATAATAACTGGGGTCACCACCGCTAAGGGACGGCCAGATCCCTGAGCTCGTCAGAGAGTACGCCGAAGATGCTGGAATGGAGGCGCAGGCCAGCAATAACAGGACAGACAGCAAGGTCGCACGCGAGGAGATGAATGATATTGAAACGCCTCTGCGGGAATTCCTTGATTCAACGCCAAAGAATAATCCGTGTGATCCTCTCAATTACTACAGCTCCCAGGTCTTCGTGAGACGGTCTTGCAATGGGTGGTAATGTAATTAAGGGCACTATGGCATCAGGCCATAGTGCATTGCTCCATGTCTTTTTTTAGCTTACTGTAATGGTGTTCCCAGGAACTGCAACGACTATTACAGGCGTCATACACCAGGCAAGAGGCATATCATGGCCTGCCTGGCCAGCGTTCTTGGCATAATAGCCTGTGTACACCCAGTATTTTCCTGGCGTCACTCCACTGTATTTGATGCTCGCACTATTTCCCGTTCCTACGGGGTTAGGGGTGTTGAAACTGACTCCTCCAGGATTGCTGACCGGATCGGATAGAAGCCACCATTTCTGCTGAACATGCATTGGCGTTGCACCAGTTGTATATGTATGCCTCAAGTTACTAGCTTCTGCTGTGCAGAAGGTATTGGAATCAGGCGGAGTTATTTCGCACTCAGATGGTTTGTTTACCGATATCGACACGCAGTTGCTGTTGACACAAGTTATATCATTCAAAGCAGTGACCATCAGGTTGAGCTTGTAGGTCGTCGTGGTTTCAGTGTCAGGCACAGTATACGAATAAGCTGGATTATCTACATAGGTCTGTGTATCTATCACAGTGCCATCGGAGGAGGTTAAAGTCCAGTAATACTCCCATTGGATTCCAAGACCGCTTTGCGTATTGGAGGGACCTGTAACTGAGATCGTGTCGCCCGGCGCGACAACTTTTCCTGAATCGGGACATCTAACTGAATCAGCACTTGTATCCGTATTATCGGCCACAACAGCATTCGTGCCGGCTACAAGAAACAGGCACATGAGGAGTACTAGCGCCATTTTTTTCAAACAGGGGATCATACCAATCACCTCTTGTCTGTATCAGCTTTAGAAGTACTTATAACTATCTGATTAAAATTTAAAATAAAATGTAATAAATAATGCGCGATTTGGAGATTTGCATCAAATAATTAAAATTAATCGCCCTAAGAATAATTTTATAAAAAATAATCATATATTCTAAATAACCGTCAACTATAAAATGAATTACAACATAAAAAACAAAAATTGTTTCAAATAAGAACTACAGCTAATTAGGAGGCGAGAGGTTGTTATATAAGAAAGAGATGGCACTGGCGTGGAGTGCCGCACTCATTTTTCTGCTACTGTCTGCAGGGTGCTCCTTTGGTGAGGAGACCCAGGCTACTGTCAATGTGATGATAGATGCAGACATTGTACATTCTCCAACAGCAGAGCAGAGCGATCTGGCAGGAGACTCTCTGATCAATTTGACCAATCAGATCGTCCCAAAAAAGTTGAACGCAACCATCTATGTGACTTATGATATGGTTGCTGCCCGCAGGCTGGCAATAACATACCAGGGGACGTTGCCCGGGATCGAGCTTGCTATGCATGGGATGAGTGCAGACGAGAGGCTTTCCGAGATGTCTTTGGCCGACCAAGAGAAGCTATTGAACAAATCCTACGAGATGCTCTATAGCTGCTATGTCTGTGGAGGAGATCATGTGGACATCAAGGGCTTCCGGCCCCAGGCGTTCGATCAGAATGAGGATACATTCAAGATTTTGCAGAATTTGAATATCGCCTACGATGCTGGATTTCAGGCAGGTCTGATATACAGGCCGGGCCATGAGAAGGATACATGGCCGTACCCAATCGAGGGCTATAGCCTCTATGCTGTCCCTGTGAGCACCTATTCTCTTGACGGAGAGGGCGTATATCTCTACGATCGATATATCAAGGAAGAGAAAAAGTTAAGCGGCACACAGTGGTACGACATACTTGTAAAAAAATTCGATGAGAGCTCGAAGAGCAAAGACCCAATGGTTGTCATCTTCAGCACCCTCGTCTCGGGCAGCGGGGATTACCTGGATGCATACAAGAAATTCATAAATTATGCAAACAGCAAGGGTGCGAGATTTGTGACCACCTCACAGTTGACGGAGATGGCTAAAGCCAGGCAAGGAGGCGGCCAAATCCCAACTACGATTCCATCGAGCGAAAAACGCCAGCCAAATAAAATATCGGAGACGGGCGTTCTGGGAAGTTGCCCGACATGCGACAAGACAGGTGCTGCAGTAGGTTCGATCTTTAATATAACGATAATATCGAAAAAGCAGTGTGAAAACTGCAGCCAGAACTCCACGAACGTGACTGGGGTCGTAACCGCATAAACTTGGGCAAACCCAATTGAGCTCCTGCCTGGATGTAAGAGTGGATCATGGATCCGGCTGTTCAGGCAGGGGCCGAATTATCAAAAGGCACTTTTGTCACAGGCTTCTCCAGATCCCCCCTTCGAGAACTTTGAAGGAAGATTTGCCTTTGGCATAACTCATGGTCGATGTCCAATTCTTCTCAAAGGGCTCCCACTGCATTGCAGCCAATGACCTATTCCTGAATTCAGATTGCACTGCATACATGGGATCGTATGCGTTGTAAATGTGGGGTCTGTAAAAGCTCAACGGCTGGGAGACGGGGACCCTTGTGTAGAATATTGGATCTGTGAAATACTGCCTGATCTCACCATAGTCAGGAGAGCCAACATAGCCCCCCTCCAGCCATTCCTGAGCAATGCCAGCCATGCTGAAGAGGGCCAGAGTTAAGACCAAAAAGGACAATCGAATCATTCAGATCACAAGTTGTCCTTATATTAAATCAAAGGTTTAAATCTAATGCTTCGATTAAGTACTTATCGAACTTGTTATCTTCTTGACCTCATGAGGCAGAGATACAATGTCTGAGGAATATATCGAGATTGGACATCGGTTATCTGAGAAGTTTATGGATAGACAGGAACCTCGAAAGGTCAGAAAGATATGAAGTCACCATGTGAGGTCATAGTTTGGAACGTCCTTCCGAGCATCAGGGCAGCAATAGCCGAGGAGCTGGTCTTTCGCGGCATCTCGCAAAAGGACGTCTCCAAGATGCTGGGCATCACTCCTCCAGCCGTTTCCCAGTACGTCTCCAAGAAGAGAGGATATAGCATCGAGTTTGGCGATGATGTCAAGGCTGCCATCAGCCGCCTGGCAGATGACATGATCCGAAATAATGCAGACGATCTTTCAGAAAGGATCTGCGAGATCTGCAAAATGGCCAGGGGAGATGAGCTCGTCTGTGAAATGGACAAATCCAAATGCGATTGATGCGAAGGCATCCAAGATTTGAAGACGAGGATGAATGGACGGTAGCAAATGGGATCTGTTGAACGAACGCATCTTTAAAGAAGGATCTCTATTGGTCTCTTTCTCTGGCGGCGTGGACAGCAGCATGCTGGCCAAGACCGCAAAGGACGTTTTGGGACAGAATGCTCTTTGCATAATTCTCGATACAGTGATGATGCCCAGGAGCGAGCTGAAATACGCGCAAGATCTGGCGAAATCCTTGGATTTGAATTGTTTAGTAGTAAGATACTCCATGCTGGATGACGAGCAGTTCCAAAAAAATGATGCTACACGCTGCTACATCTGCAAGAAAAAGTCCGCCCGCCTTCTGAAGCAAATCGCTGCAGATCGTGGCATAGGCTGCATCGCAGACGGTGTAAATCTATCTGATTACAGAGATTTTCGGCCTGGGATCCTAGCCTGCGACGAGGAGGGAATTTGGCACCCCTTCGTGGAAGCAGAGATAACCAAAGATGAGATTCGTGCCCGTGCTCGCAGCATGGGCCTGCCATTCTGGGACAAGCCCTCCTCTGCCTGCCTGTCTTCCAGAATTCCTTATGGCATGCGAATCACAAGAGAGAATTTGAGAATGGTAGAGGACGCTGAGGAGCTTCTCAAAGGCCAGGGATTCCGGCAGCTCAGGGTTAGATGGCATGGCCAGATCGCCAGGATAGAGCTCCTCGGTCAGGATATGGAGAGGGCTTTGAAGATCAGGGACCATATCACAAAAAAGTTTAGAGAGTTTGGATTCAAATATGTCACCCTGGATCTGGAGGGTTTCAGGACTGGCAGCATGAACGAGGCGTTATGGACACCCAAAGAATAAGAGATGACTTTCCAATCCTGGAGGACGTCGTCTACATGGACAGCGCATCCACTAGCTTAACTCCTGAACCAGTCCTAAAGGCCGTTCTGGATTATTACCGGAGGTACAAGGCAAATGTCGGGCGCGGAGTCTACAGATCTGCGCAGCTCGCCGACCAGCGCTACAGACATGCTCACCAGAAAGTAGCAGCCTTCGTGGGAGCGGATGTTGGTTTGACCGTCTTTACCCGCAACGCCACCGAGTCCATAAATGTAGTAGCCCGCGGCCTCGACTGGAAAAGGGGCGATAAGATAGTCACCACACTGGTAGAGCATCACTCCAACCTTCTGCCATGGATGAGGCTCAGGAGGAGCGGCCTGGAGCTCTGCACAGTTTTGCCAGATCGGACGGGTGCATTCGATCTGGCAGACTTTGAGCAGGCAATAACAGGATGCACAAAGCTGGTGGCAGTGAGCCAGATCTCCAACGTCCTGGGAACTCTGCTTCCGATAAAGGAGATCTCCGAGATCTGCCGCGATCGTGGTGCTAGATTGTTGGTGGACGGAGCCCAGTCTGTGCCACATATGCCCGTAAGCGTCAAAGAGCTAGATTGCGATTTCCTCTGCTTTTCTGGCCACAAGATGCTGGGGCCATCTGGCATGGGAGTTCTCTGGATGAGAGAGGCAGAAGGCATCGAGCCACTCCTGACCGGAGGCGGTATGGTTGAAGATCTCCAGGGCCAGGATTATGTGATCAAAGAGGGCTATGAGGGCTTCGAGGCTGGCACTCCCAACATCTCAGGGGGAATCGGCCTTGGCGCTGCCGTGGACTACTTGAACAAGGTTGGAATCGAAAGGATTCATGATCACGAGAGACGGCTCACCAGAAAGCTCCTGGAGGGATTGCAGGAGATGGAAGGCGTGACGGTTTTCGGGCCCCTGAACCAGGATGAGCATGGTGGGGTTGTGTCTTTTGGCGTGAGCGGCCTGCTGCCCCACGAAGTGTCCATGATGCTCGATCAGGCCTCGAACATCTCAGTCAGGTCGGGACATCACTGTTGCATCCCCCTGATGAGGTACCTGGGGCTGAAATACGGTACTGTGCGGGCCTCTTTTTATCTTTACAACACCGAGGAGGAGGTCGATAAACTCCTCTCGGTGCTGGAGCAGATTGTGAGGATGGCATAGCAAATGCTCAGGGAATTTAACTGCTTGAGGCTTGATGGAGTCGATGTGGAGGAGACAGTCTGCCAGGTGGCAGAGGAGGTGCCGCTCTCCATCTTCATCAATGGCAGGCACTTTGCCACAGCCATGATCAGCCCTCAATTGAGATCCGAGTTCGTGACTGGCCACCTATTTGCTGAGAGGATCGTGGGCAGCCTGGATGAGATAGAGTCCCTGGAGATCGAGGGCAACGTAGCTCGCGCAATCGTGTCCAATCCCATGAGGGCCATTGTTCCCAGAAGACCTATCGTCAGCGGTTGTGGCGGCATCGCATCCTTTCTGGACGAATCCAAACTCCCTGAGATAAAATCCGATTTCCAGATTACGAGAGATGATATCCAGGCTGCGATGAAGGCCATCTCACAATCAGAGCTCCACATAGCCACGGGCGGCGTCCACTCTGTGGGCCTCTTCGATCAAAAAGGAGCTTTATGCATCATAGATGACATTGGCAGGCACAATGCAATGGACAAAGCTATTGGTTGTGCCCTTACAAGAGATGTGGACTTGAGCCAGACATATGCAGCCTGCACTGGCAGGATATCCTCAGACATGGCCCTGAAGTGCTCTGTGGCTGGCATCCCCATAATCATCTCGCGCGGGGCCACTACCAGCCTTGCCATATCGATTGCCAAGAGATCGGGGCTTACAGTAGTTGGTTTCGTGCGTGGAAAGAGGCACAATGTTTATACCAACCCTGACAGAGTCAAGGCATTCTGATATGCTGACCTCAGGAGCTGTATGATCTGTTCTAAGTGCGATGAGAAGGCCATAATCTCCCAGCGCAATTTGGGTCTGCGTCTCTGCCGTGATCATTTTATTGAGGACTTCGAGCAACGTGTGGCAGAGACGATCGAAAAGGATGCGATGGTGAGCGACGGAGAGCGCATAGCAGTTGCTGTGAGCGGTGGCAAGGACAGCACAGCCCTTCTTCTCAGCCTGCACAAAATTCTGTCAGGAGCAAATGTCGAGCTGGTGGCCATCACAGTGGATGAGGGCATTGCAGGGTACAGGGACGACACGATAAAGGCAGCCAAGGAGATCGTCGGGCAACTGAAGATCGAGCATGAGATCGTCTCATTTCGTGAGGAGTATGGTTACGATCTCGATGAGATGGTGCGGGGGAAGGATGCTGCGCCCTGTACCTTTTGCGGCGTATTTCGCAAGAGCGCCTTGAACCGCGCAGCCAAACGTCTGCGGGCCACGAAGGTAGCCACAGGACACAACCTGGATGACGAGGTCCAGTCGATTATGATGAACTACTTGAAGGGTGACATCGAGCGTCTCATGCGCAATCGTCCCAAGCGTGTGCATCCGGGCCTGATCCCAAGGATCAAGCCACTGCGAGCGATTCCTGAAAAAGAGACTGCCATTTACTGCATGATAAATGGCGTCTATGCGGAGTCGAGAGAGTGCCCATATGCGCAATTGTCGCTGCGCTCCGATGTCAGGGACATGATCAACGGCCTGGAGAGCATATCTCCCGGAACGAAGCAATCGATGCTGCAGGGCTTTGAGAAGATAGCTGAGATGGCTAAAGGAAAGGGGGGTCAGATCGAACTTGGATCTTGCAGGGATTGCAAAGAGCCGTGCGTCAAAGACCTTTGCAAGGCATGCGAGCTGCTGAGACGCCTGAAATGCTAAAAAAGGATGGAAGAGGCCTTAGGAGGCCTTGGCCTTGGTGAACCTCTTGTAGATATCCGCCTCAGCTGCAGTTGGCTGCACCTTCTTCATGGCCTCATCGAAGTGCTTTTTCTCGACCTTATACTCACAGACCTGTGCATCTTCCTTGGCCTTCCCACTCAGGACGCACTCTCTGATGGCCAGCATTACAGCCTCGTTGACGATCGCCGAGAGGTCAGCTCCTGAGTACTTGTCCGTCTTCTTGGCCAACTCCTCCAAATTGATGTCATCGGCCAGAGGCTTCTTGGCAGTATGGATCTTCAGGATCTCCAGACGGGCTTTCTCATCGGGCAGTCCTATCTCGATGAGACGGTCGAACCTTCCGGGACGCAGGAGGGCCGAGTCTATTATATCCGGCCTGTTGGTCGCAGCTATCACTATCACGCTGTTCAGGGACTCAAGGCCGTCCAGCTCCGTCAGGATCTGGGATATCACGCGCTCCGTCACATGTGAGTCGCTGGTAGATCCGCCACGAGCGGGCGCAATTGAATCGATCTCATCCAGGAAGACCACAGAGGGTGCTGCCTGGCGGGCCTTGCGGAAGGTCTCTCTCACTGCTTTCTCCGACTCACCAACCCACTTGCTCAGGAACTCCGGCCCTTTGATGCTGATGAAATTGGCCTGGCTTTCAGTTGCCACCGCCTTGGCGAGCATGGTCTTGCCAGTGCCCGGTGGCCCGTAGAGCAGGATGCCTTTGGGGGGCTTTGCATCCATGTGCGCAAAGAGCTTGGAGTATGTCAGGGGCCACTCCACAGACTCCACCAGCTCCTGCTTTACGTCGGAGAGACCGCCGATGTCGTCCCACTTCACATTGGGCGATTCGACCATGACCTCACGCATGGCAGAGGGTTCCATCTCACGCAGTGCATCCAGGAAGTCGTCGTTGTTCACCTCGATCTTGTTTAAGATCTCTGCAGGTATGGACTCCACCTCCAGGTCCAGCTCGGGAAGCACGCGCCGCAAAGAGCGCATGCCAGCTTCGCGTGCCAGTGCTGCCAGGTCGGCGCCCACGAAGCCGTGCGTCACATCAGCCAGCTTCTCAGCGTTCACATCTTTAGAGAGAGGCATTCCTCTGGTGTGAATTTGCAGTATCTCCAGCCGGGATTGTCTGTTAGGAACTCCAATCTCAATTTCACGGTCGAACCTTCCGGGACGGCGCAGTGCAGGATCCAGGGAGTCGGGCCTGTTGGTTGCACCGATGACGACCACTTTTCCGCGCGCCTCCATGCCATCCATTAGGGCGAGCAGCTGAGCCACCACGCGGCGCTCCACTTCCCCTGTCACCTCTTCTCTCTTGGGAGCAATGGAGTCGATCTCATCGATGAGGATTATGGATGGCGCCTGTTCCTCAGCGGTCTTGAAGAGCTGACGAAGCTTCTCCTCAGACTCGCCGTAGTACTTGGACATGATCTCAGGGCCACTCAGCGTCTCGAAGTGCGCATTTGTCTCTGATGCCAGGGCCTTGGCCAGCAGCGTCTTGCCAGTTCCAGGCGGGCCGTAGAGCAAGACGCCCTTTGGAGCCTCCACTCCAAGGCGCTCGAAGAGCTCTGGATGCTTCATGGGCAGTTCGATCATCTCCCGGACCTTCTTGATCTCTGCCGAAAGGCCGCCGATATCCTCGTAAGTGACCCTTGGGCCTGCCTTCTCTTCCTTGGCAGGCTTCTCTGAGATCTCAATGCGAGTTCTGTCACCGATTACAGCAGCTTCTTTGGAGGGAGCAACCCTTGTGGCCATGAGCTCGATTTTTCTTCCCATGACTGAGATCTCAATGATGTCGCCGCGGGTGATGACGCGGCCCTCCATATACCTTTTCAGATACTCCTCGCCTCCGGTGATGCGCAGCGGCACCGTTGGAGAGAAGACCACCGATTCAGCGGCAGAGGCCTGAACCACCTTTACAGGAACTTTATCATCGATGCTGGCTCCTGCGTTCCTGCGCGTGTTTCCATCCAGGCGCACCACGCCCGTGCCTGTGTCATCAGGATAGCCGGGCCAGATCAATGCAGCAGTCTTCTTCTTTCCCATGATGCTGAGGACGTCACCTGCCTGCCAGCCGTTCTCGCGAAATACGGCCGGATCTACACGGGCGATGCCCCTTCCCACGTCCGTGGGACGAGCTTCAATAACCTTGAGTGTGATCTCTCCTGTCATCAAAAACCTCCAATGTATATATTCATGCAAAGCTTAAGTAATTTTTTTTGGCTTGTTCACATGTACGTTACTTGATGTTACTAACCTGTAGTTAGTGACAATACTACTATTAAAAGGTTGCGGAAGGCGAGTGTGTAAAAAGGCTATTCGCCATGTCTCATATCTCTTTTGCGAAGGCTGCATCCTCCTTTGCATCTCGTCCAAGATCTAGAAGTGCCTGGCCTTTGTCAAGTATCCCGATTCCAGGAATACCTTCATGGTTCGGATATCGAGTCTGACAACTCCAAGTGGATGCTTGTAAGGCTTTTCTCGAATCGGAGTCTTTCGAGCATATCACCATCCCTTGCAGTCTGGATTAGGGCAGAGGGTAGTGTAGGATGCTTGTCTCTGAGATAGCTACATTTAGCCCTATTGAGTCTGGTCTTGTTATAGTCATGCGCCGCAAAACCAAAGTCCATGACATCTTGGCAGGCAGCACTCCAAATCTTTGCTGTCTGGATGAGTTCATTAGACTTATCGGGCTTTATCTTCAGAGTGCAGCACATGCTAGCAAGCATGCAATGCTTTTTATTAGATTTATGGTTTTTTTTTAGATTTTATAGTTTTTTGCATCAGGGCAAAGGGCTTCGCTCTCATCCCCACCGTGAACGGTGGGGTCTTCCCGCTCCGCTCTTCACAATCCCGTGAGATAAAACCCAACACTGCCATATAGTTTCAGCATGGTAATTAAAATATATGATCTCACCAACAGCAACTTATGAACGATCCGAGATGCATCACTATGCTAGTTGTATCCATCCTCGTGCAGACGGGGCTCACTTCCTCAGCTCCGATGCCGCTGCTAATGATAGTAAACAATGATTCGATGGAGTGTGCGAGGTTTTTGCCAGGGGACGAGTGCATGGACTGCTCGCCTCCCGAGGGCTGGGATATATTTGGCCCCTATGATTCTTGCCCTGAAAACTACAAAGTCGTCAATGTAACTGGGATATGCAGAGGCTTTGAGAACGAGCGGTGCTGCACAGAGAAGCATACTGGTGCCTCTGGAGACTGTCGGAACTTAGTTATGAACAACAAAACCAAGAAATGCGCCTTTGTAGCAAATGCCTCAAATTGCTCCTTGCCGTTTGGCTGGTTAGCGATGCCTGAAAACGCATCACAATCCATGTGGGTATGTCCAATCGATTATGACTGGACGCTGCTCAACTGCACTTGAGCGCTGAAGTTACAGCGCCTCTTCGGGGGTGAATTGGCCCTGACATGAGAAATTCATGCCGATGAAGGATCTTTGTGGACTACCAAGACAGGCACTGGTGAGTTGCGAACCACCTTTTCCGCAACGCTCCCCATGAGGAACTTCTCCAGCCCGGTCTTGCCTATGCTGCCGATAACGATGATATCCATGGACTGCTCTCTTGCAAGCCGCAGGATTTCAGATGCGGGGTCTCCTTCCAGGACTTTGCTCTCACTTAAGACGCCCGCTGCTGTAGCCAGTTCCTCGATCCTGGCTGCAGCCTTCTCTCCAGCCTCCATGGCCATATCCCTCAAGCTGTTGAAAACCGCCGGATCGATTGCATAATAACCGACGTCGCCAAAGGGAATGCTTCCCGGTGGTAGGTATCCGCCTACGTCTGCAACATAGCAGATTGTGACCGACCCATTGGACAGTTGAGCAAGATCAACGCCAAATTTTGCCGCATGCTCGCTATGCTTTGATCCGTCTGTTGCTATGAGGATCTTCTTAAACATAAGTCAATCAAAAAAGAAGGTGCTTTAGAGATTATAGATATTTTGGTTGTTTGTGGAGATATCAGAGCACTGGGGCCTATGAGGCACGAAGCCCTGCCGTTCGGGACGGGGAGGAGGTCACTTTTCTGGTGCCTCTCTGAAGATCGTCTGCTCTCTTCCTGCTCCAACAGATACAGCAGATATGTCCACGCCCAGCAGATCCTCCAGCCGCTCAACGTAATCCCGAGCAGTTTCTGGCAGGTCATCGTAGCTTTCGACTGCAGAGATATCCCCTGTCCAGCCAGGCATATTCTCATAGATGGGCTTGCACCTGGCGAGCTGGATGGTGCTCTCTGGTGGATAGCCGATGGTCTCGCCATCGAGCTCATAGCCAACGCAGATCTTTATTGGATCGATGCCCGTCAGCACGTCCAGCTTGGTCAAAGCCAACTCAGTGTAGCCGTTCAGGTAGACGGATTTGAGTCCAAGAACGGCGTCAAACCAGCCGCATCTGCGTGCCCGTCCAGTTGTTGTGCCGTACTCGCCGCCCCTCTCCCGCATCTTTGTGCCCAGCTCGTCTTTCAGCTCAGTGGGCATTGGTCCCTCGCCCACGCGGGTGATGTATGCTTTGATCACGCCAACGACGTTATCCACCATCACAGGGCCCACGCCAAGGTTTGCGCAGGCGCTTCCGGCAGTTGTGAAGCTGGAAGTGACGAACTTTTGAGTTCCGTGAATGACGTCGAGGAAAGCTCCCTGGGCGCCTTCGGCAAGGACGTTATGCTCCTCCATCAATGCGATGTTGATCTCCCGCGAGACATCCGTCACCCTGTCCTTCAGACGCTTTCCAATCTCCAGGTACTCATCAATGAACGGCGCGTACCTGACAACAGTTGGATCGCCGCCCATATCAGCTATGGCCTTCTCCTTTGCCGGGCCGATCTCATTCAGCTTGGCCTCAAGCATAGCAGGATCTGTGAGATCGCCCATCTGTACTTCTTCGCGAGCGATCTTATCCACGTAGGCAAATCCGATTCCACGGTTGGTGGTACCTATCTTCTCCTTCCTGGCCTTCTCGCGCAGGCCATCCAGCTCGATATGATAGGGCATGATGATCGTCGTCTTGGCGTCGATGCCCAAATCCAGCTTGATGCCCTCGGATTCAAGAGCCTGAATCTCATTCCATAGAACGCGAGGGTTGAGCACCACACCAGGTCCGATGAGCAGCCTGCGTCCGTAGAGGGCACCACTGGGAACCAGGTGAAGCTTGTAGGTTCTGCCGCCTACAACTACTGTATGTCCAGCGTTGTCGCCGCCCTGGAAGCGGACAACTATGTCGTAGTTTTCAGCCAGCAGATCGATTATCTTGCCCTTGCCTTCGTCCCCGAACTGAGCACCAGTGAGAATCGTAAACATGATATCGGGGTTATCGGCCACGTAGATAACAATTTTGATGCCTTATTTGCAGTCAACAGGCCTCAAAAAGATCTCTGCGATCGCATCTGTGACATTTATGCCCAATGCCTCGAAGATGCCTTTTCCTGAGGGCGTGCCATTGACCTCGATGACCAACAGACCTTCGTCTGTCTCAAGCAGGTCCACACCACTGTAAACAGTTCCAACTGCCCGGCTGCTTCTGACAGCCAGGTCTTCCAGCTCGGCTGATCGCGGGCAGGGCTTTGCATGCCCTCCGCGAGCCAGATTGCTGACCCACTGGCCAGGCGGAGCAACCCGGTAAATGGCGCCAAGGAGCCTGCCCTCCACCACGAAGGCCCTGATGTCGCGCGGAGACTGTGAGGCAATGAACTCCTGAAGGTAAACCAAACCCTGTTTTTCAACCATGCCCTTGAGCCTCTCCTCATCTCCGTCTTTCAACAGAGCGATGCCTTTTCCTTTGTACCCGAAGAGCGGCTTGGAGACGGCCTTTCCATACTCATGGAGCATCCTGACCGCCTCTTTGGGGCTGGTGATGACAGCAGTCCTCGGAGTCGGCACTCCAGCCTGCCTCAAAGCAAGAGATGTGGCGAACTTGTTGGCGGCCCTTGCAATGGCATCTGGGGGGTTGATCACAGGAATGCCGAGGCGCTCCAGGGCCTGCAGCGTCTCGAACCGGAAGGCCACATCATGCGCTCCCCTCCGGCCAAGGTCTCGCACCACGAGGCCATCAAGCTGCAAAAGATCTATGCCGTTGCCGAAGAATGAGATATCCTCGTTTATGATCGCGACAAGCTCTGAGAAGTTCAAAAACACAGCATCTGCGCCCTTTCCTCTGAAAGAGGCGCAAAGGGCCCTGGCAGTCCAATCAAGTGGATCGGAGATCACAATGCCGACGCGCATGAACTGCAGATAGTCTGCATTTGGTATATCCAAATTGCCTTGCAAGAGCTGCGTTCACACGCCGCTTCGCCCACAGTTTATCATCCTGCCATCGTTCTGTACAAATTCCACGCACCGATGGCCACGAAATTCACAGCAACAGCACCAAGGATGAGCCCCATGATTCTGGTCAATACCATGATGCCCGTGACCCCCAGGGCATGATCGATGTATTCGGAGAACCTGAGGACGAAGAAGGTGATCAGGAATGTCAGCACTATGGCCAGAAGGACCAGAGCCTTCTCTGCAATTGTGCTTGCAGCGCCCATCAGTACAACTACGGTGGTGATTGCGCCAGGACCTGTGAGCAGCGGTATTGCCAAGGGAAAGACTGAAACATCCTCACGCTGGTTGGCATCTCTCAGCTCAGCTTCAGTAACCTTCTTCTGCTGGCGTACGCCTCGAAGCATGTCGATTGCCACCAGGAAGAGCAAAATGCCACCTGCTACGCGTAGGCTGTCCACAGTAATGCCGAATATGCGGAGCACAAATTCTCCTGCTATTGAAAACAGGATGGCTAAAGAGAAGGCCACAAGGGTTGTGCGTCTGTAGACATGGCTCTTCTCCAGGGCATCCATGTCTGCAGTGAGTGTGACGAAGATCATTGTGGCCTCGATGGGATTGACTATCACGAAGACTGTTGTGAAGGCATACACAAAGTAGAGGAGATATTCGTTTATCCCCATTTCAGCCCCATTTATCGTAACGCAATTCTTGTATAAATCAGGTCCCAATCTTTATTGGCTCGACTGCGGATCGAAGCGTGGCTATGGCAGATAGCGCTGCCAGATAGCTTGTCCTGGGATTTCGAGGCGATGGCACATTCTCCACGCGGGTCGAGATCCTTCCAAAGTCTCCCTCTGCTACGATCTCGTGCTGGTTCACATGAATGTGCGGATCTGCGATTATCTTCACCCTCACATCACCTTCGCGAGCGGCAAGGCAGAGGGTTGCGGCCACATTCACATTTGCCGGAAAGGCCTTGACCGCCTCCGCTGCTGCCCCCTCAAAGACGACAGTGGGCTCTGTCAATGCCTTGAGATCTATCTTCTTTTCCAGAATGTAAGGCGCTCCTTTCAGTCCTTCTGGGTTTTTGGTAGTAGTGAGCGTGACCTTCCGGATCTTCCCAATGCTAGCAGACTTGAGGCCGTCAAGTCCTGAAACAGCGCCAGATGGAATGTAGACCCGCGAGCCATGATCTTTTGCCAGCTTCTTGACTTCTCTGTAGAAATCTGCGTCCGCCAAAGCTCCCACGCTCATGATCATCAAGCTCTTGCCATTTTTCAGCGCAGCCCTGGCAATCGCTGGCACAGCTCTCTGGGATGCGGCCTCGACCACAAAATCTGAGAGGGCTACCAGCTCATCCAGCTTAGCTTTGATCGGCTTTTTTTGCAGGCTGTCGATGAGAGCGAATGCCGTTGCGGTATTGTGATCGCAAACGGCGACCAGGTCAGCATCTATGTCGCCACGGTCAATTGCCTTCGCGATCTCAGTCCCGATGGCACCGCACCCAACAAGCCCTATCTTGAGAGGCATCGGAGGCTATAAATCAATTGGACATCAAAATCCTTGCGGTATGCAAAGGTCAGAGCTAGAGCGGTTTATAAGCGAGGACTTGGGTGCATGGGACGACTCCAGTGCCATAATTCCAAAGATAAATGCAAAGGCCGTCATCATTGCCAAAGAGGATTGCATTATCTCTGGGCTCTCAGAGGCGAGTGAGATCTTTGGATACTTCGGGCTTGTGGCAGAGCCTCTCTTCGACGAGGGCGAGTTCGTGCCTTCTGGATGTGAGGTTCTCCATGTGCGCGGCAATGCCAGAGATATCCTGCAGTCCGAGAGGCTGGCCCTCAACTTCCTGGCGAGGATGAGCGGCGTCTCCACCCTTACGCGAGAATGCGTTCTTTGTGCGCGCGCCGCGAATAGCAACATACGGGTCGCCTGTACCCGCAAGACCACTCCTGGGTTCAGATTGTACGAGAAGAAGGCGGTCTTCCTGGGGGGCGGCGACACCCACAGGTTCTGCCTCTCAGATGCAGTGCTCATCAAAGACAACCACATCAAGCTTATTGGATTGAAGGAATGTCTGTCTACTGCCAGACGGCAGGCCAGCTTTACCAAGAAGATCGAGGTAGAGGTGGAGAGCATTGAAGATATGCTGATTGCAGCGGAGAATGGCGCGGACATAATCATGTTCGACAACATGCCTCCTGAACAGGTGGCCAGTGGAATTGAGCAGCTTTTGCAGAGAGGCCTTCGGAGCCGTGTGCTTCTGGAAGCGTCAGGGGGCATAACCCTCTCGAATATCGGGGCCTATGCCGCAACAGGAGTGGATGTTGTGTCTCTGGGTGCTCTGACCAGGAATGCTAGGTGGATAGATTTTAGCTTAGAAATAGTGAAAGAATAGAGAAAAAAGGATAGAGAAAGGGACGATTTGAAATTCCGTTAAGTTCTTGAGATATATTCAGTGCAGAAAATTTGGGGTCCTGTATGAGGCAGTTGATCTATCTGGCAGTCGCTTTGCTCCTGATAGTTACAGTAGCATATGCCAAAGAAGACGAAGACCAAGTGACCTATAGCGACTTCACCCTTAACATCGGCGATCGCATCGACATCGGGGACTACAGGGCGGAGCTAATAGAGATTCAGTCGGTAAAAGACGGCATAGCCGTAATGCGAATCTCCAAGGTGAACGGCGCGCTTGATGAGCAGAGAGCATTTTTACAAAACAGCGCAAACAATTTCGATGGAGGATCAGATAGCGGCGGCATTACAATCACAGTGACCGACATATTCGATGATCAGTCTGCCAAGGTTCGGGTGGAGTACAAAGAGAGCCTTGGCACAGCCAAGAAGCGTGCCTCGGAGCGGCCAGCTGTCGCGTTGAATGTACCAATTCTCTCAGTGCAAAAGAGCTTCGACAAGAACCACATAAGCGTCGGCGATGAGGTCAAAGTCACAATCACCGTCAAGAACATAGGCACTGGACGGGCTCAGGACATAAAGGCTGAAGACCTGCCGCCTCTGCCGGAGTTCTCTTACGTTGTTGGCTATCCGCCCAAGATCAAAGATGCTCTAGATCCTGGAGAGTCAGATTCTGCTGTGTACGTAATGAATGCAGTCAAGGAAGGCTCCATCCGAGTTCCTGCCGTCCAGGTAAGCTATACCGACTCGAAGAAGAATGTGAAGTCGAACAACTCAGAGCCATTTAACATCTTGATCAATCCGAAGAGCAAAGCAAATCTGATATTGACGCTGAGGCCATCCGGGCCTATAATCGTCGACGGCAAAGGCATGCTGAACGTCAGCCTGTACAACCAAGGAGAAGCCTCTGCCACCAGAGTGAACGTGGAAGGAGACATCAAGCCCTCGGATGGATTGGTTGCAGCGGATCTGGATAAGAGCTTCTTCGAGATCTTGCCGGGAGCTGTGGAGAACTACTCCATAGAGCTATCTGGCAAGAAGCCTGGAAACTACACAGTCACCCTCAGGTCCAGCTTCCTTGGAGGAGATGGGGCAATGATTCAGGAGGGCAGAGCTGAGGTTGTCGTACTGGACCGAGAGTATAAATATCTATATCTCCTACTGATCATACCAGTCATAATTATAGTAGCATGGATGTATAAGAGATACAGAGAGTATAAATATTGAGGGAGTGAATTACCCTAGATTGGTATAGCTTCATCGATAAGTTCACAATTCACAGAAAAAAACCAACCCAAATGGATCTGATATCATGCTCAATGTGCTCATGCTTGGTGTAGGCCAGTGCGGTAACCGAATACTGGACGCGATTAATAAGGAGGCTTTTGGGGGCGGTGGTGCCTCAAAGCTTGCGAAGTATTATTTACGGCCCAAATTTCCCAGCCGTGTGGAGACTTTAGCTATAAACACAGCCATAAACGATCTTAAGGAGCTGAAGTTTACCACTGCCAAGGACAGATTGCATGTCCCGAATTTGCATGGTGTGGGAGCCAACAGAAACGTGGGCAAGCAGGCATTCATGGATAACCGCGATGTGATAATGGGCGAGATTGAGAAGCGGGGCGACTTCGATCTCGCATTCGTCATCACCTCCACCTCTGGTGGAACGGGCTCGTCTTTCTCCCCCCTGCTGATCAACGAACTGAAGAGGCAGTATAGGAACATAACCGTCATTACAATAGCTGTCCTGCCATTCAGGGAAGAGGGGTCCATCTACCTTCAAAATGCTGCCTTCAGCATGAGAGAACTGATGGATGTTGAGGCCGAAGGCATAATTCTGGCCGACAATCAGTACATGAAGCGATTCAGCGGAGATATCGCCTCGGCTTACGACAAAATCAACAGCATGATCGCTCAGCGTTTGCTTTTCTTAATTGAATCTCTGGACAGCGAGATGCTCTCAGTGACGGACCTCGGAGACTTCAAGACTGTAATGAACGGAGGGCTGCGCATTGGCACTCTGGGGTTCTACAAAGCTGATCGCAAGGATCCATCTGTCAAGGATGCGATCGAGAATAGCCTCAAACCAGGAAACCTTCTCTATCCTGCCAATGTAACAGATGATGCTGCCAGAGCAATGATAATTGTTCAGGGATCCAGGGAGCATCTGGATGTGGACGAGATCACCAAAGAGGTGGAGAAGCTCTCTAGTTGCGCAGGGCATGTGTTCAAAGGCATTGTAGTCAAGAAGGGGCATCCGAAAGTACTCTCGATCTTCACCTTGGCAAGTGCGCCTGAGCTTGAGACAATATACGCGCAGGCTGCAAGGGTCATGCAAGAAGAGAAGGAGAAGAGGGTCAGGGCCAGGAAACAGTTGGACGACGCATTTGCTCACATCGAAGATTTGGAGGAAATTTACTAAATTCTCAAATGCTGAACCTGCGGTACATCATGGCGTAGAGCTGGCTTTGTTTTAGCATCTTTGCCACCTTGGATTGCTCCGAAGGGCTGAGTGGATGCGCTATTGCAGGCGGCAGAGGCTTGCAGTCTCGAGCATAGATGGCGCCGCCTGACATTTTGGCGCAGGCAAAGCTTCCAGCGCTTCCAGCCACAAAGATCTCGCCCCCTCTCATCTCTGCGCCCGTGAAGTCTCCGGTGCCTCCCCTCACAATTATTCTGCCTCCTCTCATGAGGACGCCTGTGTTGCATTCAGTCTCTCCTGAGACTTCTACCAAGCCCGATTGCATGAGGATGCCTGTGCTCATTCCGGCGTTCCCACGCAAGTGGACCACCCTCTCTGCAGGATTTCTTGCGCAAATGGTATCTCGCAGCAGGCCATCGTCTATGACCAAGCCATTTTGGTCCAAAACATTGGGCTCCAGGACTGGAGTGGATCTTTCCAGAGCCTCGGTTATGGATACGAACTTTCTGTATCCAGTCCGATCGCACTCAACTTCTATCACATTTCCCATGGGCAGATCGATCTTGCCAGAGACGTAGATTGCTCCACGCAGCATGCTTATGCCCATGCGGCCGCCGACGTCTCCATCTACTATTATGTTGCCTGTAGACTCAATTGGTCCGCCCTTACCTCCCAGCCGCATCAGATCCACGCCCATGCTGGAGCCAAGTCGGCTGCCTGCGTCGCCAAATATCCTTACCGTCTCGCCTCTTCGCAAGGCCTCAACTAGCTTGCGAAAACTGACATTGCAAACTGTCTGGTCCGGATTCAACCTCGAGCCGTGATGCTGCCAGTAAAAATCGAATGTGAAGTCGCAAAGGCAATTCTCATTCGATGCTTTGATCTCAGGCACAGAGAATCACTTGGCAGGGGCTGTAGGGCTTTCGCCAGCAATGCGCTTGGACACATTGACGCCCACGAGTGTGATCAAGATGGCCACGATTGCAGATATGGCCAGGTACTGGATGGACTCCACCATGCCTATGCCGAACTTCAAGTCGGCATTGCTCGCCAGGATGAAGCCGCTGGCAGACCATATGATCAGGCCGGTGGCCAGCAGAAAGAATAGGTATGAGAATGTGCGGGCATCTCTTATTCCCTCCAAATACATATCCATGATCTTTCCGAGGTTGATGCAAAGGGCAGCAACTATGTACCACCAGATGCTTTCGTGCAGATAGATCATCCCGAGCATGAAGTATCCAGGAAACATAGGCTCGTGATAATATTGCCAGAAGTAAGCCACTCCGCGAACGGTGGCGATCACAACCAGCATGGCCGCCAGAATGTAGGTGATGAAGGCGATCTTCCCTGCATAAAGGGAATTGCGCAGGGTTCGTTTTGCCTCCTCCATGGAGTCATCGAGGCCCAAACCCCGAAAGAGAAGGTAAAGGCCCACAGCACCGGTAATTGCCACCACTGCGCCGCTGGGGTATCCCAGAAGGCTGAAGATGGCAAACATGAGCAATGCTAAGGCAGGCGGAATGAACACCGTGTGGCTGATCTTTGGATCTGTGAAGACCTGCTTGAGCAGGTAGTAAGTGCTCTCCAGATTGGGGCTTTGCTTGACGAGCACACGACGGACCCCATTCACCTTTATGCGGGACTGGATTATGGGAAGGATTGCCTCGTCCTCGGCCCCGTCAGAGACAACGAGCACGCCTGCTGGTTTGAAGCGCAAAATCAGCGCCTCGAGCTGTTCTGCGAGCTTGTCGTCAGATATCAGTCCGACCTTCAAGTCTCCTGCCAGGGATGCAATCTCAGCCTCCTTGCCAGAGGCTACCAGCTCATCCAGAACTTTTATGCCGCCAAAGATGGTATTGACGTCCGAGTCCTCTGGGTCAGCCATGGCCAGCTTGATGGCAGCATTGATGTTGCTCTCCCGACCGACGATCGGACTTTCGACCCCCGCCTTTCTGCCCAGATCGTTATCCCGGTCGATGCAGAGCACAAGGACATCCATGGGTTACTATTTGAGAAGATTGTACTTAAATGATTCTGTAGGCAGGTGATCGCGATCATGTCAAGTAGCAAGACACTAGCAGTAAAATATTTATGTTAACACCGTAAGATAACTCACTATGAATAGAAAGATACTGTCCTCTATAATTTTATTGCTGATTTTAACGTCCTTCGCGAGCGCTCTGACCTACAGCCGAGCTGGTATACAAGGGTATGTCGACACCTACAACAGCAATGCGGAAAAGGCCCCAGACATCCTGAAAGGATTGATAGGCAATGAGACTGTCAACGTCGATGTAACAGGAAACGATGGCAGCGTATTTCATGTAGGATTCGAGATGGTGAATGCCAGAATAAACAGGATAGTAGATGGTGGGTTCAAAGATCCAAGCATAGTCGTTGTTACAACACAGAGTGCAATAACCAATGTCATACACTCCACCAATCCCATCGCGGCCTTCCAAAAGGAGAGGGACGCAGGCCAGGTCAGAGTCCAGGGAAATAATCTTTTGACTAAGGCCAAGCTTGAGGCCCTGCTATCGAGCACAAGCGTTCTTCAGTACTTTGCCAATGTCTTCTTCGGCTAGCGGGCCAGATCTATATTTTCTTTTATTATCTTCAGAGCGCAGAGGTCTCCACACATCGTGCATACCCTCCCGTCCGAAGGTGTCCTCTCTGCGCGGATATGCCGGGCGGTCTCCGGATCAAGGGCCAGCTGGAACTGCCGCTCCCAGAGCATATCCCTTCTGGCCCTGGCCATGGCCAGATCCTGGTCCCGATCATTGTTTTTGATTGTGTCCCCGATGTGCGCGGCGATGCGCGCGGCGACGACGCCCTGCCTGACGTCCTCCACATTGGGAAGCGCCAGATGCTCCGCCGGCGTGACATAACAGATGAAGTCCGCCCCAAAGGCGCTGGAGAGGCTTGCACCCACCGCTGCCACAAGATGATCATGGCCGGGAGCGATATCAGTGACCAGGGGGCCGAGCATGTAGAAGGGACGCTCGCAGGTCATGCGCTTCATGACCTTGACGACAGCCTCGATCTCGTCTATGGGGATGTGGCCCGGGCCCTCGACTATGGTCTGAACGCCAGCTGCCTGGGCTCTGTCGGCCAGCTCGGCGTTTATTATCAGCTCCTGGATCTGCGCTCTATCGGTTGAGTCGTGAATCGCTCCGGCCCGCAGGCCGTTGCCCAGACTGAGAGTGACCTCATGCTCTTTTAGGATCTCCAGGAGGTAGTCGAAATCCTTGTAGAGAGGATTCTCCTTTTCGTTATGAAGCATCCAGCCGATCATAAAGGCACCGCCCCGGCTGCAGACGCCCCCGAAGCGCCCGCCTTGGCCTTTCAGCCGCTCTACACAGATGCTGTTTATGCCAGTATGAATGGCCATGAAGTTCGTACCTAGCCTTGCCTGCTCCTCAGTGACCCGAAAGAGGTCGTCTTCGGTCATATCTACACCAGCGCCATATCTCCGTATGGCCTCGATGAAGGCTTGGTAGAGGGGGACGCTGCCGACGCTTAAAGTGGTGGCCTCAATCACGCGCCTCCTGATCTCCCGGAAGTCTCCGCCAGTGGAGAGCTCCATCAGGGTGTCAGCTCCACTCGCCTCAGCGACGCGCGCCTTGCTCACCTCCATCTCCACATCCACTATGTCACTGCTGGTGCCAATTGAGGCGTTCACCTTGGTGCGAAGTCCCTTGCCGATGCCCACAGGCCTGGTATACCTGTAGGGGCTCACGGGGATCACTATCTTGCCGCTGGCGATACCTCGAAGGATGAACTCAGGTGTCTTGCCTTCCGATTCAGCCACAAGCTTCATCTCTTCGGTCAATCTCCCTGCTACGGCATCATCCAGGATTCCCAATCAAATCACCGGCGATCTTTGAGGATGAGCAATTATTTAAGTTTGCTTAAAAAATAAAATTTAAATATAGACAAGTTAACTTGGTTTCGACGAGGAGAGCAGGCCAAAGGCCCGTCCACTTCAATGAACGACGTACCTACTGCTATTGAAAATCGAGGCGAAATCCATATCTAGTTAGGGGTCCACGGATGTGCCAACGATGAAGACTGCCATTGGAGGGATGCCTTATTAATGCTAGACAGATGCTAATAATGATGGCATTGATGCTGTTTTGCACCTTTGCCTTTGGTATTGAGTACACGGCAGAGTATTGGGTCTCAAAGGGCAATGAGTTCCTTGAGAAACAATCATATGATGTCGCTCTCGATTGCTTTAATAAGTCGATCGAGTTGAACGCGACGAACGCATCCGTGTGGGTCTATGAAGGCATCGCTTATGCTGCCTTGAGAGACTACAATGGGTCCTTGAATGCTTATAACAAGGCCGTGCAACTCAATCCCAAGCTGGCCGATGCGTGGTATGGAAAGGGCCTTGCATTGGCAAACCAGGGCATATTTAATGAATCCCTCCAGGCCTTCGTCAAGGCAACTTTGCTCGATCCTGATCTGGCCGATGCCTGGTATTGCATAGGCCTTGTTTTTGCAAATCAAGGCCGCTATAACGAATCCCTCAAAGCATATGATAAGGCCATAGGGCTGAATCAGAATCTAACGGATGCCTGGTACGGCAAGGGGTTGGTGCTCGCCAGTCAGGGAAAATATTTCGATGCTTACAGCGCCTTCGACAACGCCACAAAGCAAAATCCTGAGTTTGTAGATGCCTGGTATAGCCTTGGCCTTGTTTTAGCCAATATGGAAAGGTATGATGAGGCTGTAGTGGCATATGATAAATCCCTTGAGATAAACCCCCTCCACGTCGCAGCACTGATCAATAAAGCGGAGGCACTCTACGCATTGGGAAGATCTGATGAAGCTGCAGCATCATTTAATAAAGCCACAAGCATAGAATCAAAAGATGCGGATATCTGGTACGAGAAGGCACAAAAGCTTCGCATGTCAGGAAAATACAAGGAATCCATCGAGGCATATAATCAAACTATCGAATTAAACCCGAATTCCACTGCTGCATGGAACGGCAAAGGCCTATCTTTTGAGGCTTTAAAGATGTATAATGAATCTATGAAGGCGTTTGACAAAGCCATCGAACTGGACAAGAACAACAGCAAGCTTTGGTACAACAAGGGATTGCTCCTCGATAAAATGGACAGCGCAGATGAAGCCATTGGAGCAATGGAAAAGGCCGTAGAGCTCGATCCTCAATGCGTTGTCTGTTGGAATGCGAAGGGCCTGATTCTTCAAGAGCAAAACAAATACGATGAGGCGGTAAAAGCATATGAGAAGGCCTTAGAACTTGATCATAACAATACAGATGCCTGGAACAACAAAGGCATCGCTTTAAACAAGGGCACAGCTAACTACGAAGAGGCAATCAAATGCTTTGACAAAGCTATCGAGATTGATCCAAAGCACATTGCCGCATGGGTCAACAAAGCCAATACATACTTGGCGATGGGCCGTACCTCTGATGCCGATTATGCTTTTGCTAAGGCGGCAGAGCTGGGATATGTGCGTCAATCTACAACGGTCCAAAGCATATAAGATCTGGGTCAGTAAATCATCTCCGCCCAAAATGGCGGGGATTCTATCTCTCTTTGCTTCGAACTCCCATGAAACGAGAGGGCGGGCAAAGTCGACTTTTAAGTAGGTAGGAGGATAGAAGATGGTTTTGGCCGACTTTTGCCCATACAGTAGTCGGCATTCAACGATATAAATATGTGGTACACACTGTGGAGACGATGAGATAAATCTTAAATATTACTAAAAAATGAGTTGCTTTTATGAATAGATGGCTCTGTGGATATCGCGGCGGCTTTCACTTTTGGATGTGAGATCATAGCAGAATATTCGATTGAGACGATCGATCTCTCCAAGAAATTCGTTATGCATAAAAGGGTAACAGACCTAATTTTGCGCCCTCTTCAGCGGAAAGAGTTTACATCCCTTGACTCGGTCAGTTTGAAGGTAAGGGAGGGAGAGGTATTCGGCATAATTGGCCCCAATGGTGCTGGCAAGACCACCTTGATCAAGATCCTTTGCACTCTGATCTCCCCGACTTCTGGAAATGCATACGTAAACGGCTATGATGTCGTATCAGAAAGTTCAAAGGTCCGCCAATCTCTCGGCCTCGTCACCACAGATGAGAGAAGCTTCTACTGGAGGCTCACAGGTCGACAAAATCTGGAGTTCTTCGCAACGCTTCACAATTTCTATTCCGGGAAGTCGCGAGATAGAGTAAACGAGGTTTTGGATATCGTTCGCTTAAAAGACAAAGCAGACGAGCTTTTCATGGGCTACTCAGCAGGTATGAAGCAGCGAATGGCCATTGCTCGTGGGTTGCTCAACGACCCATTGGTCCTGTTCATGGACGAGCCAACGAGGAGTCTGGACCCTGGGGCAGCTCAGAATCTAAGGGACTTTATCAAGAATTACATCGTGAAAGAGCAAGGAAAAACGATCTTCCTGTCCACGCACAACCTGGAGGAGGCAGAGCAGTTGTGTCATAGAATAGCTATATTTGATGAGGGCAAGATAAAGGCCACTGGAAGTTCGCAAGATCTAAAGAAGGGACTTGGAGATGGTGCGACGCTGCGTGATGCCTTCTCCGCCTTCACCGGCAAGCATTTTATCGAGGAGACCCTTATGGCCGGTCCTCGTTTTGAGAAGAGGTTCGGGCGCAGAGGCGGATTTGGGATGGGGGGGAGAAGGCTTTGAGCATCCAAATCAGCCCGTTTATCCTCAGAAAAGCGCATTCGTTCATAAAAAGAAGCTATATGCTCCAGATGAGCTACAAGCTCGAGTTCTTCTTGAGGCTTTTCTTCGCTTTCTTCAACATCCTTACCTACTACTTCGTTGCCAAGCTCGTCGGAACTGCGGGGGCCCCGTATCTTAAACCATACGGTGGAGACTATTTCTCATTCGTCCTGATCGGAGTGGCATTCTCTACCTATCTGATGGTCTCTTTAAGAGGCTTCTCTGAGAGCATAAGAGACGAGCAGATGATGGGAACCTTAGAAGCCATGCTTGTGACTCCGACGGATACAACCACTGTGATAACCCTCTCAGCCCTGTGGAGCTTCATCGTGGCATCTGTACGGGTTTTTTTCTATCTCCTGATCGGCCTTCTCTTGGGCGTGAACATGACTGGCGCCAACGTTTTTGGGGCATTTATCATTCTAATTTTGACAATATTGTGTTTCAGCAGCATAGGCATACTCTCTGCGAGCTTTATTATGATCTTCAAGAGAGGCGATCCAATAAACATGTTCTTCATGAGCACATCAGAGCTCTTTGGTGGCGTGCTCTTTCCGATTGAGGTATTCCCCTGGTGGCTCCAGATCGTCTCCAGTGTCCTGCCAATGACCTATTCGCTGAACGGGATGAGGCATGCCCTGTTACAGGGATATTCAATGCAAAGCTTAGCTCCTGATATACTTATTTTGATCCTTTTCTCGCTCATACTTCTGCCTCTGAGCCTCTTCACATTCAGATATGCAGTCGGCCGCGTGAAGGATGAAGGCACGCTGGTACAATATTGAAAATTACAGTATATTCAACGTTTTTGACATTATTTTGACAAAATTTTGAATCAATACTATTTACACTTGTTAATTGATGAGAAAATCTTAAATATCAAAACAAAAATAGCAATGATCGTGAATGTGCTGGGTGCGATGGCGTCCAGTTCAATAGCATCCGTCGGGTTGCTGACAAATGTGATTTAGAACCTAAGGAGAGGATTTGATGAATAAATGTAATGCAATTGGTAAACTGCTGCTGATAGCATTTTTATGCTCGGTGATATCTTCGAGCTTTATTGCTGCAGCATCCTATCCAAAGACGTTTACAGATACTCAAGGGCGAGAGATAACTCTTGATAAGCCCGTAGAGAGGATAATTACCAGGTCCCCGGACGAGGCCAGGATCATAATTGCCCTTGGAGCTGGCGACAAGCTGATAGCTGGAGAGCAGGCCACAAAGTCCTGTCTCTGCCCTATGACCTTTGACAATACCACCGAGGGATGCAAAGATTGTTATAAGACAATCATCGATGGGCGCATGCCAGACCTTCCAGAAATCAGTACCAGGTACGACATTTATTATGAGAAGATAGCTGCCTTAAAGCCGGACATCATCTTCTGCGGAAGCCTGAAGGATGCCGAAGCCTTTGAAGATAAGATCGGCTGTCCTGTAGTTGTTTTGGGAGGTTCTGGCTGGGACTTCGATAAGGGAGGGTGCTTAACCAGCATCAAAGTGGCTGGCGAGGCCCTCGACTGCGAAGACAAGGCTGACGAGTTGATCGATTTCATACAAGGCAAGATAGACATGGTGAAATCAGTAACAGATAAGATTCCAGAAGACAAGAAGCCCAAAGTCTACTTTGCCTCCCGCGGTGCGACCAACGCGTTTTACGACCCCAAGGAGGGCCGAGACTTTACCCGAACTGAGCCTTCCTATGACCCATTAGTGGCTGCAGGTGGCCGTAACGTAGCCGCTGAGATCAACGGCTCCACAGTGAATGTGGCATTAGAGCAGATCATAGCCTGGAACCCAGACTATATCTTCATATCCAACAGCGCTGCAGGAAACAACACCGGACTGGATTTCATAAAGAACAGCCCAGAACTTCAATCCATAAATGCGATCAAGAACGGCAACGTCTACAATTGCTTCTACCCCCACTGCCGCGGCCAGCCTCCAGACAGAAACCTGCTCAACATGATGTACATGGCCAAGCTGCTCCATCCAGACGAGTTCAAGGACCTAGATCTGGAGAAGGAGGGCAACGAGATCTTCAAGGCCTTCTTGGGAGTGGACAACGTCTTCACAGAATATGCAGACTACCTGGTCTGGCCCAGAGAATATCTGGACAGCTTGAAGTAGGGATGCTGCGATGCCTGGAATCATCGACTGGAATGAGCTATGGAAGGCCACACATACGAGAGGCTTCATCCATCATGACGAGGACCTTGCTGCCCATTGGGATCGCAGGGCGAAGGAGTTCAATAAAAGGGTGATGAAGCACAGAGAAAAGGCCGAAAGACAGGTGGCTCAGCTGGGACTGCAGCCTCATGAGACCGTACTGGACGTGGGAGCCGGCACTGGGCGGCTGGCCATCCCCATGGCCAAAATCGCCAGGAGTGTGACTGCACTGGATCAATCTGGTGGAATGCTAAATTGTCTCAAGGAGAACATGCAATCAGAAGGCATCAGCAACATCCAATGCATTCAGAAGAGCTGGCAGGATGTCGGACTCGATGAGATCCCAGCGCATGATGTGGTCATCTCGTCCAACTCTCTTGGGGTCTATGATCTGTTAGATGCTCTTGTCAAGATGGATCGTCTTGCCAAAAGAGCTGTTTATATTTTTACATTCACAGATCACCACAGGGATGATGGCTTCAGAGAGTTCCTGATGAATGAGAAACGTCCTCAGAATGCATTCCAACCAGCAGGCTACCTGATGATCTACAACCTGCTAGCGGATATTGGCATCTATGCAGATATCAAGATCCAGGATTGGGAGTCCAGGGAGCATTATTCCAGCATCGATGATGCTGTTGCTAGCTGGAAGACGATGCATGAGATCCCCTCAGAAAATGAGCCGAAGCTTCGGGAATTCCTCTCAAAGAAGCTAATTGAGGATGACCAGGGGCTTTGCATTCACCGCAGCACCAAGCAGGCCATGATCTCCTGGCAAAAGAGCCCGCAAACCACTGCCTAAAGGAGGGTCTCAGTCTGGTTTCCATACCCATTCTGGCCGGATCTCTCTTTTTAGCAGGACTAATAGTAGCATCCATAAGAGTAGTCAGGCAGTATGATCGAGCTGTTGTCTTTCGACTGGGCAAGCTAAAATGCGAAAGAGGGCCAGGAATCTTTGCGCTTATCCCTTTGGTGGACAAGATGGTCAGGGTGGACATGAGAGTGCGGGAGCTTGATGTTCCCAAGCAGACGATAATCAGCCGCGACAATGTCACTTTGGAGGTCGATGCCGTCATTTACTACAAGGTGGTATCAGCCACGAAGGCCATAAACGAGGTAGAGGACTACGAGGCAGCCACGCTGCTCTTAGCCCAGACGACATTGCGAGATATCCTTGGTCAAAACGAGCTGGACACAATTCTCTCCGACAGAGACGATCTCAACAGAAAGATCAAGGAGATTCTGGACTCCACCACTGAGCCATGGGGCATGCATGTGGTGATGGTGACCATGAGGGATGTCTCATTGCCCGAGAACATGCTGCGCGCAATAGCCCGCCAGGCGGAGGCTGAGAGGGAGAAGAGGGCTAGAATAATTCTGGCCGAAGGAGAATTCCAGGCATCCAAGATGATGAACGAAGCTGCCGACATGTATGAGAACAAACCCAGCGCCCTGAAGCTTCGGGAGTATCAGACTTTGACGGAGATCGCCAAAGAGAAGAACCTGATCGTTGTCTCAACTGGATCAGATGCAAAGAGTTCGGACATCCCGCTTCTGATGGGCCTTGCCAGGGCGGCTGCTGATAAATGATGGGATACAGGGCATTCTTTCATGGCAAGCCTGATGCAGGCCCGTCGAGATCCAGGAGAGCAGGCAAGAAGAGCGGAGTGGAGCTGGCCCATGAGAGGTTCAAGTTCATCAGGCTCTTCTTTGTGCTCTCCATTGTCGCTCTTTTAGTGCTCCTCACTGGATTTATCATCACCCTTGGGCCGTTGAACATCTCCGTCGCTGATGCCTATTCAGCGCTTCTGGCGCGCTTTTGGCCCGATTACTTTCATGTGGAGACCCTGACATCTCGCGTGGTATGGAATATCAGATTCCCTCGCATCGTCGGTGGGATCATGGCTGGGTTTGGCCTCGGTATCTGTGGATGCGTGATGCAGGCTGTGCTCAAGAATCCCCTGGCAAGTCCCTTCACCCTTGGAATCACCGCAGGGGCGCAATTTGGCATCTCCATTGCGGCGGTGATCGGCGTCTCAATCTTTGGCGGGCCTTATTTCATAATAGGCAACGCTTTTGTCTGCGCCCTTTTCTGTTCTCTCTTCATCATTGCCCTGGCTGCGATCAAAGGAGCCACCTCGGAAAACCTTGTGCTAGCTGGAATCGCTGTGAACTATTTCTTCACGGCGATAAGCCAGCTTCTGAAGTATTTTGCATCTGATGAGCAGCTGCGACTCATGACCAACTGGGGAATGGGCGACCTTGCTGCTTTCTCATGGGCAAACTCTTGTCTGCTGCTGGCAGTATTCGTTATCTGCTTCCCATTGCTATTGTCCAAATCGTGGGACCTGAATATCATGACCGCTGGAGACGAAGCAGCAAAGAGCATAGGGGTAGATGCGGAGAAGACACGAATATTCATAATGATAGTCACCAGCTTGCTGGTTGCAACCATCGTCTGCTTCATGGGGACGATTGCGTTTGTAGGATTGGTTGCGCCCCATATGGCCCGCATGGTCATAGGCGGAGACCATCGATTTCTCATCCCGGCGTCTGGCGTGCTGGGAGGTTTGGTGCTCATGTCAGCAGATGCCGTAGGCATGAACATGATCGCGCCCACCATCATTCCTACTGGGATCATGACCTCCATCGTGGGGGTCCCATTCTTCATGTATCTCATGATGAAGGGCAAGCGCAAGGAGTTCTGGACATGATGATCAAGCTGCAGGCCAAGGACATAATCTTCGGGTATGATAGCAATCCAATACTCGAGAATGTGAACTTTGAGATAGCACCCTCCAGGTTGGTCACCATCGTCGGGCCGAATGGTTCAGGCAAGTCAACTCTGATCAAATGCATAGATAGAATCGTATCACCACAGGGTGGCAGCATTCTCATAGACAGGAAGGATGTTACAAAGATGAGCCGGATGGATGTGGCCAGATATCTATCGTATGTGCCACAAAGCTCAGTTCGCATCTTTCCCACAAACGTCTTCGATACCATCCTCATGGGAAGGAGGCCCCACATCGGGTGGCTGGGGAGCGAGGGTGACGAGGAGAAGGTTTGGGATGTTTTACGGCTTCTTAACATCGAGCGGCTCGCAATGAGCAACTTCAATGAGCTGTCCGGGGGCCAGCAGCAGAAGGTGCTGATAGCCCGTGCACTTGTTCAAGAGGCTGAGGTGATGCTCCTTGACGAGCCCACCAGCAACCTGGACATCTGGCATCAGCTGGACGTCATGAATATAATCAGAGACGTAGTAAAAAAAAGAGAGATCACCGCCATCATGGCATTGCATGATCTTAATCTGGCCTCAACCTACTCGGACCGCATCATCATGATGAAAAGAGGAAGGATAGTTGCCGCAGGCGATCCGACCTCGGTGATCACTGCAGAGAACATAGCCTCCGTCTACAGGGTAGAAGCAGCGGTGCGAAACTTATCTGACCGGCCCATGATCATGCCTCTGCGGCAGATCAAAGGATGATCTGGTCGACTTAGGAGTCCATTTCAGCTTGTAGAGTCCATAACGTCGGCACAAGGGGATACCCTCTCCTTGGTAACTGACTTCGGCTCAAAAAGCTTATGGATATGGAAACGAATAGAAGCTATCATGAGATCAAATAGCATAATTTACATTCTATTCATATGCGTGATGCTCGCATCTTCCATGATCTGTCTGGCTGAGAATACCACGAGCGCATCGGCAGCGAACCTGACAGTTCCTAAAGAGATGCTGCCGGAGGGCTTCAAGCTGCTTGCAGTCCTTCCAGAGATGGATCCGAATGTGAACATGACCGAATATATCTCCGATTTCTATGGCGCAGAGGACATTGGGCCTGCTGCTGTCACTGTGGGAATATATCAGTGGGGCAAGCCAGGAGAGGCCTATGATGCCAAGGTTACCTTGATCCAATTACAGGATGAGGAGCACGCCGATGCTGCGATCTCCAATTACAAGTCGAATCCAGAATTTCAAAAGCCTCCTTTTGTTGGAGTGGACAGATTCGCTTCAGCCTTAATCAATGGTCACAATGCGACTGAGATCAGAAAGAGGGTCAACGGACAAACCTTGCGCTATCTGTATTTGTGGAGAAATGGCAGCACAGTAGTCCTGGTGGAGGGCAACGGCGATCTGGGCAAGAGCCGGGACCTGGCAAGCGCAACAGGACTGTGAACTCCCAAAGCCCCAAAATTTTTGTCTCTGCTATAGACATAGTTTCAAGTTTGACCTTGCGTCTGCATCATGTATAGACATATCGAATCTGTTGAGTATAAACGCATAGCATGGAGGGAAAGTGTGCGGCGCTCATCTCACGACCGAAGTCGCGAGCTGACTGCCTGCTTTCTTCGTGAAGGATGAATTTAAAGGACGCCTTGCTGAGCAGAAGATCTGTGCGTAGGTATGAGGCCAGGCCAGTTTTGCGCGAGCAGATTTTGGCTTTACTGGAAGCAGCTGAAGCCGCTCCTTCAGCTGGCAACCTTCGCTCCAGAAGGTACGTGATAATAACCAGGCCCGAGATGCGAAAGGTTATGGCCATGGCTGCATTTGGCCAGAGCCACGTGCAGAGCGCGCCAGTGCTGGTGGTGGTGTGCGCAGATGTGAAGAGATCAAGTGCTCGTTACGGAGATCGAGGAAGCCTTTATGCCATACAGGATGCTGATGCTGCAGTGATGTGCCTTCTCCTGGCCGCGCATGACATGGGCCTTGGAGCCTGCTGGAATGGAGCCTTCGACGATCAGCTGGTACGCGAGGCGCTTGAGCTTCCGGATGGAATCCTGCCAGTGGCAATAATCTCTCTTGGCTGGCCGTCTGAGTCTCCGGCTGCAGCGCCTAAGAGGCACGCGGAAGAAATGATCAGATGGATAGAATAAGTCATCGAGGAGCGATCGAACTTGAGCTGAGGCAAATAGTCGATGCCATACTTGTAGGCAAAGTGGAGACTGAGGCGGAGTTGGAGTCCCACAAGAAGGAAGTCTCTTCTCGTCTGGGTCTTCCTTCTTTGCCGAGCAACGCCGACATCCTTGGCCTCGCCTCGCCTGAGGAGCGAGGGATGCTCAAGATTCTGGTGCGAAAGCCGACGCGCACGCTCTCAGGGGTTGCGGTCATCGCTGCCATGACCTCGCCCGCTCGCTGTCCGCACGGCACCTGTGTTCCATGCCCCGGCGGCATCCTTTGCGCTTCAGCACAAAGCTATACAGGTCGGGAGCCCGCAGCGCTCAGGGCTGCGCAGCATGGTTTCGACCCTTATCAGCAGGTTTGGGCAAGGCTTGCCCAGTTGGATGAGATAGGCCATCCACTGGACAAAGCCGAGCTGATCATAATGGGTGGGACGATCACTTCGCGACCGCTCGGCTACCAGCACTGGTTTGTGAAGCGCTGCCTTCAGGCCATGAACGACTATCCTCATAGCCGAGCTCCAGGGCGGTGCTGGCAGTCATTTGCAGAGGTGGCCGCGGCCAATGAGGGGGCGAACGTTCGCAACATCGGCACGACCTTCGAGACCAGGCCTGACTGGTGCCGCCCAAAGGAGATCGGGATCATGCTTCATCTGGGGGGCACCAAGGTGGAGCTGGGCGTGCAGAGCACGCGAGACGAGATCCTACGAGCCATGAGGCGCGGCCACACCGTGGAGGACACTGTTCAAGCCAACAAAGCCCTGCGCGATGCAGGCCTCAAGGTTGGATTTCATATGATGCCAGGTCTTCCAGGGTCCACGCCGAAGGCCGACTTAGAAGTATTCAAGGAGCTCTTTGGAGACAGCCGCTTTCGGCCTGACTATCTCAAGATCTATCCCACTCTCGTGGTAAAGGGAACTGAGCTTTATCGGCTTTATCAAAAGGGCGAGTACAGGCCGATGAGCGATGAGGAGGCAGCAATGCTGGTATCTCAGATCAAAGAGATCCTTCCCAGCTATCTGCGATTGCAGCGAGTGCAGCGAGACATCCCTTCGCAGCTCATCGTTGCTGGCGTGAAGAGATCCAATCTTCGTCAGCTTGCGCTGCAGCGCCTTTTGGAGCGCAAAGGAGAGTGTGGGTGCATCCGCTGTCGTGAGGTGGGGCTTCGCAGGGTAACTGACATCGATGCAGTCCTGAAACACGTTAAATACGAAGCATGTGGTGGGGAGGAGCACTTTGTCTCTTTCGAGGGCAAGGACAATTCCCTCGTGGGATTCCTACGATTGCGCCTTGGAGCTGGCTCCAAGGCACGTGTGAGGGAACTGCATGTCTATGGACCCCTAGTCCCTATCGGAACCAAAAATGATGGATGGCAGCATCGGGGATATGGTGCGAGGCTTGTTAAGGCCGCCGAGGTTATCTCTCTTGAGAAGGGATACAAAAGCCTTGAGATTACGAGCGGCATTGGTGCCAGGGGTTACTATCGGCAGTTGGGGTATGATCTGTCTGGGCCTTACATGGCAAAGATATTGAGATGATATCCATTTCGTCCTCAAGGATGCAGGCACCACAACTGTTAAATATCGCGCGCCAAAGAAGTTTCGCGATCTGAGGAATAATATGCGTTGGCAAGGAAAATTCGGAAGGAAGCCTACGGGCGGGAAGTTGATCCCGGCCAGGGGTAAGAGAAAGTACGAGACGGGCAGAGAGCAGAGCGACACTACCATCGCGGCTGTCAGGACCAAGAAGATCGAAACCTTGGGAGGGAACATCAAGATGCGCATGCTGAGAGGCGATATGGCCACAGTTGCCGATCCCAAGACAGGCAAATCGAAGATCGTCAAGATGGAGACGGTAAAGGATAACAAGGCCAATCTGCACTACATGAGGCGAAATATCCTCACAAAGGGTGCAGTCATAAAGACGGAGCTTGGCGATGCACGAATAACCAACCGTCCCGGCCAGGACGGCGTCATCAACGCGATCCTGCTGTCCCAGTAAAGCCTTCAATGTTTATCGTTTTTCGATGTAGTTGCGGCAGGCATCTGTACGCTCCGTCTGACTCCAAGACCAGGACCTGCCCCTGCAAAAAGAGAACAGAGCTTCGCAAGGCGAAGATACTGGCAGTGGCAGAGGATGCCAGAACAGCAGGTGAAATCGTCCGTAAGCTTCAACTTGGCGGACATGAGATGACGGGTTTCACCGTTTACGAATGACTGTGAACGACGCTCTGGTCTGGGATAAAATTGTGCCGCTATCGGACTTTTTCACATAACCCTCTGTGAAGGCGACTGCTCGCCCCTTTTTGATCACGCTGCCATAGGCCGTCACCCTGCCGCTTCTGACTCCCTGAAGGAATGAAGTGCTCTCCGATATGGTGGCAATGCCTTCGTCCTCCTCGAGGATGGTGTAAAGGGCGAGGGCCATGGCTTCGTCGCTGAGTGATGTGAAGATGCCACCTTGTAGCCACCCTACGCCGTTGCACATATCGGGGCGCACTTCCATGGAGATCTGCGCCTCTCCATTGCCATAAGCATCTATATCAATTGCCATCAAGCGGAAGAAAGGATTTGCCTCCCTTCCCCATCTTCGGATCTCATCAAGGTAACTCATCTACTACTATGGCCCCAACTGATTAGAATGAATGCACTCCATGGTATTTATGCACTACTGATAACTTAGTGTGTGGAGACGGGACCTCCGCACCAGTTTACGAGTAAATTAACGAATAGATACTTGAGGGCTTCGAAAAACGGTCATGTACTTGGATAACTGAAAATATATCAAGAAATCAGGGTCTTCAGAATGAATTTGTCGAATTCCTTCTCGTTGGCTGCAAACTACGTTTTTCAGTTAAGCAAGTACGCGACCTCCTCCTCGAATGAGGAGCTTTTAAACACCTTCATCGACCCATTCGAGGTTAGAAAGAAATCTATATTATTTATATGTTATTAACAGAGTCATACCAATAGATGTATAATGAGATGACACCAATGGAACAGGGAGTGTATTTAAATCAAACCTTAACCGATGACCGATGGAGACGACATCGTATCAACAACCCGAGGCCTCAAGCGCCGTTTCTGTAGCACCAATTCAGCTCTCTCCGAGGCAGGTCCTCTGGACTGGTACACGAGGTGAGCAAATTAATATAGTTCTTTTACGCTCTCGGCTTAATGATCGAATTTACAGGGTGAGAAGAATGCAACCAAAGCAGTTGATAGCATCTATGGTGCTTGGGATATGTATTTTTTTAACTGTAATCGCGTCATCCCAACCCGCCCCGGATGGGCAGTATCCTCCTGGTCCTGATTATTTAGGACCAAGCTATCCACCTGACATGAGCAATACAGGGCCGAACTATCCGGGGCCTCAAAGTGGACCTGGAATGGGCCCCTGGCCAGCGGACAGTGAAGGAGGCCATCCGGCAACAGGTCCGGATAGCTTGCAACCTCTCTCTGCACCATCGGGCTCCAATACTGAGGCTCTCAGCTATGCTGAGGGGCAGTCATTGAGCCAGCAGGATGTGGCCCTCAGCGGAGGAATTGGTGGCGGGCTTAGTGGCGGGTCTGGCAGCGGTGATATGGCCTTCTTCATGCAAGTTGCGGGCCTGCAGGTCTGGACAAGATACAACGGAATATGGACTACGGATCCTGCCGCAGTATTCTTCTGGCGAAGCACAAGCCTGCTCTCCTACAATGACCAGGCTCAGACAGTGTGGTCATGGGAGAGGTATCCAAATGGGCAGCAAAACTGGCGAAACCTGGGTTACAGAATGCCCGGGTACTTCCACGGCAGGTTCATAGGGGATGCCCGCGGCTGGCACGAGTTGGCCATGTGGGGCAGCAGATCCGGTTGGAGCAATGTTGTCTGGATCTATGTATGGTGAAGATTCAGCAGCTTTTGCAAAAAAATTGGCTCCTTGCCGAACTCGTGTGGGTGATATCGGGCATAGGTAACCTCTTATGTGCCTTTGGTGCTGGCGCATCATGTCTCACCACCAGAGGCACAGTGCGATTCATATGGCGGGCAGCACCGGACAGTAAATCGTTTAAATGGAGATAAAAATGACGGAGGACCTCAAAGCAGTCTACAATTCAGCTCCTGAGATTTTCCAGAAGCTAAAAAGAGAGATCGATAAAGTCGTAGTTGGCCAGAACGTAGCCATAGAGCAGCTATTGGTCGCCATTCTATCCGGTGGCCATGCCCTCCTGGAGAGCAATCCGGGCCTCGCCAAAACGCTTCTGGTGAAGACTACGGCATCGTGCATGGGCCTTGGATACAGCAGGATTCAGTGCACGCCCGATCTGATGCCTGCAGACATAACTGGCACAACTATCATCGAAGAGGCGGATGGCAGCAAAAGATTCAGGTTCGAGCCAGGTCCTGTATTCTCCAACATCGTCCTGGCCGATGAGATCAACAGAGCCTCTCCAAAGACACAGAGCGCTCTTCTGGAGGCAATGCAGGAGAAGCAGGTAACCGTCGGAAATAAGACTTATTTTCTGGATAAGCCCTTCTTCATCCTGGCCACACAAAATCCAATCGAGATGGAAGGCACATTCCCTCTGCCTGAAGCGCAACTTGACAGATTTTTGCTCAAGATATTCATGGAATATCCCACCCTGGAAGAAGAATTAAAGATATTGGACAGATATTCAGGCCGCGAGGAGCCTGTGGTGGAAAAAGTGGTCAGCAAGGAGGAGGTTCTCTCGCTGCAAAAGCTCTGTCGCGACATACCTGTATCGGATGACTTGAAAAAGTCTGCAGTGAATCTCGTGCTGGCCACACGCAAGTGGGAAGGTGTCCAATACGGGGCAAGCCCAAGGGCAACCATCGGCCTCATCGTCTCTGCCAAGGCCAGGGCATTTTTGCATGGCAAAAATTATGTATCCAAGGAGGACTTGCATGTCATGGCCTATCCGGTCCTGAGGCACAGGCTCATTTTGGGGTTCGAGGCGGAGCGCAAAGGCCTGACGCGAGATCAGGTGATAACCGATCTGCTGAGGAGCCAAAACCTCTGATGGATTTTAGTTATGGACACTGAGTTCTTCAAAGAGCTGGAGAGGTTCTCCCTTCTGGTAAAGAAGCGAGTCTCAACGGCTTACAGCGGTGGCAGGAAGTCGCTTCGCTTCGGCCACGGCATAAGCCCCGTCGGATACAGGGAGTACCGAAGAGGGGATGACTTCAAGCTTGTGGACTGGAAGGTCTACGGGCGAACTGAGAAGCTCTACATCAGGGAGCATGAGGAGGAGCGAAGCCTTGTGGTGCATATTCTCCTTGATGGCAGCGGTAGCATGGGCTACGAAGGAAAGTTCACTTATGCATCGCGCCTGGCAGCTGGATTCGCATATCTCGCAACATTGGAGAACGAGAAGTATGCAATATCGCTTTTCTGCAAGAAGCTTTATCCAGGCGAGCCCAAGCGCGGGCGAAGGCATCTATTCCAGTCCATCGATTATCTGGACAGAGTGTCACCACATGGCGAAACCAATCTCAAGTCGATCTCAGATCAGTTTGAATCAATGATCACAACTACCAGCCTCGTTGTGCTGATATCCGACCTGCTCAGCGAGACCGAGGAGATAGTATCGAGCATCTATCGGCTTTCTCGGCACGACCTGGTTGTGATCTCAGTCCTGGCGCCGGAGGAAGTAGATCTTCGTTTCGGCGGCGACATGAAGTTCGTAGATCTGGAGACGAAAAAGCCTCTTGTCACACGCATAACCGAAGGAGAGCGCAAAGAATATCAAAGGAAGCTGCAAGAGCATAATTCCCGCATTGCTGCTACATGCAACCAGGTCGGAGCGGACTTTTTCCGCTTCAGCACCGAGATGCCAATCTTCGAGGCATTCTCGGAGATGCTGACACGGGCATTGGTCTGGAAGACATAATTAAAGACAGCCCAGAGTGACGAGAGCCATGGAGAGATAGAAGGTGAATGTGAAGCTCGGCTATGGCAAAACATTTCTAGAACTGCAGGCGGCGGACGGCATAGAGGTCGTGCTTCCAAAAGAGCTTCCTGCCGCAGGCCCAGGAGAGATCGAGAGATCTCTGAATCATCCCATGGGCAAGAGCCTGGGAGAGTTCCAGGGATGCAGGTCAGCCTCAATACTGGTCAGCGACATCACCAGGCCATCTCCAACTCATCTACTGTTGCCGCCTCTGATCAATGTGCTAAAAGATATAGGCATCTTGGATTTTATGGTAGTCTTTGCCCTGGGAACGCATCGGAGGATGTCGATTGACGAAGAGAAGTTCCTTTTGAAAAGCAGTATGAGCCTGCCTCATATTCAGCACAATCCCAAGGCCTGCGTTCCCTTGGGCTGCACGAGGCGAGGAACTCCTGTGGAGATCCTGGATAGCGTGGCCTCCTCGGACCTGATCGTTGCAACTGGCAACATCGAGTATCATTACTATGCAGGCTACAGCGGTGGCGCAAAAGCTGTCTTGCCAGGCGTAAGCTCAGAGAGATCGGTCATCAAGAATCATGAGCTCATGAGGGACCCTGGAGCCATCACAGGAAGGCTGGACAGCCCAGTTCGGCAGGATATGGAGGATGCTGCAGAGATTGCAGGCCTTGATTTCATCTTGAATGTGGTCCAGAACAGCAAAGAAGAGATAGTTCAATCCGTGGCAGGAGACTTTATCCAGGCTCACAGGGCAGGAGCGGCCACGGTTGATGCCATGTATCGCCGGGCCGTAAACCCAGCTGAGATCGTTGTGACGTGTGCTGGCGGCAGGCCCAAAGACCTTAACCTCTTCCAGGCTCAGAAGGCCCTGGACAATGCCAAACACGCTGTGCTGCCCGGGGGCACCATCATCCTTGTGGCCGAGTGCTACGAAGGCCTGGGCAACAAGGTCTTCGAGCGCTGGGCCAGGCAGGCGACCTCTGCGCAAGACTGCTGGGAACGCTTCGGAAGGGAGTACGAATTCGGAGGGCATAAGGCTGCATTCCTGGCCAGGGAGTCTATGAAACATCAACTGATACTGGTCTCGTCTCTGCCTGCAAATGTGGCGAGGATGTGCTTCCTGCAGCCTGCCAGGACCCTCGCAGAGGCACTTGCCCTGGCGAGGGAGAGGCAGGGGAAGGACGCCCGAATTCTGGTCATGCCCCATGGTAATCTGACCCTAGCCACTCCAAAATAAAGATCACACAATCAAACTACACACAATCAAACTACAACAGAAACATATTTAATATGTTCGAGCATAATATCCGTCAAGAGATGTAAAATTAAAAATGGAGGATATCAATGTTTCTCAGGTCGCTCTTGAATTTTATGTTAAGCATGATGATTCTCGTTGAAGTGACATGTGCTGCAGACCCAAGAGCCTTCGAGAACAAGATATCCGATCGTGTCGACATGAGCGGCATGAACCTGACAGGACTGGATATGAACAACATGCATATGAATCAGTCGGATTTGCGGAACACCGATTTGAAAAATTCTAATTTAAGTGGTACATTTCTGAGGTCTGCATGGCTCAACGGCGCCAACCTTTCGGGGGCGAGGTTGGTAGGTGCCGACCTGTCCGGGGCAGTTCTTAATGGCGCAGACCTGAGCTGGTCGGATTTAACTGGATCTACCTTAAAAAGAGCACAGATCGCTAAAGCCAGGATTAATAATGCTCAGCTTGATGGATCGGATCTAACTGATGCAGATCTGTCTGACTCGGACCTGTCGAACGCAGATCTGACCGATGCCAGGCTCTTTCGAACCGACCTTACTGGAGCTAAACTCAAGGATATCTATCTTTTCAGAGCCCAATTGATTGGAGCGCATATAAGCTGGGCAGATCTCAGTGGAGCTTTCCTATCTCGTGCTCAACTTTCAAGGGCTGAACTTTACAGCTCAAATCTCAGCGGTGCGGACCTGACCGACGCCGACTTTACCAGGGCATACCTCATGAGATCAAATCTGACCGATGCGAAGTTGGATTCGGCTAGCATGGCATATGCCGATTTAACTGAGACCTATCTCAAAGGAGCCAGCATGGTTCGCACGGGGCTGCAGTATGCAGACCTCACCAGATCGGACCTTTCGGGGGCTGATTGCTCGGACGCTAGCATGGACTCTGTGCGACTGATGGGTGCGAAGATGAGCAACATCAAGCTCGATCGCGTTTTATTGCGTCAAATCGATCTGCGTGGTGTGGATCTCAGTGGCTCATCACTTAAAGCGGTTAGCATGGATATAGTATACTTGACAAATGCTAATTTGAGCAGTTCAGATCTGAGTGGCGCAAAATTTTGCCAGGTTGAACTGACCGGGGCGGACTTGCGGCATGCTAACCTAAACGACATAAGCTACGACCAGTTCACCCTTTACTCTCTTGCGAAGGCGAACCTGGATGGAGCGACCATGTCGGATAAACTAAAATCGGATCTTCAGGCACTCGCAGATGGGACGTCGGAGCGCAGTTGAATTCCTCTTGCCATGATCAGATCTGCTAGAATTCTTCCAGGCTTCTTTGCACTGGCCCTGCTAGCAGCTTCGAGGCCGCACGCCACTGTCCAGCAGGCGTTTTTATTCTACTCTCCATCTCAGATCGAGCCTCCCGCAGGCTGCTAAAGCGTGACGGGCAGGATTTCATGGCCTTGCGGGCCACCTCCCTGACCACCCAGACTCCCAGAGGAGCCCAGTATGCATCTGAGATCTCCCGCACCGCCAGGACTCCTGCCTGACGTCCAAGCCCAGCCAGATGCTCCAGAACAGCCAGGCGAGCCGCATAGTATCCCCCAGAAAGCTGGCTGTACTCTTTCTTGTGCCGCCAGTCCTCTAGATCGCTGCCGATAAAGCCATCTTCGGCCCAGGCAGATCTCGGCATCCAGATCTCTATCAGCTCGAAGATGAAGGGGCGCGGCAGGATAAGGATCTCGAAGTGATTTCCCAGAGCCTCCCCAGAAAAGAGATAGTAGTCGTTTACGAGGGGCTGATTCAAAACAGTCTCCTTCAAGGCATTGCCGATCATATCGTCCGAGGCTGTAATGGACCAGCGCGTCGGCACCAGCTTTCTCTTCTTGCCGAGCAGGCCCAGGGAGAGCATGCGAGAGATATGCTCTATGCCAATTCCAGAGGAGTAAAGCTCTCCTGCTGCGGCTGCAGCGCCCACATCGGTGTCATCGACGATCCTGTCCACCTTCCTTGGAATCTGCGGATTGGTGGTGATCTGCAATCCTTTCAGCTCTCCCGAAGGGCCGGATGGCAATTGGATGTCGTCGAACCACAGCATTCCTTTGGGCGGCTTGATGAAGGTGATCTCTGTGCCTACTGGTGCTTGTGACAATGCTATCTGCTGGAAGGAAGCCAGCAGCTTTCCAGGAGATGTGGCCTCCTTTATGGCTATCTTCGTCTCGGAGCGGACCATGGAAGAGCGCAAGGATATGATCTCCCCTATGTCCATGCCTAGGGATGGTTGCTGAAACTTGCCCACAGGAACCATCGGGCCTGCACGAACCAGAGGCCAGCCATGCCTGCCAACGAAAACCTCAGGAGGCGATACGCCCTCCATGCGTTCACCTAACTTTGGCAAAGCTGAGATCTCCTCCAGCCGGCGAAGCACGGGACAGTAAGGTCTGCCGCAAAGGCCGCGCCCTTTGCAGACCACGCAATTCATCCCTTTCAGCAAGAACCTTATAGGATATATCAGCTATCATTTCACTGATGACTGAGAGGTTGATGCCGGCCGTGGCCCAGGACTGGAAGACCGGTGAGGTGCTGATGTTGGCCTACATGAATGATGAGGCGCTTGCCAAGACCAGGGAGACTGGCAAGGCTCATTACTGGTCCAGATCGCGAAAAAAGCTGTGGCTAAAGGGCGAGTCTTCAGGGCATTTTCAGCTTGTTAAGGAGATTCGGATCGACTGCGACCAGGATGCCATACTATTGCTGATTGAGCAGAAAGGCGGAGCATGCCACACAGGATACAGGTCATGCTTTTTCCGCACAATAGATGGTAAAATCGTAGGCGAGAAGGTCTTCAATCCAGAGGACGTCTATTGATGAAGTCCTCTGGCAGATCTTACGCTCTCTACAAGAGCCCCTTTCTCCAGGCCAGGGCCTCTTTGCAGGACGGACGGACGAAAATCGATCTTGAAGGACCGCTGTCCACGCTGCCCCAAATAAAATTTGCGCTGCAGATGTTCGATGGACAGGTTCCAGCCCGGGCTGAAGAAAAACTCTCTTTGTCCACCTGGCTTCCACCAGTTCCAAGCCTTGCATTCGATCGGCTGGCAAGCAGCCGCCTCAAGGCCATGCTGGGCATGCGCACGCCAGACCAGGTGACAATCTCCATCACTGAGGAGTGCCCCAATCGCTGCGCTCACTGCGCCCTGCCAAATTCAGGAAAAGGGCTGCAGCTTTCTTTGCAGACCGTCAAGGACATAATCAGCCAGATACTGGATATGGGAACCACTCTTGTGATCTTCGATGGTGGTGAGCCGTCGATGTACCGCGAGCTGCCAAAGCTCGTAGAGCTCGTGGATGATCGGGCCATCTCAACCATATTCACATCGGGGGCAGGTTTCACTGCAAAGCTTGCATCCCAGCTAAAAGATGCTGGCCTGTATGCAGTCAACGTCAGCCTGGACAGTCCCATTGAGGAGGAGCACGATCTCATGCGCGGTCGCAAGGGAGTTTTCCTGGATGCAATGCATGCAATTGAAAATGCCCTTCAAGCTGGCCTGCTCGTAGACCTATACGTGGTCTTGCGCCGCGAGAACATGCACCATCTTAAAGAGTTCCATGAGTTGGCTCGCTGTAGAGATGTGCATGAGCTGACGTTCTTTGAGGTGGTGCCCACAGGACGATGGTCAGGCCGCAAGGAGGCTGCCCTCTTGCCGGAAGATCACATTCTTCTGGACAAGTTCGTCTCAAGCTCCGGGGCTCCAAGGATATTCTCAGTTCCCGAAGCCTACAGGCGCTTCGGTTGCTTCGCGGCGAGCAGCTGGATGCATGTCACACCTGCAGGAGATGTATACCCCTGCGCCTGCTATCCTCAATCCTGGGGCAGCATATTCGAGGAGCCTGTGAGAAAGATCTGGGAGCGTATGGGCCGCTTTCCGCATAAAGGACGCAAGAAATGCCCTATGCGCGAGATTTAAGTTTCTTTTCTGGCTTCAAACAAAAAATGCTAATCTTGATGCAGTCAAAACCAGTATTCGAATCAAGCCAAAATTTTGTTTTTCCGTTGGCGATCAATAAATCTATATAGGACATTAATCATGAACAATGTGATCGAATTATGGAACTAACACCAGTTCAAAGGGACATACTGACCGCACTGATAAACATTCATCGTGTCGAGGGGAGAGCAGTAAAGGGCGAGGAGATTGCCGAGCTGATAGACCGCAATCCTGGGACCATCAGGAATCAAATGCAATCTCTGAAGGCCTTGAACCTGGTAGAGGGCGTTCCAGGGCCGAAAGGCGGATACAAAGCCACAGGCGCAGCCTACGAGGCACTCAATATCGATGCCAGTGGGGATGTAGTAACAGTGCCAGTGATCAGGAATGGAGTACTGGTTGAGGGTGCAACCGCAAGCGAGATTGTCTTCAATAAGGTCATGCATTCCCAACAGTGTGATGGCGTTGTGCGGGTTATTGGCAACATCAGAAACTTCGATATTGGTGATGAGATCGAGGTTGGGCCCACGCCCGTAAACAAGCTTTACATCCGAGGAACCGTCGTTGGCAGAGACGACACCATGAGCAGGCTTATTTTGCATATTGCTGAGATGATATCCGTGCCCAAAGTGCCCATCAAGAAGATAGCGCGTCGCGCTGTGCGCATCCAGCCCAATGCTTCTCTTCAGGAGGCTTCACGCATCCTTGTTCACAACGGCGTTCAGGAAGCTTTGGTGGATGACAGCTCGCCTGGATTGATCAATCTGGTCGACATCACCCGAGCCGTGGCTGACGGAAGTACTGCGCAGGAGGTGCGAGAGATCATGACGCGCGGCTTCCTTACCATCGACTCCGAGGAGCCAATCTACGAGGCCATAAAGATGCTGGGTCGGACGGGCGCCAGTCAGCTAGTGGTCTCCGAGGACGGAGTCCTCTGGGGCATCATCAACCCAGGCGACCTCATAAAATCGCTCACTCCGGCCTGATCTCTGTTCCTGTGTGCCCGCCAAGGGCCCCCTTCTTTAAATTTTCTATCTCGCTGCCGAGCACAATAGCAGTAGGGATGCAGCTGCGCTCGATGATCTTGGCCGCCAGAGGGTCCACGGGCGAGCGCGAGCCTGCCTTCATCTCAGTCGTGGCAGCTAACCGGGCCAGGGCCCGTGGCGTCATCATCTCCAGCTTCTTTGCGTCGGGGTCGGCCTCGGGATCCGAAGTGTAGACTCCGTCAACTGATGTGGCCACAATGATTTTGTCTGCTCTGACATACTCCGCAAGCAGAGCCGAGACGGCGTCGGTGGTCTGGCCTGGAGAGAGGCCTCCCATGACCACTATTTTGTAGTCCCGGGCCAGTTGTGCTGCCCTTTCGTAGGAGTCGGGGATCTCCTGGGGCGCAGCCTTGCCCAAAGCTGCCACCAGCAGGGAGGAGTTGAGCTTGGTCGCGCCTATGCCAATCAGATCGCAGAAGACTTCGCTTGCTCCTAAGGAGCGGGCCTTCTCGATGTACTCGCGGGCGATTCTTCCGCCGCCAACCACGACGTAGATCTGATGGTCTGCTGCCAGCTCTTTTAGGGCCTGGGCATAGAGGCGCAGGCTTTGTGAGTCCTTTCCGGCCAGTATCGAGCCGCCAAGGGAATAGACGAATATCATGGAACTGGCGAACTCATGATTCGAATAAAAAGGTTCCTTGTGATGGCTCTTAGGCCTTCCACTCAGCCAGAGCTTTTCAGATGGCATCGGCGTGAATGCTCTCTGTGTCGTCCCGAAACCTTTGACTTTATAGTGTGAGAAAGAATTGAGGTTGCCTCTTATGGCTGCACAACAACTTTTACGAAAGCACACATCCTTTCGAGTTTAATACATTGGCCTTCTGTTAAGGAATGATTAACAAATTTCTGAATTTTATTTTTACAAATTCAGGATGTGGCCAAGTCAAGTGAAACTCCATTTCGATCGCAGTGGTCTCCTGACATGATAGTTGCCGCAGGCCTCAAGCCTGTAATTTTGGCAACTGAAATGCGATTCTGCTCTTAACCGAAGACACATGGAGTTTAATATGTATTTTAAGTACGTACTTGAAATTCGGAATCCTTAAATAAAAATAAGACGAATTGCATCATGAGTATTAATAATTAGGTTCTATAGGCTGTTGGGCTAAGGGCCTCTTAGTTACCTTGATGCTCCTTTTAATCAAAAGCATGTTTAATAGTCTATGCGAATATAGCATATATTATGATAACTAATTTCATTGAAATATCTGCATGGATATTTAAAAGGACTTTCCATGCCTATTGGCTCGAATTTGTGAACATACTGGAAAAAATAATCCTGTTTCTCTCAGTCAGTTCGCTTTCAGTAGGAATATCGGGATTTTTTGCCACATTCATAGCATATTTGCTTCTTGGGATTCCTGTACGAATTGACACGTGCATTGCAGTCTTTCTGATGGCGTTCAGCCTATACAGCATCAATAAGATAACCGACATAAAAGAAGACGCTATCAATATCCCAGAGCGGCTCAGCTTCATCAAAGGTCGTGGAGAGATTATCCTTGCATATTCCATTTCAGCATACATATTGTGTGTATTTATGACATTCCTAGACAGTCCTTCATCTGCACTGCTATGCTTTGTCCCCTTAATTGCAAATATCCTCTATGGTTCAAGGCTTCTCCCAGGATTGCCAAGGCTGAAGGATATTCCTGTTATGAAGAACGTTGTAGTCGCAGTATCCTGGGCCATCACACTGACGCTCCTGCCAGCAGCGCATATCATGTATGAGAGATCGACTATCGCTATTGTCTTTTTCTTCATGCTGATAAAGGCATTTGTTAACACTGTTCTCTACGACTTAAGAGATGTAAAAGGAGACAGAGAGAATAAAATAAAGACATTGCCTGTGATATTGGGCACCGAAAGGACCGTCTTAGTGTTGCTGGCATTCAATAGCGCATTGCTCCCGCTTTTGATCATATTTTCAGGGAGCGCATGGACTATAACTGCAATGCTGATCCTCAATGGGTTCGCTTGCATACTTTATTTTGGGGAGAATATGAATAAGTTGGCGATGGACGTGTTTGTAGATGGCGAGTGGACCCTGATAAGCATCATCTTCATTTTATTTTGCGAAGCAGGGCGAATGGTTTGATTGCAGAGGGCTTAAGCCTCTGCAGCCTCATAATCGGTATCGATGGTATCCTGGAGTCCGTCTTCGGTATGAACGGTCACCATGCGCTCTGATACATCCTGGTCGGAGAGGATCTCAAGAAAGCGCTTTGTGTAGCCATCTCTCTCAGATGCCTTCTGGCTATCGAAGATATTCCTATACTCAGAGATAGTTGATGGAGCTACACACAAGGCCTCAGCCATCTCTTTAACAGATTTTCCGGAATTTTTCAGGTGGACGAACTCGTCCTTATCGAAGGGCGGCTTCAGATCCGACTCCCGGAATAGATGAAGCTTAATGCGTGCTCGACTGACAGTTTTATTAAGGGCCCTGTCGCCTAACTGCTCTGCGATCTCAGTATCGCTTAAGCCTTTGTAAAAAAGCCGCACTACAGAAGAGAGCTGCTCGGGGAGGAGCTTGGTTTGAATGTTATACTGTTTTATCATCTCCTTGACTACCCCCAACAGAGCGCGCTCAATCTCGCTGCTCCCTCGGAGACTGCCATGACGAGTGGCTTGCTTTTCCACGACCTTGGTGCTGGCGCCAATCTTTAGAACGAGGTCTCGCAGCTGATCAGTCCTACCACTCAAATACTCACCCAGATGGGAACTCACCTGTTTATAGTATAAAGAGATTTCCATTGTCTTGCTGTGTGTGTGGAGTCCCGAAATTATTTCGCGCCCGACCTAGTTTTATAGTGTTTAAATTATTCATATAATTTTCACAACCCAAACAGTCTATGGCCAATTGCGAAATAAGCCTCCAATGGAATTTTTCGCCTGAAAGCCCTTTCTGGAGTCTCCAAGCTTTGTAAATTCAAGCTTCCATGAGGTCTATCGTTATACCAAGTGATAAAATCGTCGAATGAATGAAAAGCAGGCCTGTGCTTGATGTATTCTCCGAAAAACCTTTCCAGCTTCCCGTTCGTCTGAGGATACCTCACTCTGGCTAATATTGGCTTGATGCCATATTTTCTGAGGTGATCTTTGAATTCGCTGTTCCAGCTTCCATCGTCGTGGATTTTGTGGGCTCCAAACTCGCTTCCATGATCGAGTATCAGCTCCCTCAAGGGACAGAGCCACCAGAATTTGTCTACCAGTTGATCGATTATCAGAATGCTGTTCTTGGTATTGATCTCGGTAAACTCCCCGCCGGCCAGCACCATCCTGGATGCATCATCCAGAATTACACAAACCTTGACGTCACGCGCAATCTCTTTTGTGGGCACCCTTTTGCGGTTTTGACGAAGAATATAGCGAACCTTCGTCTCGTTCAATTTCATATCCTGGACTATGCGTCCAAGATTAGATGATAGGCGAAATAATTTCGGGACTCTACAACACAGCACCTTCTGGGAAAAATTTAACATCAAGCGGCAACAAACGCTCTGAATTGGTAGGAGGTTTGTTCTTGCCTGAAGTCGACCCACTAAATTTGGCGCTAGTTCTTGCTTTTGCTGTAGGATTTGCAATTCAGCAGTTGATGGAATTAGTTGACCCGATGATCATGAGATTTGGGAATGCAGCCACATGAATGGAGAGCGGATGATACCTGACTGGATGAAAGATGTGGACGTGGGCCCTTGCAAGTGTTCCGCAGTATATCACGGCAAGAAGGGCTTCGTCGGAAAGACGATTGATGGAATTTTCGGCTTCCTGGAGGATGCCTTTGTCTCAGAGAGCTACTCCAAGAGATCTGGCCTTCTGCAGAGCTTGGACCCAAGGGCCAAGCTGGTGTCCATTCTGGCAGTTGTATTCGCAACAAGCCTGATCGGTGACCTGAAACTACTGATATTTGTATATGCATTGACGCTGTTGTTTGCATATCTCAGCAAGATAGATGTTGCATTTTTCATCAAGCGCGTCTGGCTATTCATCCCCATCTTTGCAGGCATCATTGCCACTCCCATGATCTTCAACATCTTCATCCCAGGAGACCCGCTCATTCGGGTTGCATACCTGGGAACAGGTGCGCATCTCGGGCCGCTGGGGCTGCCCGATAGCATATACATCACAAGACAAGGAGTCGTCGCGGCAGTGATCTTCACCATGCGCGTTGCGACCTGCGTGTCAGCTGTGGTTCTGCTTTTCATAACCACGCCTCAGCAGACTCTCTTCAAGTCCTTGCGCACGATTGGCGTGCCCAAGGTATATGTTCTGACGCTGGAGATGGCCTATAGATACATTTTTCTGCTGATGGATCTGGTACGCGAGATGTATGTCGCCAAGAAAGCGAGGACGATTAAAGCAGGAGGCATCTTTGAGGAACAGAGATGGGTTGGAGGGCGCATGGGCTACACACTTATAAGATCTCTGGATATGAGCGAAAAGGTACATATGGCCATGGTGTCCAGGGGCTTTAGTGGCGATGTCAAGATCATGCAGGAGTTCAAAATGCATAATCGCGACTATGTTGCAGGGGCGATGGCAGTATCTCTGAGCATAGTACTGGTGCTGATCTCTCAGAACATCATCAGGATCTAATAGCATGAAGACTATCTTTGATTTGAGGAATGTATCCTATTCATACGTTGGAAAAATCGATGCCCTGAAGGACGTGAGCCTGAAGATCGGCCTTGGGGAGCAGGTATCGATAATAGGCTCCAATGGTAGCGGCAAATCGACATTGCTGGCAATTTTAAATGGGCTGATATATCCAACATCAGGAGAATTCTACGCATTCGACAACCAGATAACTGAAGAGGTCTTCGATTCCATCAAGGACAATGAGTTCAGGACCTATTTTCGCACCAAAGTCGGCTTCGTCTTTCAAAATTCTGATGTACAGCTCTTCTCGCCTACAGTCTTCCAGGAGATCGCTTTTGGACCCTTGCAGCTGAATATTTCGCCCGAAGAGGTCAAGACAAGGGTTGAGAACGTCCTGGAGATGATGCAGATCACCAAACTCAGAGATCGATCGCCACATACTTTGAGCGGTGGAGAGAAGAAGAAGGTATGCATAGCCTCAGTGTTGGTCAACAACCCAGATGTGCTTTTGCTAGACGAGCCCTCGGCCGGGCTGGACCCTCGAACTCAACTGTGGCTGGTGGAACTTTTGCAGGAGCTGGGGGCGGCAGGCAAGACGATAATCACTGCAACCCACGACCTTGAAATAATCGACCAGATCAGCAAAAGGGCAATAGTCATGGGCGAAGATCACAGGGTTAAAAAAGATGGGCCGACGATTAAAGTGCTCGATGACATGCCACTCCTTCTGAACGTCAACCTTGTGCACGAGCACATGCACTTTCATGGAAAGACTGTGCATGAGCACATCCACGCGCACATCGATGGTCACAAGCACGAGCACGGAAATAATTGATGATAGAGCAGCCCCGTTTCCTGCCCATGTCCCTCCAGGACTGCAAGAGCCTGGGGATAGATCAGTTGGACATAATTTTGATATGCGGAGATGCCTATGTCGATCATCCATCTTTTGGAGCGGCTCTGATCGGACGGGTGCTCTGGGATGCGGGCTATTTAGTGGGGATAGTAGCCCAACCAGACTGGAGGTCGAATGAGGACCTTCGAGCTTTAGGAAGGCCGAGGCTCTTCTTTGGCATCTCCTCGGGCAACGTGGATTCCATGGTGAACAATTTTACACCGAATCTGAAGCGCCGCAGCTGGGATGTCTACTCGCCCGGCGGTGCCCTGCACAGACCGGACAGGGCACTGATCGTCTACGCCAACATCGTCCATGCCCTCTACCCCGACGTCCCGATCATCCTCGGAGGAATCGAGGCAAGCTTACGCAGGTTTGCCCACTATGATTACTGGTCAGACTCTGTTCGACAGTCCATCCTGGCGGATGCTCCAGGAAGCCTGCTGGTCTATGGCATGGGCGAGAGTCCTCTCAAGGAGGTCGCCCTGAGGATGGAAAAGGGTGAGAAAATTGAGGAGATCAGGGATGTGGCAGGGACTGCTGTCAAAGAGGAGGTGAGGGCATGGCGAGCGGCCCAGCATGGCGATGACTGTCTGGTAATCCCAAGTTTCTCAGACGTCTCATCGGATATTCGATTGTATGCCAGGGCTTTCGCGCTGCACTATGGGGAGCAGGATCCTTTTTTTGGGCGTGCAGTAGTCCAGCCGCATCCCAAGACCGTCATCATCCAGAACAAGCCCGCTCGACCTCTGACGTGCGCAGAGCTGGATCACATCTATGAGCTGCCCTTCAGCCGCGAGGCCCATCCAACTTACCGGGAGGCAGTCCCAGCACTTGAGCCAGTCAGGTTCTCCATCACCAGTCACAGGGGTTGTTTTGGTTCGTGCTCCTTTTGTGCCCTGACTCATCACCAGGGCAGGATAGTACAGAGCCGCAGCATTGACTCCATAGTTCGCGAGGCCACCAGGCTCACCGGCATGAAGGGCTTCAAGGGCATCATTCAGGATGTAGGCGGGCCCACTGCAAATATGTTTGGCCTGACCTGCCCGCGATGGAGACACGGAGCATGCCCAGACAAGCTCTGCTCAGCACACTGTCCCAGCCTCGACAAGGATCACTCCCAGCAGGTTCAGTTGCTGCGCCGCCTGCGCAAAGTGCCGGGCGTTCGGAAGGTCTTCATCGGCTCAGGGATTCGACATGACCTTGTGCTGGCAGATTCCTCAGACTACCTCCATGACCTCTGCCAGCATCACGTCTCAGGCCATCTGAAGATCGCGCCTGAGCACATCTCGCGCACTGTTTTGGAATGCATGCATAAACCGCCCGTGGAGGTTCTGGATGCCTTCTGTGAAAGATTCCGAAAGGTCTCAGAAGAGCTGGGACGGGAGCAATATCTGCTGCCGTACTTCATGTCAGGCCATCCCGGCTGCACCATAAAAGACATGATCGAGCTGGCGGAGTATTTGAGGGATCATCACATGTACACTGAGCAGGTGCAGGACTTTACCCCCACGCCCATGACTGTTTCCACGACCATGTACTATACCGGCCTGGATCCATTCACCCAAAGAAGTGTGCATGTCCCAAAGGGCCGGGAAAAGAGAATACAGCGGGCGATTCTGCAGTACAGGGACCCGAGAAACTATGCTCTGGTCAGAGAGGGATTGAGGATGGCAGGGCGCGAGGACCTGATCGGCGATGGAAGAGAATGCCTAATTCCTCGAACAGCTGGATCATTGAGAGGGCCTAAAGGGCGCAAAGGAGGATGATGATCTTCGATGCTTCAGCAGATCATCTTCTCGAAGCACTCCTGACAGACCAACTTGCCACTGGCCGTCCTGCCCCGGATCTCCATGAAGCTCTCGCCGCACTCCTGACAGCGCACAGAAGGATAAATCCTGGCCTTCTCAGGCTCCGGGATCTCGACCTCTCTCACTGAGAGCATCTCCTCGTCGGGCGCTGTCAGGATCTTTTTGATGGCATCCTCCCGCAGCATATCGAGCTTCTGCTTCTCCTCAGGCGAGAGAGTTCCATTGAAATATCTCTTTCTCAGATCATCCATGCCATCTAAAACATCGCCCTTGAAATAGATGCGCAGCGCCTTGCCATTGTTGCGAGAGTATATGGTAAATGCCTGCTTTCCAAAGTCCTTGAAGATCAGGTTGCCCTTTCCAAAGGTGCAGCCCAAGGTGGCCTGCAATGCATCCACGCTGCAGGAGTTGTTCTCTGCGATGCATACAAGCTCTTCGTCCACGGATCTTGGATAGTGTTCTTTCACATATTTCGCCACCCTGTAGCCTATAGCGAGGCCCGGGCAGATGTGGCCGTGAAACTTTGCAGCCTCTTTGAAGTCTTCGTCCATTTGGATCACCAGAGATTTGCGAGAATTGCAAATCCGCAATTTGTTATAAGTTCGAAAGGATAAGTAGTACGCGCTCGTATCCTCGTCGCGGCCACAGCAGGCATGCACGAGGCGAAACAAAGATGAGTCACATCCTGCTCTAATTTATCACCATGAAGATGGGACGCAAAGCCAAGCCAAAGTCGCCACAGGAGATGGCGCTGGTGCATCACGCCCTGGAAAACCCTGCTCGCAGGAATATGATCATCCTCATGAACCAGGGAAAGCTCTCTGTTCCGGAGATCGAGGCAGTGGTTGGGCCGAACATGCTCGACTACCACCTGCACCGGCTGGAGCTGGCAGGCTTGATTGAGGTGCACGAGGGAAGAATTGTGCTGACTGAGGCGGGTGTGGCCTATGGGGGCCTCGTGAAGATGCAAAAGGAGAGGGGCGGGGCGAATAAAACATGAATGTGATCTTCCTTGGCACCAATGGCTGGTACGACACAGACACAGGCAACACCATCTGCACCCTCATAAACTGCGAGAAGTGCCACATCATCCTCGATGCGGGCAATGGCATCTATAAGGCAGATCGCTACATCCACGACGACCTGCCAGTCTACCTCTTCCTCAGCCATTTTCACCTCGACCACATCGAAGGACTGCATATCTTAAACAAGTTCCACTTCCCCCAGGGCCTGAAGATCTTTGGCCAGAAGGGCACAGCCAGGTTCCTGGACATCATCATGCGCCAGCCCTTCACAGTTCCAATTGACATGCTGCCCTTTCCTGTCGAGGTGCAAGAGCTCTCAGAGGGGCCCTACAAGCTTCCCTTTGCCATGGAGTGCCGCTTCCTGGTGCATGCTGCGCCTACCATGGGCTACAGGTTCGATCTGGACGGCAAGATCGTAGCCTACTGCCCGGACACAGGCGTCTGCGAGAATGCTGTGCTGCTGGCCGAGGACGCCGATCTCCTTATTTCCGAGTGCTCACACAAGCCAGGCGAGAGTAGCCCTGCCTGGCCACACCTCAACCCGCAGGACGCTTGCGAGATTGCACGTCGGGCAGGAGCAAAGCGTCTAGCCCTCACGCACTTCGATGCTGGACGCTACACCAGCATACAGCAAAGGCTGGATGCAGCTGCAAGCGTTCTGGACTGCCGCGAGATCGTAGTCGGACAAGATGGGCTGGTGCTGAAATTATGAGGGCGAGGCTATGAGGATAGGACCTGTGATAGTCTTATTGCTGGCGTTATGCGATCTTGTGGCTGGCGGCAGTGCACAGAGCACGAGCAGCTTTCAGAGCGTGAGCGGCCAGTTCGCCAGAGAATGGCTGAGCGATTTCAAGGCCCAGAATCCTCAGCCTGTCCGGGAGGCTGGCAACGGCAGCGACTTATGGTGCTGGGGAGGCGCTCCCAAGGGGAGCACCATTGTCGATGGAAAGCTCGTGCAGGATCCCTACTATCTCAGGCCCTTGCTGAATTTATCCAGCAACTGGCTGGATGAGACATATACCGATCCAGGAACGGGGCTGCCCGTCAATGCTTACCTAGATCCTTTAACAGGCACTAGATACTACGTTTACTTAAATCCCAGCACAGGAAAGCCATTCTACACGTATGTTGTGCCTGCCTCTGGACAGCCGTACTACACTTAATGCAGATAATACTGGCAAGCAGGTCACCTCGCCTTCAGTCACATCAATTGCGCCTTCGAACGGTTGGATAACAGCATCGCCCTAACCGAAATGATCCAGCAGCAGGTCCTGTCACGCGAAAGGCTTTTATTGCGCCGCGTCCATCGCCCATATTTGGTGGGGTCAAATGAGGACTGCATTTGCAGTTGCAGTTTGTGTATTGTTATGCCTTTTGGCAGCGCAATGCCATGCTCAAAGCACGAGCCGTTTCCAGAGCGTTGGCGGAGATTTTGGCCAGAACTGGATAAGCAACTTCAAGGCCGCGAACCCTGAGCCTGCCCATGAGAGCAGCAATGGCAGCGATCTGTGGAGCTGGGGAGGCGCCCCAAGGGGGAGCATAGTCGTCAATGGCAAGCTACAAGCCGATCCCTATTATTACTGGAAGTCGCTCAACTTTACCAACGGCTGGCTTGGAGAGACCAGCGTGGACCCCTACACAGGAAACCCTGTCTATGGATATGTAGATCCAAATACCGGATTTGTAAGGTACTTTTACGTTGACCCAAGTACTGGAAAGCCGGTTTACGTGAATTATGATCCAGCCACGGGGAGTCCTATCTATGGCAGCGTCTCACCCTTCTATGCATCCAATGACTGGTCGGGCAATTATGCGCTGCCGTCCATATTCAACTCGAACAATCCATGGGGTTGAAGGCCAAAGCCCTGATGAAACCCTTGAAACTAACGGAGGAATACCCATGAATTCCAAAAAGTACTTTGCAATCTTTGCTTTGCTGTCGCTGGCTGCAATCTCAGCGCAAGGAGAGCTGACCGAATACCAACAGGGCGTTTATGCAGGCTTGAAGGCAGGCATGATGATAGGCAAGCTCCTGGGGGCTGCTCCCTACGATCCAAGCCAAGCCCAGCAGTTCAATGCTCAGGTGGATCTGTTCAACCAGGGGCTGGCAGGAGCATTCGGAGACAACCAGACTGCCATAAACACCTTCAAGCTGCAGCCCTATAGCGCCACAGCTGCGGCAAAGTCGGCCTACACGGGCAAGCCAGTACATTCCATAGATGGAAGCTGGAACCAGAGCAATGTCACAGTTCTGGGAGATGTGGATGAGGGCGTGAGGATCTACGACATGCCAGCATCGTCGTATTACACATGGGTCGGAGACCAGGGCAGCATACCCTCTTTGCCGTATGCGAGAAAATCCAACTACGAAAACCTAGGCTCTGTTTAGCCTCGCAAAAACTTTTTTTGTTTTTTCCTGTGTTGGCAATGGTACATTGCTCCTTCGTTAGTTCTCAGTGAGCTTCTGCGCCTCTGTGGTGGCAGTCCGCCCGATAGAGTGCTAAAATATATATTTTCAGGATGCATAACATAATTAATCATGAGCAAAGACCTCGACAGCCTCCTCTCGGAACTGAAGACAGTTCACGAGGACCTCAAGCCCATCCCCACGGAGTTGATAGTAGTAGCCGACTGGGTGCGTCTGAAGTGCAGATATGGTTGCAGGGCATATGGAAAGCACCTCTGCTGCCCGCCTTACTCTCCAACGCCCCAGGAGATGAGGGCCGTCCTTTCAGCGTACCGGCAGGCAGTTCTCGCCAGATTTGAGACCAAGCCGGACCAGAAGCTTCTGCCCAAGCACATCCACCATGCCTTCTGGAATTCCCTCACCAAGGTGCATAAAACCGTATATGAGCTTGAGCGGACGGCCTTCCTTGCCGGATACTACAAGGCCTTTGGCATGGGTGCCCTGCCATGCACCCTCTGTGAGACCTGCGTCATCGAGGAGATGCTGAAGAAGGATCAGGCAGTCTTCGACCTGGATGCCGTGAAATGCAGACACAAAGAGATCATGCGCCCATCTATGGAGGCCTGCGGCATAGATGTATTCAAGACCCTGCAGAACGCGGGCTACAAGCCCAAGGTTCTTGGAGATTGCAGAGAAAAAGTGGAGCTCTTCTGCCTTGTGCTGCTCGATTAGGCCCTTTATCTTTTTCTTGCAGACGGAGCCAGCGTCCTAATAGCCTAATATACCATCAGGTGAAAATCAAGCACCGATGCAGTGGGAGTTTGTAGGTTCGGGTGCTGCGCTTCTGACTATGTTCGGCTTTGTGCCTCAGATTCTGAAGATCTATCGGACGGAATCGGTCGCAGACGTGAGTCTTTTCATGCTGCTTCAATTCTTCGTGGGAATCTTCCTCTGGCTGCTCTACGGCATACACATCCAGGATAAAATTCTCATCGTCTCCAATGCAGTCTCCTTTTTGACCTTGATAGTTGCGATAGGACTATATTTGAAATACAGAAAGAACAAATGAAGTGGCATCGCCTTTAAGGAGAATGGGGATTAAGTCGTGGGTCGGAAGGGTAATGGGTTGCAGTACCAAGTCACGACTTATCCCATCCAAAAATCAGACTCCTTGAAGTATAAATAGACATGGTACAATGAGTATGGACAGATACAAGAGAGGTTGATCGAATGAGATTGATGAGCATACTGTCATCAGCTTTATTGCTCTCATGTTTATCGATCCAAGCTCATGCAGTCGAGCCGGGAGATATAGCAATTCCTAGTATGAGCGTTCCGAACATGGATATGCCAACTCCCCTCATCTCAAGTCCGAACATGGATATGCCAAAGACAAAACCCGTGCCCCTGGCCAAGCAGGCCAACTCAAACAAGACCCTCAACCAAACCGTCAACATGAGTGCCAATCAAACCCGATCGACTCTGGAACAAAAAGAGGCTACCACGATGGATGTGAGCGGCAAATGGTCGATAAGATTCGATGATCGAGCAGACAGGTCGCTCGACCTGACCCTATGGGTCTCGGGCGGGACCATAATCATGGGCTATGGCACACTGACAGGGGAAGGCGCAAAAAAATCAGTGACCGCCAGCGGATCTGTGACAGGAGATGAACTTCATTTGACCACGAAGTCTGCTACGCCAGAATACGCAAATCAGGAAAATGGCCAGTATGATCTCGACCTATTTTGGGTAAATAATACATTATCGGGAACATATATCCTGAGGTCCGAGGGCGAGCTCGTAGATGAGGGAAATGTCACAGCAGTGAAGCATTAGGCGGTCATCTGTACCAGTCCAGGCTCCCCTCCACATAATTTATGAGAGCAATAAGAGACCCCTTTGTATCTTGATCCATCTCCGTCAGCGATATCAGCTCTTTTGCCTCTTCTCCGTGTTGTCTGGAGATGGATTTTGCCTCATCCAATGCACCGCAGTCTCTTATGAGCTCCTTGATGCGCAATACGTCCACCTCAGCGACATCGGCGCCCCCTTCGATTAAAGATGCTAAGTTCGGATCTTTCTGCATTGCGAGTATAATATGCAGTGGCTTTTTTCTTTTTAAAAGATCTCCGCCAGGCTCTCTGCCATACTCCTCCTTTTGGGCAAAGGTATCTATGATGTCGTCTTGAATGTCGAAGGCGTATCCTATGTGTCTTGAAGCGTCCTTCAGAAGGGTCAAATCTCTCTTCGGAGCCGACGCCAGGATCGCTCCCGCCAGCATGGAGGTTTTGAAGAGGGATGCTGCCCTTTTGCTGGCCATGGCGCTCCATTCTTCGATGGTCGGCGTTTTATATTCGAATAGCAGATCGAGTGCTTGGCTCTCATTTACATCTTTATAGCCAGATGCTAGAAGATCAACAACGTCTTTGAGTTTATCGCCATCGAAGCCCGATTGCAGCATTGTTTCCAGGGAGAGCGAATAAAGCACGTTGCCGGCAAATATCGCAGTTCCTATGCCAAAATGCTCATCGTATCCCTCCTCAAAGAGCTTGTGCAGCGTTTTGCCACCTCGTCTGAACATCTCGGCATCTGCTATGTCATCGTGAGCAAGTATGCTGTGTCTGTACAGCTCAATGCCTGAGCCTGCTCTTATTATTCGATCATCAATTTGAGATGCATAGCCTTTGTAAACTATCAATGTACTGCTGGATGCAATTCGCCTTCCCTGTCTGAGCAGATATTCTTCTAAGGATCGGAGTACCTCTCCAACAAAGGGGTGATACTGCTCCCCATCTTTGGCCATATTCTTCAACTGTATCTTGAGATCTTCTTCGATGATGCTGCTGAAACGATCAAGCATGTTCATGTTATCCATTGACGCAGTCTCCTGAAATATCACTCGATGCTGATTTGTAAAGGTACTTCATCGCCGAGGTATCCACTTCCCATCCTTGCAGATTCTTGTCAATGGAGAACCCCATGCTTAGCCAGAGACCTCCTGGAAATACGCTCTCTCCCGGATGCTCTTCATTGAACCTTTGAAATAGTTCGTAGATGGCATGCCACCCTTCTTCACCTATGCTGGGCTTGCCCTCAAGGACATACTGTACACGATCCCAGTCAGGTATGACCAACTCGAATATGCCCAGAAGAACGTCAAATTCCTTTGAACAGGAAGCGAAGAGGATCCTGACCTTTTCCTCGTCCAGTCTAGTCTTCATAGATACATCCGATTTCATCTATCTGTTATTTCACTTTTCGCTTCCTTGCAGTGTCCTTCCAAAAAATGTAGCTTGCCTATCGGGAGGGCTGTCTTGTCACCTGATTCGCCCGCGACGTAGCAGCCTTTCTCTTCAAATCCGAGATGAGCTTATTTCGATCGGCAACCTGTTGATTTCTGGCGGTTTTCAGATCTGTTTGGCCTTTGCTGGTATACGACGAGGTTATGCTCCTCGTCTTAGCCTCGCTGCTCGTCCTTTGGAGTTTCTCGGAATTTTGCTTATCTGCCGACGCGACGGAATCTGTTTTAAAGTTCAATCTTCTCGTCAAGACGCTATCAACTTCATTGGTTGTAACTTTTGAACTGAATGCGAGAACCTTAGTGCTATCATCTTTTGTTGAATCGGACGCGACAGTCGCAGATGAGACATTGGTCGCAGATGAGATATTGGTCGCAGATGAGATATTGGTCGCAGATGAGATGCTGCCGAGAGTTTTATTGACATTTATCTGAAGAGCATCTTTCGACCTGCTCTTGTGAGAGCCACCGCCTGATGAGACTCTTATGCCAACATTGGCTTTCGAAGCTTGGTTTGAGGAGGATGGTGCAACGGTTCGCGACGATGTTGACGAATTTGACAAGCTAGCCTTTGCGCTCGAGCTTGCATTCAAATGAACAGAACCATTCGCTTCTCTAGAGCTATTTGAGGCTTTTTGGCTTTGATTTTTGCCTTTCACAAATAAATTTGCGCTCAATGCGTCTGAGGTGCTCCCTGGGAAATTCACGTACCTTGCGCCAGCTTCAGTAGCACTTTGAAGATAGTTGGCTAGAGTTCCTCTGTGGGTTGAATCTGATCCGAAGGATAGGATATCGAATACCAGAAATGCGGCCATACCTGCTAAAGACAGCAATGCTATGATCAGAAGCATGCCATATATTCTGGGATGATCTTTCCTTAAGTTATCACGAGCCCAGCTATAGTAAGTGATCTTCGACATTGCAATGCCCTTCATACATTGAATGATATTTTTTAAAGTTTATAACTTTTACGACTGAAAAAACTTATAAATTCATTAATTCATTCCCTACACAGAGTATAAGTAAGATAAGATGCCCAAATTTAGGACGAACTCTGGGCTATCCACGCCAATTCATTGGCGGGAGTGGTCACAATGTGAGATCATGGAGATCGGTAAAGCTGTAGTCTACAATGTGCCAATTGATGCTGTATCAATGCAAAACGATGCTATGGATTATCCAGATATTGAAAGCGTTCTGAACAATCTGATAGACCAGAAAAGAACTTTTGACATTGAGATCTATCGCCCACAGGGCAGATGAGTGTGGCCGAGGAGATGTTCGAAGCATGAGATCCTTTTCACCCAAAATGGCGGTCGGGGCGCTGTGGCAATTGAGGGTGAGAAAAAGGCCATTCGTGCTCTCGCATGGCATAAATGCCAGATGTAATTTGAGTTGCAGCTTTTGCGAGTACTGGCGGCATCCGGGCAAGGAGATGAGCACGCCCGAGATCTTCAAAATGCTGGATGACGCACGGGCATTTGGCATTGGTGTCTATAATGCCTGGACGGTTGAGCCCATGCTTCGGAAGGATCTTCCGGAGATTCTCAGGCATGCGAAATCCTTGGGCCTTGTCACCTCACTTATAACAAATGGGCACATGCTCCGCCAAAGGGCAGACGAGCTTGCTGATCTGGACTACTTATCGGTTTCCATCGACGGGATCGAGAGTTACCGGGAGTTGAGGGGCATCGATCTGCAGGACGTCCTGGATGGCATCAAGGAGGCTCAAAAAGCCGGGCATGAGATCCTCATTAACTGCGTTATAAGCGGCAAGAATCTGGATGAGCTCGAGGATCTGGTGCACCTTGCCGAGTCTCTGGGCACTTGGATATCATTCGAGCCGCTCCACGAGTCAAAAGGCATAAATGAAAAGGTCTGGGACGATCTTGGAATCAGAGACAGGCCCTGCTACGAGAGGGCAGTCAGCCGTCTGATAGATCTGAAGAGGAATGGTGCGCCTATAATCAACTCTCAGACTTATCTTTCCATGATCAAGTCACTAAATCCCAGGTTTAAATGCCATGCAAGCGACATAATTTTGCATGTTGCGTCCGATGGCACCATTGAGAACTGTCGCGTTCATAAATACCCGCTTGGCAAGGTCTCGGATGGCCTTGAGGATGTATGGGCCTCCTCTGCAAAGAGACGAAAGCAGATCGTTTTGGGATGCCAGGGCTGTTTATTCTTCGGTTATGTCGAGAACAGCCTGCTCTACGAGCTTGTGCCAGAGGTCATGGCTCATTACGAGTGGATGTAGCTCGTTCTATTTTTCATGATTTGATCGATCTGCTGGTCGATCTCTGATATCAGGGTGAAGCTCTGATCCAAAGATCCATCGAATGACTCCTCTCCAGCATGCCTGCCGTCTCTTACCTGGACGCTGACGTGGTAATTCCCATCAGGCATGTTGGCAGTGGACCAGCTCCAGCTATCTGACTGGGACCACAAACTCCTGGCCTTATTGTCGACCAGGAATCGATACAGGACAATATCGCCATCCGGGTCCGAAGCATCTGCCTTCCAGACAACTGTTGTACCCCGAACCTGGGGGCTGGGCTTGTCAGGTGTAAGGTTTAACAGGGCAGGCGGCTGATTTTGAGCCAGCAGAGTGAAGGACA
>MVQH01000087.1 GCA_002067755.1 Methanosaeta sp. PtaB.Bin018
ATTCTGGACAGGCTCATAGTGCATAGGGACGACTTCGAGGACGCCCTGAGAGATGTTCAGCCCTCTGCCATGCGAGAGATACTAGTCGAGGTTCCGAATGTGAGCTGGCAGGACATCGGAGGCCTGGAGGGCGTCAAGCAGCTCCTCGTGGAGGCTGTGGAGTGGCCTTTGAGGAATGCTGACAGCTTCCGACGCTTGGGACTTGAGGCGCCCAAGGGAATTCTTCTCTACGGGCCGCCGGGCACCGGAAAGACAATGCTCGCCAAGGCCGTGGCCAACGAGAGCGAGGCGAACTTCATCTCAGTTAAAGGCAGCGCACTCCTCTCCAAGTGGTATGGTGAGAGCGAAAAGAAGGTCGAGGAGATCTTCCGCAAGGCGAGGCAGGTCGCACCATCCATCATCTTCCTGGATGAGCTGGATGCACTGGTGCCTGTGCGAGGAGGAGCCATCGGAGAGCCTCATGTCACAGAGCGAGTTGTCAACCAGCTTCTCAGCGAGATGGACGGCTTAGAAGAGCTCCGAGGAGTGGTTGTGATCGGGGCCACCAACCGACCCGATATCATCGACCCGGCGTTGCTCAGGCCAGGGCGCTTCGATGAGCTGATCATGGTTCCAGTGCCAGACAAAGGGTCCCGCAAGAAGATCCTGCAAGTTCACCTGCAAAAGGCGCCACTGGCCGAGGATGTCGACATAGACGAGCTGATCGATCTGACGGATCAGTATACAGGCGCAGATATAGCCTCCTTGGTTCGAAAGGCTGGGCGGCTTGCTTTGCGTGAGGATATGGCATCTGAGAAGATCTGTCAGAGGCACTTCCTAGCCGCTCTTGAGGAGATAGGGCCCTCTGTCACGCCAGATACCATGAAGTATTATGCCAAGATGGGAAAGGAATTGCGCAAGAAGGCCTCACGCGAGGCGGAGCGGGGAGAGATGTACGCTTGAGGGGGGGGCAATTTTTTTGTCTTCTCAATGGTCCTTCTTCACAGACTCTGAGACCCATTGCAAATAAGGTTGGTGTCCTTCTATGACTGGGAGGACGATGATCTCAGGGACTTTGTAGCTGTGCAGCTCCAGCAGCCTCTTGCTGAGAGGCTCGACCATCCCAAGCTCGGTCTTGATGATCATCTGCTCCTCGTTTTCTTGCGTGAACCTCCCCTCCCAGACATAGCAAGACCTAACAGGGGCAATATTGACGCACGCGGCCAGCCTCTCCTCCACAATGGCTCTTGCGATCTTGTCAGCCTCTGCGGGAGCGGTCGTGCATAAGACGATCGCATACTCGCTCATGTCAAACCCACCTCTCCACATCCTTTCCAATCTCCTTCTTCCAGATGGGCACTTTGCTCTTCAGCTCCTCGATGATGTACCTGCACCCTTGAAAGGCCTCATCTCGGTGTCCTGCTGAGCAGACAATGGCAACGATGTTATCTCCTACAGAGAGCTGGCCGATGCGGTGAATGATTTGAACCGACTTCAGGTTGAACCTGATCTCGGCCTCCTCCTTGATTCCCTCCAGCACCGGCAGCGCAGCCTCTCTGTAGGCCTCCAGCTGCATCTCAATTATGCCGTCGTCCCTGACAGTTCCAAGAAATGTCACAACGGCTCCTGCATCATCTCTTTTGGCCGCCCTTACCATCTCGTCGAGGGAGAAGTCCTCATCAGAAATCCTGATCAACCGCGCATCAGCCTCCAGCGACAGGAGGAAATATCGCAATCTCGTCTCCCTCGTGCAGCTCAGCCTCAAGAGCCTGGAGAGGATCGATCATTTTTCTGTTTATCATGATCTGCACCCAGTCTCTGAGCTGGCCGGACTCCTCAAATGCGGCTTCTTTGAACCTCCGGTTGGTTGAAGCCAGACCTTCCAGCAGCTCCTCCAAAGTTGAGCCAGCCCTCAGATCGAGCTCAAGCTCCCTGCCCAAAATCTCCCGAATGCTGGCAAATGCCCTCACTTTTACCAACATAGCTATTTTCTCCAAATCTCACTGTAGCTGGAGGGCACAGGATCTGTTCTCTCCTTCGGCCCCTTCTTTTGAGATCTCTTGATCTTACCCGCCTCATTCTCCCTGAGCCTGTTTATCTCCTCCTCCGAGTCGATGCCCATGACGAAGGTGCCGTGGCAAGGCTTGACATAGGTAAAGAGCATCTCCTTTCCTCTGACGCCCATGGCCACAGGCGGCGTGCCGATGATGTAGTAATCCTTGAATATCTTGTATCCAGGATCGACATAGTAGACCTCTTCCGAGTTCTTTTCGATGTATTCGCGAGCCTCCTTGAACGATGTGCGCTCAAGATACAGCTTATACTTCATCTGCTCGATGCAGCTCACAAGACCACCTTGTCGATCTTATTCTTAAGTGGATTGGGGTTGTGGACAGCCTTGGCCACTATCTTCTCTGCTGGGTATTCGATCTCCTCAGCCAGGGCTTCGGCATTCCTGCCGAAGACCACTGCAAATAGCTTCGCCCTGGAGATGGCGCTGAATGTAGCTCCATAGGTCATGCCAGCGTCGTTGTGCATGAAGGCAAAGCATAGATCAAAGTCGACCTTCTTCTCAACGATATCCGCTATGATCCGGTCCAGGTCAGCTGTCTTTTTCACATAATATCCATCTGGATCGGCAACCTTAAGCAGCTTGACTGCTGCATCTGTGCCCGCAACCGTCACATCGTAGCCTGCAGCTTCAAGCTTATGGGAGAGATAGATTGCCATGCTCGTCTGCACAGGCACCTCCGGGCAGCCCATAGCAAGCAACGCTTTTTTGCATTCTGTCATCTGCTCATCACTCGATTACGATTCTCAGTCATCTTTTCTTTCCAAACCAGCTTCACGACAGTCTTGGCAGCTTGGGTTGCGCGTGCATGCTACCTCGTCCATGCTGGAGCTCAAGCCATCCCACAGCATCAGTCGATTCTCCAGAAGTCCGCCAGAACCCAAGACATACTTCACAGCCTCAGTCACTTGAATGGAGCCGATCACCCCGCAAGTGGACCCTAAAGCAGGAAACGTCGTGACCGGAGGCGCTCGCGGAAAGGTGCAGCGCAGGCAGGCCGTCTTGCCTGGTATCACTGTTGTGGCCTGCCCCTGGTAGCCGCAGATAGCACCATGAAAGAGAGGGATCTTCTTTTGCAGGGCGGCTTTGTTCAGAATGTATCTGGTAGAGAAATTGTCCATGGCATCCATGATGAGGTCGCACCCGCCCAGGAGCTGATCGATGTTCTCTCTGCTGATCGTCTCCTCCAGAGCCTCAACCACTATCTCTGGATTTATGCCCTCAAGCGTATCCTTCGCAGATCCGGCCTTGCTTCTGCCCACGTCATCGCTCCAGTGCAATACTTGCCTGTTCAAATTGCTGAGCTCGACGCTATCGCAGTCCACTATGCGAATCATGCCAAAGCCCGCAGCAGCCATGTAGATGGATATGACAGATCCAAGGCCGCCAGCTCCCGCGATGAAGGCGCCTGTTTTTTTCAGCCTCTTCTGACCATCCTCGCCAAAGAGGCGGATCTGGCGGGAGTATCTCTTTTTTTCGAGATCATTCAGCATAAGAGCAAACCTAGCCACCGTGTACTACTCGCACGATCTTCAGCTCATCTGCAGAGCTTGCAGTCTCCTCCTCCGGCACAATTTTGCCGTTCTTGGCCACGACGACCTCGACAGGGTTTATATGTAGATCCTTCAAGATCTCCTCGATGCTGGCCACGCTCACCGTCATCTCCTTTCTGCTCCCGTCCGGCATGGCTATCTTCATTTTGTATCCCTCGTGAAAGGCGTACTGGCGCCAATTTTCTAAGCCAGTTTCGCATACTCCTTTGCCCAGTAAGTGATGATCATGTCTGCCCCGGCCCGCTTGATGCAGGTCAGCGCCTCCAAGAATGCCGCCTTTTCATCCAGCCAGCCCTGATCTGCTGCTGCGACGATCATGGAGTACTCGCCAGAGACCTGATAGGCGGCTGTGGGCATTCCGAAAATGTCCTTCACCTGGCGCAGCACGTCCAGGTATGGCATAGCAGGCTTGACCATGACCATGTCAGCCCCTTCTTCGATGTCCAGTTGCACCTCCCAGAGCGCCTCAGCCAGGTTCGCGGGATTCATCTGGTATCCCATGCGGTCGCCAAACGCGAAGCCTGACTCAGCAGCCTCCCGAAAAGGTCCATAGAAGGTGGAGGCATATTTGGCCGCGTATGAGAGGATCGGGGTGTCAGTGAAACCGTCCATGTCCAGGGCTGAGCGTATGGCACGAACCATGTAGTCCATCATGCCGCTTGGGGCTACGATGTCAGCTCCAGCTTCGGCATGGCTCACTGCCACTTCACCTAAGATCGGCAATGTCTCATCGTTCAAGATCTTCTCGCCTTTTATGAGTCCGCAATGGCCGTGGCTGGTGTATTCACAGAGGCACAGGTCGGTTATCACTATCAGGTCAGATATCTCCTTTATTTTACGTACAGCCTTCTGAATCACGCCCTGTGAATCATAGGCACCTGATCCGACATCATCCTTCTGAGCGGGCAGACCGAATAGGAGCACAGCTGGCACTCCCAGGTCCTCGATGGCGCCAGCCTCAGCCGCCAGGCTCTCCAGGCTCTGGCGGAACTGGCCTGGCATTGCATCTATCATCCTCGCCTCGGAGATCCTCTCGTCCACGAAGATGGGTTGTATCAAATCCTTGAGGGAGAGCTCTGTCTCTGCCACCATCTCCCTTATTCCTGGCGCTCTTAGCCGCCTCATTCTTCTCATGATGTATCCTCCAGCCGAAACAGCTCTGCGAGGGAGGCCAATAGCTCATTATCGCCTCGCTCAGCTGCGCTCTTGAGGGCCTTGGTAGGCTCTGAGAGCAGCTTGTTAACAATGGAGTGGCTCATATCCTGCAACACCCGCTGCTCGATCTCTCCAAGGGTGTGGCGAGCTGAGAGCTTATTCATCGCCTTTCGCACTTCCTGATCCTTGATTGCCTCCGCCTGGGAGTAAAGCGCAGCCAGCAGATCCTCTGCCTGTTTTCTCTTGTATTTTGCTTTCAGCAGTTGCAGCTCTTCAGATATGATCGCCTCAACCCGTGTCACCTCTGCCATCCGCTGCTTCATATTTTCGCTGCTGATATTGCGCAGACTGTCGATGTTGTGCAGCTCCACGCCCGGGATATCTGCTGCAGCCTCGTCGATATCCCTGGGATTGGCGATGTCGATCAGGAGCAGCTTGCTTTCTCTGCCGGCCATTGCCCTCTCAATATCCTCTTTGAGCAGTATGTAATGAGGCGCTGCAGTCGCGCTGATAACCACATCCGCGACCTTTAGACGGGATTTCATCTCCTCGAAGGGAACAGCATTGCCGCCCAGGCACTCTGCGAGGGACTTCGCAGAGCTGAATGTCCTGTTGGTGACGCAAAGCGATGAAATGTTCTTGGCCATAAGCGCTCGGGAGATCAGCTCACCCGTATCTCCTGCTCCAATCACAAGGACAGACTTTCCATTCAGATCGCCCAGAATTTCTTCAGCCAGGTCTACAGCGGCCGATCCCACCGAAACAGATCGCTCGTTTATGCGGGTCTCTTTTCGCACGCGCTTTCCCACCTGGATCGCTTTCTTGAAGGCAGTCTCCAGCATCCAGCC
>MVQH01000088.1 GCA_002067755.1 Methanosaeta sp. PtaB.Bin018
TGCCCGCATCAAGATTGCAGTAGATCGCATTCGTTTTCATAGCTTTGGGTGCGAATCAGGATTCATGGACACTTTAGTTAGTAAGTTGCTGAAATTTAAGCCTACGGCTACCGAACAAAACCACAGAGACACAGAGGCACAGAGACGAGATTAAACCATGAAAGGCATAGTAGATCAAGTTAAGCCACAGGAGATAGCGAAGAACCTAAATTGTCTCCGGATCACAGCCTCAAGCATTCGCGCTCCAAAGCGACAGCGAGCATGGGCTGCTCTGATGACCTCCGCCTCTTTCTCAGCGAAGGGTTTGCGGGGGCGACCAACTTTTTCGCCCAAGACAGGTTCTTGCCCTCTCCTTGTACTCTTTGATGATCTGCTGGAATCCCCTTTGTGAGACCTTAACATCCCGCGCAATCTCTTTTGTGGGCACCTTTTGCGGTTTTGACGAAGAATATAGCGAACCTTCGTCTCGTTCAATTTCATATCTTGGACTATGCGTCCAAGATTAGATCATAGGCGAAATAATTTCGTGACTCTACACTTCAAACTTAAAATCGATAGCCTGGATGTACCACGGTTCTTCCAAACCAAGAGCCATCTTGAAGAGTTCTTCCTGGGAGATTGACATCAGAATTTATTTGATATGCAGTTATGATAAATGGTTATCCATTACCCATAGAGATTAGCGAAGAAGCCTTCAGTTCTTCAAGCAGGCTGTGTTTATCCATACTGTTCTCCCTCACCTTGGCCGTCCCTCAGATTCCTAACTGCGGAATGCTAGCCAGATAGGCCTCTTTTAACGCTTACCAGTAAAAGGATGCCGGGGGCGGGATTCGAGCCCGCGACTTCGAGATGCCTCAGGCGCGTCCTTCGCTATTCACCCTATGAGTCTCGCGCCCTAACCAGCTAGGCCACCCCGGCACGGCATAGTCCCTCAGGCGAATAGTTAAATAAGGTTTGTGCTTCCCCACTGGATGAAACAGACATCTTTTTTAAGATCTCCCAACCTAGATGGACCATCATGCCCTCAGAGATCTCTGGCACTGTGAGCAATACACTATCAGGAAAGTGTATAGTAGTAGGAGTAACAGGCAGCATAGCTGCGGTCCGCATCGTAGACCTTATTCGCGACCTCATCCGGCGCGGCGCAGAGGTCCACGCTGTTATGAGCCCATCCGCGCGACAGATACTGCATCCATACGCGCTGGAATACGCCAGCGCAAACCCCGCGATCTTGAAGATAACTGGGCGCGTGGAGCACGTGGAATTTTGCGGCGTGGGAGGAAGAGCAGATCTGCTGCTGATAGCTCCTGCCACAGCCAACACCATTGGCAAGGTTGCATGCGGCATAGACGACACACCAGTGACGACTTTTGCCACTACAGCCATCGGAAGCGGCAAGCCTGTCATGGTGGTTCCTGCAATGCACGAGGCAATGTATCGCCACCCAGCAGTCATGAAAAACCTGGAGACACTTCGGGAGATGGGCGTGACAGTGCTCGATCCCAGGATCGAGGAGGGCAAGGCCAAGATTCAAGATAACTCGCGAGTGGTGCTGGAAGTGGAGAGGCTGCTTGGGCCAGGGGATCTGAGAGGAGAGAGGATCCTCATTTCCAGCGGATCCAACGCAGAGAGCATCGATTCCATCCGCATCTTGACAAACAGAGCATCGGGCAAGACAGGTGTTGCGCTAGCACTTGAAGCTTACAGGCGCGGTGCTGATGTTGTTCTGGTCTCGCGCTTTCCTCAGGGCCTGCCAGTGCGAGAGGTTTATGCAGAGAGCGCTCAGGATATGCTGAACGTCGTGCTAAGAGAGCTTTCAGATGGATGCTCCGCCATGATAAGCGCTGCTGCAGTTGCCGATTACACTGTGGATGCGGCTCAGGGAAAGATCAAGTCCGGACAAGAGCTGACGCTAACGCTAAGGCCCACAAAGAAGATAATAAAAACAGTGCGGGCCGCATATCCAGATCTCAAGATCGTGGGCTTCAAGGCAGAGGCTGGCGTCACTGAGGATGAATTATTGCAGAGGGCACGAGAGTCAATGCAGTCATACGGCCTAGACATTGTGGTTGCAAATGATGTCAGCCTGGGCAAGATGGGCACAGATGAGAACAGTGTTGTGATAATCGACCGCGAAGGTCACGCCATAAGAGCAGAAGGCAAAAAGAGCCTGATAGCTGGAAAGATCATCGATGCCCTTGTGGAGTCTATGAGATCATGAGGTCTTGGGTTCCCTCACATATCACAGGTTTTTTCGCAGCAAAACGTTCAGATGATCCAAAGACTTCGGGCTCAATTGGCTGCGGCCTTGCACTGGTCTTGGGAGCCACAACATCGGTCGAAGATGCCCTGCAAACTGAGATAATCCTCAATGAAAGCTCTTCTGATGCTCCAGTGAGCCGCTACGTAGTGGACAGGCTTGCAAAATCGCCTGTGCGGGTGAGGACGAAGCTGGACATGCCTCTTGGCTCGGGCTTCGGGGCCAGCGGCGCAGGCGCTCTGGGATGCGCATTGGCACTCAATGCACACTTCGACCTGGGCCTGACTGCAGATCAGGCGGCTTCTGTGGCCCATGTTGCCGAGGTCTTGAGCGGCACTGGTCTGGGGGACGTGATAGGCCAAAACACGGGCGGCCTGGTGATTCGCCTGGAGCCAGGCGCGCCAGGCATCGGCAGGGTGGACCGCATTCCAGTTCCGCCTCTTAAAGTGAACTATGTTGTATCAGGTCCCATCTCCACCAAAGATGTGCTTTCCGATAAGGCCAGGATGAAGGCTGTCAACGAGGCAGGTGAGGCTGCGTTAAAAGAGCTATTGAGGAGGCCTACCCTGAGAGATTTCATGCGTCTGTCCCGGCGTTTCACCGTTCAGGCAGGGCTTGCGAGCGACTGGGCTCTTGATGCCATCGAGGCTGTAGAAGCTGTGGGCGGAATGGCGAGCATGGTCATGCTCGGTGATGCAGTCTTTGCCTTTGGCGGATTGGAGGCATTGAAAAGCTTTGGAGAGGTGCATACTACGACCATATCACAAAGAGGTGCCAATCTTGACTGACATTCCAAAATCACATCCTAGATATGCATCTTTAGTGGCGCGCGAGCGTGTGGCAGAGGGCGTGAAGAGAGGATTTACCAGCAGCCAGGGGCTTATTGCCCAGGGCAGAGGTGAGTGCTTTGATTATCTTCTGGGCGAGAAGACCACCGAGTCAGCAGACAGGGCCACGTATGTAGCAGCAGCCATGTTGCTTGCGGCCAAGCGTCCGGCGCTGAGCGTCAATGGCAACGTCGCAGCCCTTGTGCCTGGAGAGATGGTTAAGCTGGCCAGCATCTTGAGAGCGCCCCTTGAGGTTAACCTTTTCCACAGATCCGAAGAGCGGGTGAAGAGAATTGCAGACCTTCTGCGCGAGCTTGGCGCAACGCAGGTTCTGGGAGAGAGACCAGACGCAATCGTTCCAGGCCTTGATCATGCTCGAGCTAAAGCCACCAGGGGCGGGATCTTTGATTCGGATGTTGTGCTGATCCCACTTGAGGATGGGGACAGATGCGAGGCATTGGTGGCGATGGGAAAGAAGGTCATCGCCATAGATCTCAATCCACTTTCCCGAACAGCGCGCCAGGCCACTGTTAGCATAGTGGACAATATCCTGCGGGCAGTGCCAAACCTGACTGAAAAAGCAAAGGAGCTATCTGCAATGCCCCATGCCGATTTAGAAGAGATCATTCTGGACTACGATAACCAAAGATCGTTGCGAGAGGCGGTAAGGGAGATTCGGGACCATTTAAATAATCAGTTCAGGTCTTGATTCTTTCAATCTCATCTCAAATATCTTTCCAGAAGTATGCTGACCAGATCGTATGGTATCTGATGTCGTTCAAATTTTATATGATCTTCTATAATTTTTCTCTCTAGTTTATAAGAGTTTGAAATCGATTCAGAATATTTCAAACCCTCAGCAGTAAGCATGTATTCATAGCGTTGAAGCCAAGAGCCTTTGTCCTCATAGTGCCGTTGATCCTGATAGATCATTCCCATGGCCACCAGGATCTGTATGTCCTCAAATAGCTTCTCGCTGTAAGGAAAGCCATAGTCAGTGTGGAAAGGGTAATCGAAAAAGCTGGATAGATTGGCCTGGCCAAGTTCCTTCAGCTTCAAAACAGTTCTGTACAGCCAGGTTATGTTCCGAAACCTTGGGACCAGAATTCTCTGGCCAAAGGTCTCTGATAGCAGAAGGTGTAATGTGTAGAAAAGCAACAGCAGCCCTTCGATGGGAAGGTAGCTCTCAGCCCGGATGAAGCCCAGTAGCCTGGCCGCCTGCGCCCTGACATCATCCAGCGAGACCTCCACTTTGCCGTCATGGAAGAAAGAGAGCGCTATCTGACGGGTCAGGGACTTGACAAGGCCGGCTGCCAGAGCCGATTCATCATAAAGAAAGCCGCCTGTCTCAGTTCTAGTGGACCGCGGCACTCCGCTGCCCACGGTGATGTCCACAAGTGCCCCATATCTTTTGCCAAGACCGCTTTCAAAGAGCTTCCTCATTCGTCCATGACGGGAGATTGTGGACAGAGCCATCCTTATGTCCGGCGGCAAAGAACGATGGTCGAACCTCGCTGCGAGGGGATATTCCCTGCCGAACTTTATGCGCTGCAACAGCTCCCGCGATGAATCATCCCCACTCTCCCAGATAAACCTAAGAAGGTCCTGGTCTGTGTACTCCCGGAAGAAAAGGACTATCTCGGACCTGGCCTCATCCGGGTCGATATTCGCGAGGGCATTCTCAAGAGCTGCAAGTAGCATGGCCCTGATGGATTGAACCGTTGGATGGTAGATGAGCGCATTGTAGTGATGCGCTCTGGCGATCAGCATCGATTCTGCGGCCGTCCTGGACATTTCGGCCTTGTAGTCGCCTTCTCCTGCCAGCACTAACCTGCCATTGCAGATTGTGAGAGCCTGAAGGATCTGGTTCATGTCAACAATGCCAAGGTTGACTCCAGAGTGATGTGAGTCACGCAACAGGAAGTCGATCCTGTCGGCATCCAGGTCACCTGCGATGATCTGGCCTAACGGCGGCCTGCCCCCTGAAGCGATATCAGATACCTCAGAAAAGAGCTCATCTGCGCTGCCAAAGGCCTGCTCGCATGCCAAAGTCGCCTTTTCCCCGAAAGGGTGAGCTGCTATGATCTGACGAGTGAACTCCTCGTGTCTTGAGATGCGCCTGCCGCCAAATGTTGGCTGGATTTCTGGGTTGCGGCTGAGCACTCCTTCCACAGCGTGAGAGAGAGCTGAGTGCCCGACATCGTGCAGGAGGCCAGCCAGTCGGACCTTTCGCACATCGTCCTGCGACAGGTCCAAATGGCTGGCAATGAGCCCTGCCATGTGCATAGTTCCCAGAGAGTGCTCGAACCTGGTGTGAATGGCACCGGGATAGACGGCATCCACCAGACCAAGCTGTTTTATGCCCCTCAAACGCTGCATCGGTCTGGACTTTATGAGCAGCCACTCAAGCTCATCCACCTGAATGGCCCTGTAAACTGGATCGCGAATGATCCTGGGCGAGCTGTTCACTTCTGCCTACTTTCCTCCAAGCTTCATTATAGCCGCTGCCAGATCTCCCCTGGCCTCCTGCAGCGCAGCCTTCGCCTCTTGCGGCCTTGCGCCTGTCTGAGCGACGACCAATTCCACATCCGAGTCTGGGATCTCAGGAACCGGCTCCTCTTGAGCAATGCCAGAAATGGGACGCTCTGAAGCATCGCCCGATATCTGGTAGCTGCGCACTCCGTGCGCATCCATAACAGCGACAGATGCATTCTCAATTACTATCTCCTTGTCAGGCATGCGAATGACGACCTCTTTGACCCCCTCCAGCTCCTCGATGTCTATGCCCATGCTCTTCAACATGCCCTTCATCTTTCGAGGGCTCATTTGGCCCCTCCCGCCTAAGCCTCCTAATCCTGGAAACATATCATCACCTCAAATGAACCTGGGCCTCTCAGAGAGCCTCACTGGCAGCGGCAGTCTGCGCCAGGGCTTTCCAACAGTCTCAGACGATATCCTTTTCCTGAGATCATCTACGCTCATCTTGGCCTTCGCTGGAGACTTTGGAGTTGAATCGGCGCGAACTGTGACAGCTAGCTGGCCGGATGCCTGCTCATCATCGCCGATGACGACCACATACGGCACCCACTCCCTTCCTGCGTCGCGGATCTTCTTTGACACAGTCTCATCTCTATCGTCGATGTCCGTCCTAAATCCAAGCTCTTTGACTACTTCAAGAGCCCGCGCCTGGTGCCGCTCAGCCACTGGGATGATCCTGACCTGCGTGGGCGAGAGCCAGGTTGGCAGCATGGGCAGCTTGCCCTGCTCTGCTTCTCGGGCAGCTTTCTCCAGGAGCGCATACATGACGCGCTCGATGGCCCCAGATGGAGAGCAGTGCAATAAAATTGGGCGCTGCTTCTCCCCGGCTTCATCGACGTAAGTGATGTCATAGCGCTGTGCATTCTCGACGTCTATTTGCACAGTGGACAGGGCGCTGGCCTTGTCCAGGGTGTCCACAAAGTTGAACTCGAACTTGAGAACGAAGTAAAAGAACCTGTCATCCCACATCTCAATGAGCACAGGCTTTTGGACGATGTTCACCAGGCCCTCGATGAACTCCTTGTTCTCGTTGTAAAAGTCCTTGGTAAACCTGATTGCGACCTCGTAGTCGCCAAGATCGAGGCCCACATCCTTTAGCACCGCGATGCTCGCCTCGTACTGCTTCCTGAACTCCGCCATCGCCTGGCCCATATCGCGGGTCAGGGTGTGCATGTCAGGCATGGTAAATGCGCGCAAGCGGCGGATGCCCACCAGCTCCCCGCGCTGCTCGCGCCGGAAACTGTACCTCGTGATCTCGAACATCCTCAGGGGCATGGCCTTGTAGGAGATCGTCATGTCATGGCCCATGAGGAACTGGCCGAAGCACGCAGCGAAGCGCAGGAACAGCTTCTTTTTGTCAGCCTCAATCTGGTACTGACGGGCAGGGAAGCGGTCGAGGTACTTCTTGAGCGTCGGATGCTCCATATCGTACATGATGGGCGTCTCGACCTCCATCGCGCCCATCTCAGTCGCCTTGTCAAGCACTAAATTTTCCAGGAGCGACTTGACCAGCCTCCCCTTCGGGTAGTAGCGCATGTTGCCTGGATCTGAGCCTGGCTCGTAGTCCACCATCTCCAGGCGCCTCATGAGCTCCACGTGGGGTGGAACCCTGTCCACGGCCCGCGCCTTGGAGATCTCGTAGAAGGTGAACTTCTTCAGCTTTTCATGGCCCGTGAAGTCGAATTTATCGGCGTCCACCAACTTCCCATCGAGGTCCATGATCTTCCAGTAGGAGACTGCCTTGGCCTCGGACTTGAGGGCCTCGGACACCACCTCACCCTCGCCAAGCTTTATGGATCGGGACAGCTCGGAGAGAGGATGGCCTTTGCAGCTCAATGTGAATGACTTGTACCAGCCGAAAGGCGCGCGCATGACCTCATAGTTCCCGGAAAGTGCCTCCTGCATGCCTTTGAGGATCTTTACAGCTGTCGCCGGAGTGGATAGATTGGGGCTGAGGTGCGCATATGGATAGAGCATTATCCTGTCGGCGTGGACCTGTCCTGCCACGTCTGAGATCTGCTTTGCGCCCTCTGATATGACTGCCTCTGGGTCGTCTTCGTCGAACTTCTCCACTGCAATAAAGGCGCATAGTGCCTCCTCGAGCCTGCCCTTCCTGGCCTGCTCTTCGACTTCTTCTGCCATCTTGGTGGGCCGCTTGGCCTCGAATTCAATATAATCTGAGTGAATCAGGAGTAATTGCAATAAGGGTCACCTGATGATTCGCAGTTGGTGTAGATGTAGGTAAAGGTTTCGATGAGGCTCAAATGTCCGGCCAGCCTTTAGTTATCCTCTCAGTCCCAACTCGCGCACGTCGCATCATTGGCAGATCTCCCCACAGCGCCATCTCCTCGCCCCGGATCACAAGGGCGCCCTCAATTCCAGGCCGGTCAACTGCCGAAAAGCACTCTGTCAAACTTCCTTTTGCTTGTACTGCATTCCCAAGAGCAGTAGCTGCAGCATCGGCCAGCGCAGGGTCCTGGGATATCACAGTGGCAGCGTCAGCCCAGCCAAAGCTTATGGACGGGCCTACTGTGCCAGAGCTTGTGGCAATCCCAAGCGGCTCTGAGCGCTCCGGTATCTCGAATGCCAAATCCTTGATGCTGGACGCTCCTGTATATATCCCTACTACTACTGGCTCGTCATTTAGCAGGGAAAGATCGCCACCGTTATCGACGATAGCATAAGTCGCACCATCTTCCATCATGGCCTGAGTAGCATACTTGGCGATGGCGCCTGCCACTGCAGCCATGGGCCCGATGCCGAAGACGGCTGTGCACTTGATCATCTGCAGCACAATATCTGGAGCATCATCATTGCCAAGGTCATATGTATCCATGGTGATCATGAAGAATGGGTCTTTGCAGATGAAGTCCTCCAGAAGCCTGCGCTGTTCCCGGATGGATCTCTTCGCAGCCTCTATGTGGCTTTGCTCACGGGCAGCGATGGTGACTATTGTCTCTTTGAGCTGGAAATGCTCTCTTAAGATCTCTGACATGGGCTATATTGCGATCCCTGGGGGTTGTAAAATATCAGCTTCTTTGAGTTGTAGCCCACGGCCTCGGCGATCTTTCCCCTGCCAATCTGAAAGCGATGATCGCGGTCTTTGCGCTGGGTTATCTCTGCAAGAACTCTGTATCCAGCAGCGCCTGCAAGATCTCGCAGCTCATCCATCCTGTAGGGATCCATGGGCTTGCCAGGATCCTCCCTCATCAGCAAGACTGCTGTCTTATCATCATGTTGCGGCATTTTGGGCTGTACCAGATACCTTTGTCCACTCTGTTCAGCCTTCATCTCTTCCCGGATGGATGATAAGCCTTCTTCCTGCCAAAGAGATGTGATGAGCGAGCTCTATTGCAGTCATCTCTGCAAGCGTCTCTGGATACTTGAATTCTCTGCCAAGAATGCTCTTCACCCTCCAAATCTCCTGATTGTAAAAGTCACCAGGCTCCGCGACGATAGTTCCTGGAAGGCACATGCAGGCTGCACTTGTTAAATCGGCCACGGTGTTCAGGTCCACTGTCTCTGCCAGACGGGGGGATTCTAACACAGTGGATCTTTTCGATGAAAATTGGAGATACGCGGGCAGAGACTACTAGCGCACACCATCTGATACTTGCCTTGCACTGCATGCCTGCCCGAAATGTCGATTGCTACAATGTCCATCTATTCATCCCCTTGACGATGGCATGATCCTTTACGATCACCGAAGCCTGATCCCGATCAAGGCCTGCGCCTGTAGCGATCTCGACTGCACGCTCGCTGCTGATGAGGTCTTCAGGAGCATGGGTATCTGTATTCACCACCATCTTTGCTTTGGCCTGCCTTGCCACCCTGGCGACGTGACCATTGGTGATATTGTGCCCGCCTCGAGATGTTATCTCAAGGCATGTGTTGTTCTCTGCTGCAAGTTCCGCCTCTTCCAGCGTTATGAAGCCTGGATGAGCCAGGATGTCTGCTCCAGCCTCAATCGCAGCCCTGTTGGTTCCAGGCCGCACTGGCTCCACTGGCGTCTCGCCATGCACCACCACAACCTCAGCTCCGAGCTTTCGGGCAATGGCTACGAGCGATGAGATCTTCGCAGGAGGCACATGCGTCAGCTCCACGCCTGGCAAGATCTTAATATCCAATACATCTTCCAGATATTTAGCCTTTGAAACACAATTCAGGACGTGCTCGATGTTTGTGAAGTCCACATGATCGGTTATGCCGATGGCTGTGTAGCCCAAGGTCTCTGCCCGGCGCACCAGCTCGCTAGGTATGAGTTCTCCGTCGCTGAATGTAGTGTGAGTATGAAGATCAATCATGCATCATTGGCTGAAAGCCTGAAGGGTATTAAACATATCTACAATCAAAATGATGGATGCAAAAAGTTAATAATAACCTGACGGCTATAACAAAGGTGGATCTTAAGGTAGAACAAGGATGCACCAGAGAATCGGACAGATGAGCAATACAATGATTAGACGTTTGGTCTTGGACGTTTTGAAGCCGCATGTTCCCACCATGCTGGACCTGGCCACAGGAATCGCCAAGGTTAGCGGCGTCACTGGCGTGAACCTGAGCCTATACGAGGTGGACCAGCAGACAGAAACCGTCAAGGCCACCATCCAGGGAGAGAATATCGACTACGAAGGCGTGGAAGATGTGATAAGGAACTTCGGCGCCGCAGTTCACAGCATCGATGAGGTTGTGGTCGGAAAAGAGATCGTGAAGGAGTACGAGACCCTTCAGGAGCGTTAGGGCGGACCCCTAACCCTTGCATTGGCAGGAAGGGTCACCTTCGGTCCGGTCGCCCCTACTGGCTTCTTCTCTTCAATTTTCGCGGGAGGGATCCAGCAATCTTCTTGATAACTGCTGACTTGGGTCCTTTCTTTAAAACCAATATCCTTCCCGATGCCTCAGGGTTATGCCAGGTCTTGGGGTGCCTCTTTTCGCGCTCGATCTCTGGCTTGAGCCCTGATTTAATGGCTGCATTGATCACAATATCGAGAGTGGGCTCGTTTACGGCCTCCTGCAAAGAGACCATTCTGCCCTCGCTCCGGGAACGGGCTGCATCGAAATACATGGGCCATATCACAAGCTTGTCCTTATCAGGCATGGCAGGCTATTCGTAGAGTCATCTGATAAGAAGCTTTGTCTCTCATCTGCTGCGAAGCAATCCTCCTGCTTTGCGCAAGTCTTTTAGCTGTCTTAGGCTATAACCAAGAAAGAAGAACAACAGTGGAGTTCCAATCATGAGCCAAGAGACGTTTCCCGTTGCCAACGTAAGTGGTAGGGAGGTCCCGTACGACCCTGAGCAGCTCAGGCGGATTCAGGAGCATCCGTGTTTCAGCGAGAAGGCCTGTCATGCTTTCGGCAGGATGCACCTGGCTGTGGCGCCTAAATGCAACATTCAGTGCAAGTACTGTGTGCGGGACTACGACTGCGTGAACGAGTCCAGGCCTGGCGTGACCTCTCAAGTCCTGAAACCCTTGGAGGCCCTGGAGCGCGTGGATCAGGTGCTTGATAAGTATCATTACATCAAGGTAGTCGCAGTAGCAGGTCCTGGCGAGCCCCTGGCAAACGAGGAGACCTTCGAGACGCTCCGCCTGGTAGGGGAGAAGTATCCCAACATCATCCTCTGCATTAGCACCAATGGCCTTCTCTTGCCTGACAGGATTGAGGAACTGGATCGGCTCGGCGTCTCCAACATCACAGTTACGCTGAACGCCATAGATCCCCAAATCGGCCAGCAGATCTATGACTTCGTATTTTATAAAGGCAAGAGATACGAGGGCCTAGAGGCTGCAACTCTGCTGCGCGACCAGCAGCTGAAGGGCATTGAAGAGGCCCTCAAGAAAAAGAAGATCGTCAAGATCAACACAGTCCTCATCCCTGGAATCAACGACAAGCACGTCTTCGACATAGCCCGCAAGATCAAGTCCATGGGAGTCTACATCCACAATGTCATGCCCCTGATTCCCCAGTACAAGTTTGCGCACATCAAGCCCCCGTCGCCTGAGGAGAAGAGAAGGATCCAGGAGGAGCTGGGAAGGATCATCAAGCAGATGAAGCACTGCCGTCAGTGCCGATCCGATGCCATAGGACGCCTAGGATGCGATGTACAACAGGAGTTCCAGAGCAGGAGGAAGGAAGAAGCATAAGACCAGGCACAATCTAACAAAAAATATTATTGGTGTCTGAGCATCTTTGTGATGCTGTTGGTGATGCCAGACATGAAGCCTTTTTGACCCGAGGGCTTTGCCTGGGCTTTTCCAGATGCTTTTGTCCCGACTGGCTTGCAGGATTCTGAATTCTTCCCCTTCTTCCCAGAGACCGAATTGCCATTTTTCAACTGATAATTGCTGTTGCGATCCTGTGGACCTTTGCTCTTCTTTTTCTTATCTTTTGCCATTTTCATCACCGCCTCCCGTTTGTGTCGAAATTCATATAGCTTGCGCTCATCTTCTAGAAGCAGTCATATAGCACTTCTTTCAAATAGCATTAGCAATGCTGCGCCAAAGGTTCGTGCTGGATACAACAGCACTCACAGACTCACTTGCCTGGGAGAGCGAGGGCTGTACCAGCATTTGCGAAGGAATGAATGCCATCCTAGACCGCGTAGCCGAAGGCAGACTTCATCTGGGAATCAGCTGCTACATCCCTTATCCTTCGGTATACAATGAGATCAAGGACTTTGCCCGTCACAATAACTGCGATTCTGCAGTCCTGAGCAAGGTCGATACCTGGCTCGTCAAAAAGACACCGGATAGGTACAAGGTTAAGGTGCCTTCGAAGATCTTTTATGAGTATGTCGACTACATGCGCAGCCGCATCAACAAGGGCATGAACATCTCCGAGGAGGCCATCTGGGAATCCGTAACCCGGTGCATAGCCCTGAGCGAAGGAGGCAACAGCTTGAAGGAGATGAAGGATGAGATCGAAAGAGAGGTCGTGGGAAGCATCATCCGCAAGTTCAGGGAGAAATACAGAGCTGCACTTCGCTACGGCATCCTTGACAGTGCTCCTGACATAGATGTCTTGCTCTTGGCCAAGGAGCTGGATGCGGCTGTGATCTCTCAAGACCTGGGCATCCAGCGCTGGGCAGAGCAGCTCGGCCTGCGCTTCATGGAATCTAGGTCCTTTCCAATAATGATCAAGGAGTACATGAATGCGCTGCCGGAGCTGTATGTGGAAGAAAAAGACGAGGACAGGATGATCTGACGGCTCAAAAAAAAGCAATCGCATCAGTACAAATAATCATAAACAGCGATTATAATCAGAGTTAAGGGACTTTCATTCACCAAAAGCTATTATTGTTGAGCAGTCTAACAGTACAATTGTACGTAACAATTTAGTATAGGAGGATGGCTGTGGAGCTGGATTCGGCAGTCCTTAAGCACAGTGGGCTTTACTGCACCCTGTGTGGCAGGCATTATCTCGTGGCAGAAGACCTCTGCACGATCTGCGGCGGAAGGCTGAAGCATATCAAGAAGCAAGAGAAAAAATAGATGAAACGATGATGGACGATCTCAGCATGGGGTGAGGAGATTGCTCTCAAGGCCCAGAAACGTGTAGGGCCGGACTGCAATCCCTCTTTTCACAACGGAGATCTGGTTGCACCTGAATGTATTTATTCACGATCCACGCGGGGCGAAAGTGATCTTTTCAGATCTTTCCCGGCTTTTCCAGCAGCCTTGTCTTTGCCATCAACTCTCCAGTGCGGGCATGTGGCTTTCTGGAGACAGAATCATTCGCCTTCTCCATCTCCCTGGACTCATCCGCCAGGCGGCCTGCCGCTCGCATGACCTCGTGGCCCGCGGCGGCCATAAGGGCTATGGCCTCTAGCTCCTTGAGACGGAAGCAGGCTGTAGCGTCGATGGTTGCCACAGTCTGTGCCATATAGAGCGCAGCAACTGCTTTGGCGCGAGCATATGGATTGGAAAAGTTCATGCGCTCAGCACACTTTTCTGGCGTGGCAAGGATCGCGGGTAGCTTTGGCTCACCGCTAGCAATTGACGTCATGGCCTTGTCCAGCTCTTCCTGAACCAGCCTGATTGCGCCGCAGGCGGCCAGGACCTTCAGCGCATCGGAGTTGAAGAGGGCCATCTCTGATGGGTCGAGGAACTCGCGCTTGGCTCCGATGAGAGGGTCTACGGGAAGGATTATGTAGCCAAAGCCCTCGGCAGCAAGAGCATCGCGCGCTTCTTTCTTGGTAGGGCCGTCTGAGATGACGATGGTTGGCAAGCCCTTGAACTGCTCGCGCGCGCTCGTAGGTCCTGCGGTCGCAGCATTGGGACTGCTTACCACGACGAGCTGCGGCCCCCAAGCCTTCAGCTCTGCCGAAGCTTCTCCCTCTTTCTTGGTCATCTTTGGTCCAAAGCTGATGATCTTAAACTCTAGATCCGTCCTTTCCGCAATTTCGTCCAGGGCGAGATCAATTGCCGTTGATGTAGCAATGTTTCCCAGTTTTACAAAACCGATCTTGAACATGCGATGCTTGAGGGTTAAGAGAAGATAAAAGGGTTTTCGTTTTTGTCGAGCCAGCATGCCGGCCTCCAGTTGAAAGGATAAATACACCTCCAGACTAAGAACTGTCTTTTGTGAGCAACTTGTCTGATTACTCCCGCAATCTCATGCCCTTCCTGGCAGACATCGAGCCTGATGAGGCGGGTCCCAATCCCGTTGAGGTGTCCCGCAGATATGGCGTTGCCCTGCAAGATATCTTAATCCTCAGCCGTAACGAGAATCCATACGGCCCCAGCCCCAGAGTGCGTGAGGCCCTGTCAGAGGCGTCGTTACACAGATACCCAGATCCTCAGCCATTTGTCAGTGCTGTGGCAAACTATGTGGGCTTTCCAGAAGAAAATATAGTTGCAGGCGCGGGCATGGACGAGATCATAATGAACATCGCCCGGCTCTTCCTCGGCAGGGGAGACAAGGCTCTCATTCCCATTCCTACCTACAATCTGTACGCTCTGGCCGCTCGGCTCTGCCAAGCACAGGTCGTCCGCCAACCGATGCTTTCCGGCTTTGAACTGAACCCGCACATCCCCGATGGGATGAAGATGGTCTTCATCTGTGCTCCAAACAATCCGACTGGCAGCATCATCTCGGAGGAGACGGCCAGGGCGATTCTCGAAGGCACAGAGGGGATGGTCTTTCTGGACGAAGCTTATGCCGAGTTTGCTGAAAAGAGCCTGATCTCTCTGGTCAAGGAATATGATAATCTGGTCGTGGGAAGGACGCTTTCAAAGGCATTTGGCCTGGCAGGCCTGCGCCTGGGCTATGCTGTTGCGCCACAGTGGCTGGCCGCACAGTATCGGCGCGTGGCACCTCTGTTCAGCATGAGCAGTGCATCCCTGGCAGCAGGAGTGGTCGCCTTGAAGGATCTGGACTACATGAAGAAGACGACGGCAAAGATTATCGCTGAGCGAGAGCGACTGCTTCTGCAGCTGGACGGGGCTCATCCTTCACAGGGCAACTTCATCTGCATCTTTACACAGGAGAGATCAAGCATCGTAGCAGAACGGTTGCTGTGCCAAGGTGTAGTGGTAAGAGACTGCAGCTCTTTTCCTGGTGCTGGGATGCACTGCCTGCGCGTCAGCATCGGAACGCCCGAGCAAAATGACAGGTTTCTTGAGGCCTTTGCAAAAGCCTGACCCAAATTCCCTCACTCAAATCCTGATAAGTCCATGGTCGGCGTCGACCTCTATCCATGTGCCGCTCTTGATCTGCATCATCCCCTCCGGCACTCCGTCCACAAGAGGGATGCCGCTGATTATTGCCCCGACTGCCACTATGGGCTCAGAGCGCAGGTTAATCATGGCCGCAGGAGCCAAGCCCCTCTTCTTGAGCTGGTAAATCACATAAGACCCGACGGTAGAGCCCTTGCCCCCGGGAAAGATGAGAACATTTCCTGCAATGCACTGGCCAAATAGATCATGCGCGGGGTCTACTACCACGCCTGTATTGGGATCGACGTTTCCCAGGAAGGATATCGGCTCCTTCGTTGCCAGGGCCGGGCCGCTTGCGCAGCCTGGAGCAATTTTTCTGCACAAGATCTCCAATCTCAAAGCCTCCCAAGCGCTGAATCGATGCACCTCTCCAAGGTGCCAAAGCCAGCCTGAACGCCGCAAAGGCCTGGGATGTAGACCAGCGCCTTCCCTGAGTTCACCATCATCTTCTTGTAGCGCTCGCATGCAGGGGAGACCACCATGCAGGTGTCGCAAAAGACCCTAGCACCGCTCGCCTCGATCCTGGCCACAAGCTCCGGGCACGATTCTGCGATCTTCCTGGCTGTAAAGACCCACAGCTCCTTTTTCACAGTCTTTCCTTCTAGCAGCGCGGCAACCTGCTCCAGCTCCTGCTCGGAGCAATGGGGACATCCCAGCGCAATGATGTCTGCATCTCTTCCAGAATGTTTTTTGTAAACATCGTCGATATCCGCTCTATCAATGGCGATTTTCTCCTCAGGCCTCGCCTGGGAAGGTGGCGGTGGCGTGACGTTCTTGACGTAGTAGAGGGCAACAGATCCACTGGCGGCCATGGATGCACCGAGGGCCTTCAGCTCGTCTGAATTGGGCCTGGATCGCAGATGGAAAATGGGCACGCCATCCTTGACGATCCTGCCCACAAGAAACCCAACAGCTCCATAGTCAGCGCCCGCTAATTCGTCCTTAATTTCAACTAGGTGCGTGGGCTTGCGGTTTTCATCCAGGTGGTAACCATAGAGCGGCGTCTTTCCGATCAGTGCTGCCGCCAGCGCGGAAGGCCCGCCCTCCCTGTTGGTCATGGCGCCAATGACAGAGTTGGCGTATGAGACAGCAGACGATTCGCTCCAGGCAAGGTGATCGCCCCGGCATGCCAGGGAGTCGTAGAGCTGGTAGGGCGTACAGGTACAGTCTGTGGTGATTTTCAGTTTACGGTAAGCATCGATGGTAGCCTGCTGCTTGCAAGCGAACTCTTCCGTGATTCCCATCTCCTTCCAGCGGCGAAGGTCCATTCCACATGGATTGAGGATGCTCGGCACCCGCACGCGACCATTGAGATCAGATATCCACTGCAGGCCTGCGTCGCCGATATTCTTGAATGATACGCCTGCAATCTGAACAGACCTCACGGGCACAAGCCTTTCTGCGCCATAGATCTCGCCCAGAGCCACCAAGATATTCATCATCTTCTGGAGGGTTGGGCCATGGTCGCCCCTGCAGATGTCCTCCTCCTCGCGAGAAAGATACATGATGTGCAGTCTCTTCTCATCCCGTATAAATCAATTCTAGACCAATCGATTGAGAGGATGCTCCAAGGCAGGCTCGATCTCCAGATCTCTCACTGCCTCTGCAATCATGATATCGGCCATTGCTGCCGCTGGGAAGATGAACTTCGCACTCTCAATCGGCCCGTAAAGCAAGAAGTCGCCCGCTGCCCCAAGCTGCAGGGCTGAGGCTGCAGCATCGCAGCACCACTTTGTAGCCTTATCCGCTGAACGCAGCCAAGGCCATGCGCTTACAGCATTGTGAATTCCTGAGCCTGTGGGCAGCCCGAGCCTTGCCTTGACAACTACGGAAAAGCGCAGCGCCGATCCGGCGCCGCTGCCGAGTGGAACGATGCCAGGGTCGATAAGCAGATTGACCAATCCAGCGTCGTTTGCGAGCGAAATCAAGCCCTTTTCCTTGACAGATCCTCCTGTCTCCAGAACCTGAAGAGATCCGTCAACGCTTGAGTTCGCTGGGTTGTAGGCTAAGATTATGGCCGAATCCATCTCCGAATCCCTGATTGCCTGCGCTTCAGCCTCACCTGTGGCGACGCTGATGCTGTTGTAAATGGATTTGTCTGCATATCCAATCTCCGAGACGAGCTGTGCTGAGGCTGAACGCACCGAAGGATCTGCAGAGTCGATGATCAGCGGCCCATCCCAAGCATCGTCTGCAAAAGCAAGATATCTTTCTGCAGCCTCTATGGTGCGGGCGTAAAGATGCAAGATTGCCGGATTTCCGGTCTCTTCGGAGAGCTCTGCCTGGCGGCTCACAAGCAGCTCGGCTGCGAGCCTGTCGAAGACCCCCAGCGCATCATCCTGCACAATCCTATGCCCCTGATAAAATATTGTGCCACAAAGAACCGTGGGCAGCTCGCCAGGCTGGCCTCCAAATTTCACGCCCCCGACGTTTACAATTGTCTGCTCGTGCTTGAACCTGAACACGCAAGTTCCCCCCAGCTAATTTTCCTCTGCGAAAACGAGCCACGCAGCTGTGTCCATGGCCGTTTCCGCACCTAAGATCAGGTCTCCTTCTCCTGCCCAGATCTCCTCTCGCGCGGCCTTCCTCTTGACCACCAGGAAAGGCTCACCAGGATAGGGCTCAGCCAAGCGGTTGTATCTTTCGATTTGCAGGGCGATCTCGTCTTCATCCTCCAGCCCTATGCAGTCTATCAGCTCCACCTGCTCCTGAAAACGCCTCACAGCTTCTGGTGGCAGATTCTGGATGAAGGGAATTGCGCCCTTTGAGCCGATGATCCTCCCTTGCTCGTCTATGCCATTTCTGTGTAGTGCTAGGAGGGTATCTCCAGGCAGATGGCCCTTAGACTCCACCCCGCAGATGATGAGGAACCTTATGTTGCAGTTGGAGATCGTATTGGCCACGATCTTCTCTACGCCAAGGTTCTCGGTCTTGCAGGGCCCGCTGATAGCTGCGCCCTCTGCACGAAGCCTGCTGGCTAAGGTGACAACTGCCACCTTTGCCTCAGGATCCCCCACCACGTAATCGCCGCACACAGGTGGCCAGAAATCGTCATGCCCTCTTAGAGAATTGCTGCATTCCTTGGTCATCGAAGCTCCATCCACTCCCTCAAAATCATGGCTGGGCGACCAGCATAGCATATCGCAGATGTTAGCCGGGAATTAGCCACGAAGCCTCATCGTCCAGGGCAGGAGGAAGTCGCCCGTCAGATCTTCATTCCCGGGCTGAACCTCTTCATAAGGCGTTTCATATTCATTTTTCCCATTCCACCCCTCATGCCTTTGATGGCCTTCTGCATTGCCTGGTGGGATTTGAGAAGCTCACGAACCATCTCCGGAGGTGCGCCGCTTCCGCGAGAGATGCGCTTGATGCGCGAGGCGGTTATGATCCTGGGGTCCTCCAGTTCGGCCTCTGTCATGGAGTCCATGACGACGCGATACTTGTCAAGCCGGTCCTTCGTCATCTGATACTCTTTGTCGGATAGCTCTAATCCCAGGCCGCCCATGGGCAGCATCTGCATGATCTGCTTCAAAGGCCCGAGCTTGTTCATAGCCTCCATCTGATGATACATATCCTTGAGCGTGAACTTGCCACGCATCAGGGATTCAACGTCTACCTCCTGGTCAGTCTGAACCTCCTGCACCTTCTCTATGAGGGTCTTTATGTCGCCCATGCCAAGCAGACGGGAGATGAAGCGATCAGCCTCGAACTTCTCGAGGTCTGCAGGCGTCTCTCCAACGCCGATGAAAGCCACTGAGGTCTTGGTCTCAGCCACTGCTGACAGCGCCCCACCACCTTTGGCTGTGCCGTCCAGCTTTGTGATGATGACGCCCGTAATTTGAACTGCCTCATTGAAGGCGCGCGCTTGCTCAGAGGCCTGCTGGCCGATGGCAGCATCCATCACCAGGAGCTTTTGCTCGGCATTCACTACTGCGTGAATATCCTTCATCTCCTGGATCAGGTCCGCCTCTAAGGCGTGTCTCCCTGCTGTATCGACGATCCTGACTTCATACTTTTTTGTAGCTTCAAGGCCGTTCCTGGCAACAGCAGGCGCGTCGGGGTTGCCTTTTTCGCCATAAAAGAAGATCCCCTGCCTCTCGCAGAGGGCTTTGAGCTGATCATAGGCCCCGGCGCGGAAGGTATCCGAACAGATCACTGCGGTTCGAAGGCCCTTTCTTTGGAAGTAAGTGGCCAGCTTCGCTGCAGTGGTGGTCTTTCCTGAGCCCTGCAGGCCTACCAGCATAATATTTTGCTTTTTCAGGGGAATGTCTGCGCCGCGACCTACCAGATTTATCAACTCCTGGTAGACGATGTTGATCACGTGCTCGCGCGGATTCATTCCAGCAACTGGCTTCTCATTCAGCGCCCTCTCCTTGATGGTATTGGATAGCCGCATCACCAGCTTCACATTCACATCAGCCTGCAGAAGAGCACGCTGAATCTCCCGAACGGCTTCATCCACCAGAGCCTTATCGATCTTATTCGCCGACGCTATCTTCTTCAGAGCATTGCGCAGCGATCCTCCCAAGTTATCCAGAACCATAGTGCTTCAAGCCCAAAGGGGCCTGCAAACCATATAAAAATATTCCTTGATGCAAATCCGGAGAAGAGCAGCATTACAATGTTTGCGTGGTGGATGACCACAAGGTTTATAATTGCAGTAGTTCACATCGTCATTTGCCGTTGAAGAACTGGAAAATTTCGACTGATATGGTGGTCTGGGAGATGTTACAATGAGAAAAGAGTTTAGTATCCTGGTGGGAGTCGTCTTGATTGCTCTGGTCGCACAGGCAGCTGCAGACTCGCCGTCTGATGTAGTTAACTTGAATCGTAAAGCAGCCTATCAACCACCCAACACGTCTATAATAAACCCAATGGACCCAGGATATGTTTGGGGAAATCCACAAGCAATCGCGCTCTCCGGCATAAATCCCCTAGTTTTCGAGAGCGCTGTGTTCAAAAAGGACCCCGGTGGCCTGACATTGGGCAGTTTGTACACCACAAGCATGGACAACTTCTTGAAGGCTGACCCGGAGGCTGGGGCGAGCAACGCTACCAGGAGAACAGCAAAGGTTGGCCTTGTCAACTGGCACAAATAGCCCACTGCGGCTAAAAACTCTCTATTTTTTTGGCTCTTCGCTAAATTGTGTGGGTGAGATCGGGCATAAAATATCTCCTCTGTGCCTCTGTGTCTCTGTGGTTCAGTTAGCGAATCACGTTTCAGTACAGAGTCACGAAGACACAGAGATTTTGCGATTCAAGTTCACCCATACTAAATAGCGAGGAGCCATTTTTTTTGGCTCATGCTGATGGTGGATGTCTATTCCTCTTGGCAGCCTTGAGAATCCCCTTGCAGGCCTCCATCGATCGGTGACATTTTTCGGCCAGGCTCCTGACCTCTGCTGCGTCAGGATCGCCTTCGTCTTCCATCCTGGTCGAGATTTTACAGTAAATTTTAAAGGCCTTCTTGTAGGCTTTGAGCGCCGTCTTGCAGCTCTCCTCTTTGTCTTGCACCCTGGCCAAAGAAACAAAAGCAAAAGCCAGATCCTTCAATATGTCGGCGTACTCTAAAGGCGCCTTCTCCACAGTATAATATTCCATGGCAGATCTACAGGCCTCAATGGCTTTCAGACAATTTTCAGCAGCGTCTTCAATCTCAGCCAGCGTGATGAGGCTGTAGCCCAGATTCTTTTTTGCATCCGCGAGCTCTTCCGGACATCTCCCCTCATAAAGCTCAATAGCCCTTTCGCATGCTTCAATAGACCTTTTGCAGTTTCCTGCTCTGTCCTCGACCTCTGCTAGAGCCGAATACGCTGCCCAGAGCAGCATCTGGACCTCTGCATGCTCCAGAGGATGCATAATGGCATCATAGATTCTAAGAGATTCGAGACAGGCATTCACAGCTTTGTTGCAATCTTCGGCTTTGGCATTTGCAGAAAATTCCGCATCTGCTAACTTAATAAGGGTTATCGCCAGGTCTTTTTGGCCTGATGCGTACTTCAAAGGCTGAAACTCCTCAGTATAAAGCCGAAGCCTCTCCTGACAGGCCTCCATGGCAAGAAGACAGTTTTCTTCTCTATTCTCGATCTCGGCTAAGGTAAGATAGGCGAGCCACAAGATTTTATGGGCCTCTGCCCAGTCCTCAGGATAGCTTTCCAGATTGAAGACCTCGAGGGCCTCCTGGGCGGCACGAACAGCTCGCATGCAGTTCTGGGCTGTGTCATCGCTCTCGGCCAGGATCAGATAGACATTTCCCAGATTGCATTGAGTGAGTGCATATTGTTTTGGAAACTGTCCCAGTGAATAGATCTGCAGAGCATTTCTGTAGGCCTCCAGGGCGCGTTGGCAGTTCTCAGGGCCTTCTTCCCACTCCGCAAGGGCGAGATATGCATTCCCAAGGTTGTTCTGGGTTGCAGCATATGGCACAGCCTGACTCTCCTGCCGACAGACCCGTAAAGCTTCATTGCATGCCTGAATGGCACGCCTGCAGTTCTCCACCCCGTCCTCTGCCTCTGAGAGCGATAAATATGCCACAGACAGGTTGTTTTTCACAGCCGAATACTTATCTGGTGAGCGACTCGGTGTGTAGAATTGCAGGGCTTCGTCATAGGCTGCGATGGCATTCTTGCAGTTTTTCGCACGTTCTGAGGCCTCTGCCAGGGTTAGATATGCGCTGCCGAGGCAAATCTTGACGTCTGCATATTGGTGCGGGTTGTCCTTTGGGGAATAAACCTTGAGAGCCTCTTTGCAGGCAGCGATGGCATATTTGCTGTTCTCCTCCCTATTTTCCACCTCGGCCAGCTTTCGAAAGGCCGAACCCAGCTCTTGTTGCAATGCTGCAAAGTCCCAGGGTGTACTTGATATAGAGAAGGACAGCAAGGCCTCCTTCCAGCAGCCGATGGCACTCCTGAGGTCCTCTGCTCGATTTGTTAGGTCTGCATTGGCCGCATAGGCAAAGCCCAGAGACCTCATGACTTTTGCGCGAGGGATGGACTGTGGCTCCTCTGCGTAGGCCTCCATGGCCTTCTGATACGCCTGAATGGCACGCATGCAGTTTTCAGGATTTTTGGAGATCTTTCCGATTTGCAGGCATATGTCACCTATCTTCCTGTGTATATTGCTCTTCTTCAAGGAGTCCATCTCAAAGGCCAGCATCTTTTCATACACAGCTTGCGCCTTTTCATATTCCTCAATGCCTTCTGCCGTCATGCCAAGCGCCCTCCCCATCTACTGCGCATCCTCCATTAGATCGATGCTACATCTACTCTTCGGATCGAATATTCTTAAAGGATGATAGCCGCTCCAGCGGGAAGTCGGCAGTTATTCTTGCATGCCTTCTGCCAGCCTCATGAGCCTGATGACATCTTCATCGTCAAGCTGGGGGAATTGTTCATAATGCTCTCCGACAGCTAGGAAGTTCTGTGGCACTTCCAGGACAACCATCTCGTCTGCATCGGCCCTGATCCTTTCAGCTGCACTTGCGGATGATACTGGAACGGCCACGACGATCTTTTTTGGATTTCTATGCTTCAGCTCCATGATGGCCAGCAAAATTGTGAGCCCCGTGGCAACACCGTCGTCGACGATTATTGCCACCTTTCCAGCTACTGGCAGCGGCTCTCTGCCTTTCAGGTAAACCTGCCTTCTGCGCCCCGCTTCTGCCATCTCCCTTTCAGCCTGCAAGTTGAGCCATTCCTGGTCAATGTGAGATATGCCGAAGCTGTCGCAGATCATGTGGCCGTCCTCAGCCACTGCGGCTACTGCACACTCTTCGTTTCCTGGGTAGCCGATCTTTCTGGTTATCACCAAATCAAGTGGAGCATGAAGGCTTTTAGCAATCTCATAGCCAAGAACCACACCACCTCTTGGCAGTGCTAAAATCACAATTTCGTCCCCTCTGTATTCGGCCAGGGCCACTGCAAGCAGTCTTCCAGCCTCAGCTCTGTTCTTGAAACGCATGACTAATGCTGTTCTCAGGCAAAGACTATAAAATTATTGGGATTTTTTGAGAGCTTCTCTTAGCTTAAAATAAGAAGGGGGCAATGTCGAGCAGCGTCAGGGCAATTACTGCAGCCATCCAGTAAAGCGGCCTGTTGTAATACCATGCCATTTTGCCGCGGGCATAGATGTAGACGATGTACGGAAAGAGCGGCACGAAGGATAGCATGGGGCTTGGCTCCACTTTTAAGACATAGCTGAAGATGTATCCCTGGAAAAGAAGGCAGAGGACGGTCACCAAGCCGACCTTGGATTGGTTGTTCAATCTCATTTGTATCACAGCGATATGTCAGAGTTGTCCCCGACGATGAGTCGGTGCCCTTTTGGCAGTGCGACTCCCTCCTGGATCTTAACGTTTCTGCCGATCAGGCTCTCTACGATCTTTCCAGCGTTGATTATCCTGCTCTCATCCATGATTATCGAATCCTCAACTTCTGTTCCGCAGATCTGGCATCCAATTCCAACTGAGGTATATGGGCCAATATATGTGTCTGATATTATGCTGCCCTCTCCAATTATGCAGGGCCCCTTTATCACAGATCTGTCTATCTTAGCATTCTCCTCGATGATCACCCTGCCCATAATCCTAGACCCCTCGATCAGGCCATCATTTCTCGTTAATATATCATCAAGGATTAGGCGGTTGGCCTCAAAGATGTCCTCAGGCTTGCCCGTATCCTTCCACCATCCATCAACGAAAGATGCGTCAACCTTGTATCCATGCTCGATCAGCCACTGGATGGCATCAGTGATCTCGAGCTCGTCTCTCCATGATGGTTTAATGGACTTGCAAGCATCGATTATCATCGGCTTGAAGAAGTAAACTCCTACAAGTGCATAATTGGAGGGAGGGACCTTGGGCTTTTCAACCAGCCGTCTGATGCTTCCATCCTGGTTGAGGTCGGCAACTCCGAAGCGCTGAGGATCATCGACCTTGGTGAGAAGCACGCTTGCATCGCTCTTCATACTGCTGAAACGTTTTTCATGCCGAACAATGCCGTCCCTGAGAATGTTGTCTCCCAGATACATCACAAAATCGTCATCCAGAAATTTTTCGGCAACTATTATGGTGTGGGCAAGTCCCTTGGGCTCGCCTTGATAGATGAACTCAATTGGGACATCCCATGCCTTGGACTTCACAGTATCGATTACCTGATCCTTGTTCGGGCCCAGGATTATTCCTATCTCGTCAACACCTGCCTCGATGACATCCTCGATGGCATAGAATAGCACGGGCTTGTTTGCAACGGGTATGAGCTGTTTTTGCTGGGAGTAGGTAAGGGGACGGAGCCTGGTTCCTGAACCGCCTGAGAGTATGAGTGCTTTCACAAATATACCTCAAAGCTGAAACGCTGTCGAGCCAGATTGCTCCCTTGTCAAGATATAACCTTCGATCGCTCTAGTCGCAAAGAAGGTAGAAAAAACACATGGGCTGCTTTTTTTTATGGCCCGGGATATATTACTTCAATATTATCTATGTTGAGTATAAGCTTTCTCAGCTCTTCGCATTCGATCGGGTGCTTAAACTCGCTGCACATCTTGACCCTCTCAGAGAGATCGTCGAGCTCCTCATCTTTGAGATGGTAGCCCATCCTCTGAGTTATGTACTTCAATGCCTTTGCTCCGGTATGCTTGCCTATGATGATATGCCTGGCCGCACCTACTAATTCAGGCGAGTATAGCTCATAGGTCCTGGGCTCCTCCAGGACGGCAGCCACGTGAATTCCGGACTCGTGGGCAAATGCGTTGGCCCCGACCACTGCCTTGTTCTTGGCTACTGGAACTCCTGAATAGGTCTCCACCAGCTTGGATAGGTCTTTTAGCTTGGCAAGGTCGTAGCGATCTATGCCGTGATGCAGCCTCAAGGCAACCACGAGCTCTTCCAGCGGCGTGTTTCCGCTGCGCTCCCCGATCCCGTTCACAGTCGTGTGAAGCTGCTTTGCACCAGCCTCAGCGCCCGCTAGGGTATTGGCCAGGGCCATTCCCAGGTCGTCATGGCAGTGCATGCAAATTGGAGTCTTCACTACCTTCCGCAGCTCACTGATCATGTAATAGGTGGTTCGCGGATTCATAATTCCTACGGTATCGGCGACGCTGATGTAATCTGCGTGAAATTCTTCAGCCCTCTTGTAGAGCTTCTTGAGGGTCTCAAAATTGGTGCGCGTGGCATCCTCTGCAGAGAAACGCACAATGAGACCGTGATCCTTTGCATATTCAACGGTCTCCAGGGCACAGCGAATGGCCTCAGGACAGCTCATATGCAGTTTATGCTTGAGATGGAGGTCAGAGGTGGCGATGAATATGCTGATCATGTCTACGCCGCAGTCCAAGGCCGCATCCACATCGCCCTTGACCGAACGAGAGAGGGCCGAGATCTTTGCATCAAGCCCGAGGTTGCAGACCTCTTTTACGGCATTCATCTCAGCTGCAGAGACCACAGGAAAACCAGCCTCGATAACCTCTACGCCTATCCCATCCAGCCGCAGCGCAATATCCAGCTTCTCATCGGCGCGAAAGACCACTCCCGGCATCTGTTCTCCATCACGAAGGGTAACGTCGCAAATTTCGATATCTAATGGGGGAGTTTTGGCCAGTCCCAAAAACTGATTGATGGAATAGTCCTGCATAGCACGAGATATGTGATGATTCATTACATAAATTGGTTTCGAAGGAATATTGATTCCGGCAAGCTGTTGGCAGTAATTTTTTTTAAACATAGTGCAAAGCATTAATATGACAATGGGTCTCTTGTAAGTCCAATTGTAGTAAGAATATGCAAATTCGAGGAGAGCTCATGAAGAGAAATATCAAGGTTGAACGCCTCAATCAAAGACCATTGGAGAAGCAGGAGATCGAGCTTGTAGAGCGCAAGGGCATAGGTCACCCAGATAGCGTTGCGGACGGCCTTGCGGAGTCCATCAGCCGGGCGCTCTGCCAGGAATACCTTGATAGATTTGGAGCGGTGCTGCACCACAACACTGATAAGACGCAAATCGTGGCGGGAAGGTCACATCCAGCTTTTGGCGGGGGGGAGGTCATCTGCCCACTTTATATCCTCTTGACGGGACGAGCCACCAGGGTCTTCAAGGAGGAGGAGATTCCAGTGGACACCATTGCAATCAAGGCAGCTCGTAGGCTTCTGACGGATTCGCTCTCTAACCTTGATGTCAACAACCACATAATTCTCGATGCCAAGATCGGCATGGGATCCTCAGACTTGAGGGATGTCTTCGGCCGGAAGGTTCCAAGCGCCAATGATACATCCTTTGGGGTAGGCTACGCACCACTCTCCGAGACGGAGAGGATCGTCTACAACACCGAGAGAGAGCTGATGAACCTCAAGAAGAGCATCCCGGCCATAGGCGAGGACATCAAGGTCATGGGCATGCGCGAGGGCGATACCATCAACCTGACCATTGCCTGCGCCATGATCGACAAGCACTTGGCAAACCTGAAAGAGTACGCCGACACGAAGAATGATATCGTTGAGCACATCACCCAGCATGCCAAGCAGTTCACGTCTCGCAATGTCAAGGCGCAGATGAATGTAGCGGATGACATCGAGGCGGGCTCGGTCTATATCACTGTCACAGGCACATCTGCTGAGATGGGAGACGATGGTGCAGTGGGCCGTGGCAACAGGGCTAATGGGCTTATCACGCCGAACCGACCCATGAGCCTTGAGGCAACCTGCGGCAAGAACCCGATCAACCACGTGGGCAAGATCTACAATCTGCTCTCCACTGAGGCTGCCCGTCAGATCGCCACAGAGGTCAAGGGCATCGATGAGGTCTACATCAAGATCCTCTCGCAGATCGGCAAGCCAATCGATCAGCCGCATATGGCAAGCGTGCAGATAGTGCCCAAAGATGGTGTGGACATGAAGGCTGTGGAGCTGGGTGCTGCTGAGATCCTGGATGACTGGCTGGCGAACATCCCCAAGCTGCAGCAGATGCTCTTCCGTGGTGAGATCAGCACATACTGAGCCTAATTTTTTTGATGTGGTGAGGCGACCTTGATAAGAAAGTTTTATATGTATCAAAGATACGAACTTATAGTAGATGCCCTCGAGAAGAAGCAGAGACCAACTGGTATGCATAATCCTCACCATATGTCTAGGAGAGGGGGCAACAAAGACCAAGATCATCTACGATGCGGGGCTGAATTTCAACACAGTGAAATCCTATTTGGGGTTGCTGATCAGGAAGGGCCTAATTGAGGTGGTCCAAGGGGATCTCATTCGCTATAAAACGACCCCAAAAGGGGAGAAGGCCTTGAGGTGTCTCAAGGAGCTAGAGGCCATCTATTCTTAAGTTGCAAAAAAGCCACTCAAAAAGCTTCTTGATTTTCGCGGCCTTTTGAGGCGCAAAATATCGTAACAATAGTTATCGGCGGAGCTCATATAAAGCCTCGGATAAACTTAAGTAGCATTGAGCCAAGGGATGATAGCGGACGAACCTTACATTACAATGAGTTTATGGGGCATGATAGTTTGGCACCTTTTATCGAGATTCGGGATTTGACAGTTCAATTCGGTGAGGATGTTGCTCTTCGAAAGATTAACCTTGTCATTGAGGAGGGCGAGTCGGTAGGGATTTTGGGCAGGAGCGGCTCTGGAAAAAGCGTACTGATGCATGTCCTGCGCGGCGTAGAGTCGTTCCAAGGAATTTCCGGGAGCGTGATCTTCCACGTGGCCCGATGCGAAAAGTGCAGGCATGTGGAGCCTCCCAGTCACGCCGGAGAAAAATGTCGTTGCGGTGGAGTACTAAGAGCCGTTGAGGCTGATTTTGTCTCTCTGGACATAAACGACCCACTGCGGCGTGACATCGTGAAAAGGATCGCCATCATGTTGCAGAGGACCTTTGCCCTTTACGGCGATGAGAGGGTAATTGTGAACGTCATGAGGGCTGTGGAGGAGACGGGAGAGTCCATGAGCGTTCACCATGCAGCCGACTTGCTAGATGAGGTCAACCTCTCTCACAGGCTAATGCATGTTGCCAGGGAGCTGTCTGGCGGAGAAAAGCAGCGCGTTGTTCTGGCCCGCCAGCTAGCCAAGTCGCCAATGGTCCTTCTGGCAGACGAGCCTACAGGAACCCTTGATCCGTCAACCGCGAGGGTGGTGCACGATTCAATCAAACGGGCTGTCCAGGACTTCAAAATGACCCTTATCATCACCAGCCACTGGGAAGATGTGATGGTCGAGCTGGCAGACAGGGCGATATTGCTGGACCAAGGAGAGATCAAGGCAGTGGGGGCGCCAAAAGAAGTCGCCGCCCAGTTCCTGGCCATGGCAGGAGAGCTCGGCAAGCGAGAGGAGGTTAAAGTAGGAGCTCCAATAATCAAGGCCAATAACCTGGCCAAGAGATACATCAGCATTGATCGGGGCGTGGTCAAGGCTGTAGATGACGTGAGCCTGGAAGTGAAGGAAGGGGAGATATTCGGCCTGGTAGGAGTCTCTGGAGGCGGCAAGACGACGCTATCCAAGATGGTGAGCGGCATCATCACGCCCACAAGCGGCAGCATCTCTGTTCGTGTGGGAGACGACTGGGTGGATCTCACAGTTTTAGGGTCCAATGGCCGCGGAAGAGCGACTAAATATATCGGCATTCTCCATCAGGAATATACCTTGTATCCATCCAGAAGCGTCCTTGAGAACCTGACCGAAGCCATAGGCCTTTCACTGCCATTTGAGCTGGCAGAGAGGAAGGCCATCCATACCCTGGAGACAGTTGGATTCACCGAGGACCAGGCAGAAGCTGTTCTCACCAAGATGCCTGACGAGCTCTCAGAGGGGGAGCGCCACAGGGTAGCCATGGCACAGGTTCTGATAAAAGAGCCACGCATCGTCATCCTCGACGAGCCCACTGGAACCATGGACGCCATCACCAAGATCGAGGTCACAAAATCAATCCTCAACGCCCGCGAGGAACTGGGCGAGACCTTCGTCATAGTGAGCCACGACATGGACTTCGTGAGGAACGTCTGCGATCGGGCGATGCTCATGCGCAATGGAAAGGCGGTATTCACAGGTCTTCCTGAGGAAGTCCTGGCCAAGATCACAGAAAAGGAAGAGAAGGAGATGCTGGGGAGTTAATTTGAGAGTCTTTGTTGATGGCAGAGAGATCGAGCTTGGCGAGGGGGCATGCCTTGGAGACGCCCTTGTAAAAGCAGGTGCGGACCCAGCCGAGGGCGCTATCGTAGGAGTCGTCAGTGGCAGGGGCGAAAGATCGCGCCAAACCAACTCGTATTGGCTCAACACCACCAAGGGCAAGCTCAGAATAGAGCTTTTGAATACTGACCTGCAAAATGTCTGGCACGAGAGCGTAGCCAAGATCCAGGGATGTGAGGTGAGATGGGCTTCGGCAGATGGCATTGCCTTCGGGCCGTTCGCATCGTCTCTCTCCTTCAGTCGCGAGGCTCACGAGTATAACCGCTGGGATGTGGTGCTGGGAGCTGCAGGATTTGAGGCCGAGAAGACCCATCTCATCTTCGTGCGCAGAAGGCATGCTGCGGTTTATGGGGCACCAATAGATGGAGGCAGGCTTGCCCATGTAGTTGGCGGCAAGAACACCCTGGATCGGCTCGAAACAGGAGATAAAATCTTAGGAATTGAGCCAGTCGTAGAATGGCAGGATCTCACAGAAAAGCTGGCCACGATGGACAGATCTCTTCCCTTGGGGGACGGCATGGAGATCTTCACTCAGATCATTGTTGAACTCATCGAAGATGCGCCAGAAGGAGCTGAATTTTTCCTGGCCTTGACCCGCGATGGGACCTTCAAGGTCGATTCAGTATCCAGCTCGTATATCTCCTCAGATCAATTGTTGACCGAGCCCATAGTCTTCGAGCACCGCGAACCAAGGCTCGAAGGCGCTGTCACAGTGAGAACAAGCGGCAGGGGCCTTGGCAGGATCTTCATATACAAAGCTGACCGCACCTCAAATCCCGGCCATTCTGTGGTGGCGCGCGTCAATTCCGGAATGGACCTGGTGAAGCTCGCAGAGCCCGGCCAGCTGGTGACAGTACGGGTGAAGCCTGAGCGCATCATTCTCATGGGCTCCAAGCTGGCTGATGCCCTCTCCCTCCTGAAGGCTCAGGGAATTGAATCAGAGGTGGAAGGCCATACTGGCGATGATGCCGTGGTGGTGGCGCAAGATCCAAAAACCACCATGCAGATCCTAAAAGACAGGAAAGTGAAGCTTGTTGCCATTCCAGCCAGCCACCTCATCTCCATTGAGCTTTACTATGACAAAGCTCCCAAGACTCTGGATTACTTCCGTCATGTAACGGGCCTAAAAGAAAGGCCAGTAGGCCCTCTGCCCGTCTATTTTGTATATGAAAATACTCTGCTCTTCAAGCCCCAGATAGATGCCGTCAGCTATAAGGAATTGCTTCCTGAGAACAAGCCCACGGGTCTGGTGCCTGCTGGCGCAATAGGCGTCTCCAATCAGGTGGCAAAGAAGATAGGACTTGTTGGGGTGAGGCTTGTGCAGGACAAGCGTTACGGGCCTTCAGGAGAGAAATTCGAGGCGACGAACATCATCGGCAGGGTCCTAGAGCCTGAGAAGCTTCAAGATGTCAAGGAAGGAGAGACGATTTATGTTCAGGAGGTGCGCAAATGAAGGTCACGAAGTACGTTATAACATCCTCTGAGTCGGACATTCTTCCCTCGGATATTGCCATGAAGATTTATGGTTCAAAATACGATGTCAACGTCAAAGAGACCTGCTTTGGTGTGATGGTCAATGGCGAAGAGGAGGTTGTAGACGCTCTGGTGAAGGATATCAGGGCTCTGGACCCTGCGGGCATCTTCATCAAGGATAGAGGCTTCCCGCCAGGCGATCCCAGACGCTGCCGGGGCCACAGAGGCGGCGGAGCACGGCCGGGCTTTTACATGATCGAGTCCGAGTCGAAGATGCTGCCCATGATATCAAGGGCGCTGGCCTCCGGCGGCGAAGTCACCGCGATTCCTGAGAAGAAGAAGCCACTTTTGCCCAGCAGACTGGAAGAAATCATTAAAGAGGATCTATCCTGAGGTACATCAATGTCAAAAGTCATCGTTTATCCTCCGACCAGCATGATACTCTCGGACCTTGTGGAGAGGATGGGCCACAAAGCGCTAGTAGTTCCCGAAAGGGTGCGCGAGCTCGTCACTGCAAATGACGTCCAGTCCCCTCCGCTGAACGTCACCCCTGAAGAGCCGAAGAAAGGGTTGCGCTATGCAGCCGTTGATGTGCCATCGGGGGTGAGGGGCAGAATGGCTCTGATCGGGCCCCTGATCGAGGAAGCAGAGGCTGCTATAATCGTCGAAGATCCAGGATGGTTGACCGGCTGTGCAGGCTGCAGCCGGACCAACGAGCTGGTGAGGCTGCTCATCCGGACCAAGGGGATACCTGTGCTTGACCTGAACTATCCCACAGACGATGCGCAGGCAAAGGTGTTTGTGCAGAAGATCAGGGCCTTCTTGGAGGGATTGAAGTGATTCGCATTGCACAGCTCTCTTGCGGCTCGGAGTACAGCGGAATTCAAAAGGAGATCGAGCGAGCTGCTGAGACGGTGGGCGCAAAGATCGTCTACCCAGAGGTCTCTTTGGAGGACATACTAAATGTCGAGAAAAATTTCGGCGTCAAGGTTGCCTCAGGAGATCTGAACCTTGCCATGGCTCGCGCTGTGCGGATCGTGGAGAATCCAGATCTTGCGGATGCCGTGATCGTCATGACATGCTTCCGCTGTGCTGAAGCTGCCATCATCAGGTCTGAGATTCGAAAATTCATTCATGAACATTCCAGGATTCCTGTTTTGAGCTACTCTTTCACAGAGAGGACGACTGCGGAGACCCTTCTCACGAGGATGGAGGCCCTGGTTACGACCGTCAAATACCGAGGTCTTCTGGCACGCGAGAGGCAGAAGGGCCTCACAGCGGGAATCGACTCAGGATCCACCACCACAAAATCTGTGATCATGAGGGACAATGAGGTGATCGGCACCGGCTGGGTTCCAACCACAGAGGTCTTGAAGAGCGCCGAAGATGCATTTGACGCAGCCATAAAGATGGCTGGCATCAAAAAAGAGGAGATCCAGGCAGTGGGTGTGACGGGCTACGGCCGCTTTCTGGTAGGAAAGCACATCAACGCCAGGCTGATTCAGGAGGAGATCACAGTCAACTCCAAAGGAGCTGTCTTCCTCTCCGACGCACAAAGGGGTCCTGCTACAGTGATCGATATCGGCGGCATGGACAATAAGGCCATCTCAGTGCAAGATGGGATACCTGGCGGTTTTACAATGGGCGGCATCTGTGCTGGAGCCTCGGGAAGATTCCTCGAGCTGACTGCAAGACGCCTCGGCGTTGATATCACACAGCTCGGCAAATTGGCGCTGAAAGGCGATTTCAGGAATGTGGCCATGAACAGCTACTGCATCGTATTCGGCACGCAGAGCTTAGTAAACAGCCTCTCAATGGGCTGCAAACCGGAGGATGTGGCGATGGCCGCATGCCATTCAGTGGCCGAGCAGGTCTATGAGCAGCAATTGCAGGAGGTCGAGGTAAAAGAGCCAGTGATCATGGTTGGCGGGACCTCCCTCATCGAGGGTCTGCCGCGCGCTATGGAGGAGCTTCTCCATGTCAAGGTACTGGTGCCTAAGAACGCTCAATACATCGGCGCAGTAGGCGCTGCGCTCCTGGTCTCGGGGCTGCTGGAGGGCTGAGATGGACCCCATGGAGGTCTTCAAGATCGAGGTCACAGGGCAGGAGGATTTCGGGAGGAAAAAGTACCGTGAGCTCATCATGGACATCTTGCAGGACCTGGGTCTGATCAGGTCTATCGGCAGGCTTTACGTTTACATCGACGTCATGGAACCGATCTTTGCCGTTTACGGCCTGCTGAGAAGCGGAATTCCACCGCTCACAGTCAAGGATGTGGGCGATGTGATGAAGGCAGAAGGCGGCTACCAGATCAAGATCAATGATGAAGAGCACATGGCAGATCTTCTCAGGGTCTTGTGGGATCGATATGGTCGAGAGAGAGTGGAACAGCCTGTGCGCGACGTCGTGATCATTGCCTCTGATACCGATCCTTCAGGGCTCATGGTAGCGGACCTGGAGGCAGAGTTCCTGCAAGATCTGACAGATGGCCTGATAAGGGTGGCTCCAGAAGGTTTTCGTAACCGACGCAACGAAATGACCAAAGACAGCTTCTTTTTTATAGCAGCCGAGGAGACCCTAACCCCGGAATTGATTGCCAAGACGAAAGAGAAGGTCAGGGAGATGGAAAATGCTTGAGCCTGTGATGTTCACCGGAGGGTTGTACAAGCACGACCTGGTCATAGAGCTGGTGGAGGATCTGGGCGGATACGTTCTGCAAAAGAATGTGACGCAGAGCGAGGTCATCCTTCTGATCCTGATTCCTTCTGAGGACAAGCCAGTCCTTGAGAGCCTGATAAAAGAGCTGCGGGGCGAGCTGGTGCGAGCTCCCCTGGCAGGAACTGAGGTGGCAGTTGTAACGCCCACCTTGGCCATACACCACCTGCCGCACACAGCCTGCGACATTGCCGAGTATCTGCGCCGCCATGGCTCCAAGACGAATATGATAGGGCTGGCCCGTGGAGTAGGTCAGGAGATAGCCCAGATAAATGAATATGAGACTTCTCTGATCAACGAACACGATGCTGCAGTCTTCATCTTCGGCAACTTTAAAGAGTGCATCAAAAGGAAAGAGAGCCTGTATCGGAACATCAGTGTGCCGGTCGTGGTCACTGGAGGGCCTGAGATATCGAAAGCCGAGCTGCCATACGCCTTCGAGTATGTTTCGTCCGTCGGGCGCGTGGCGCACAGGGCCAGGAAGGCCACTGAGATAGGGACGTTGGATAGAATCGTCGAGGCTGCAGGCAGAGCGCTTGATAAAACGAGAGCCGAGATGGCCAAGGACCCTCTTACGACATCTCCGCCCCGCGTGATGGATGCAGTGCGAGAACAAGTCCCGGACGTAGAGTTATCTTATTCGCCTCTGCCAATTGCGCTCAACCTCAACGGCTTGCGGGTAAAGCTGCCATACGACAGCTACAAGGACCTAGTTGGGGCTGTATCATTCGATGAGGGAGTGAAGCTGGGGGAGATCGCCACTGTAAGGCCTTCTCGAATGAAAGACTATATACTTGTGAGGATATTGCCTGCTTCTGAGACAGGGTTCGTCTTTTAGCCTGAACTTTAGGAGCCAGCACAAAATGCCACAGACAGGGACGAGACTCATGAGCTTCGAAGAGGAGCTGGACGCCATTCTGACGAAAGGCAAGGAAAAATCTGCAGAGGATATCTTGAAGACCATTGAGAGCACTTACGGAGAGGTTCCTTATGTCTTTCAGTTCATGAAGGACAACCCGGAGATGCTCATCACCAAGGTACTACAGAACAATGCAATCTTGCGAAGCTCTGCTCTGGATGCCAGGACTGTCGAGCTGATATCGGTTGCAGTCTCGGCAGCGATGAGGTGCAGCCACTGCCTGAAACTGCATATCCGTGTGGCTTCAAATCTTGGAATACCAGATGAAGAGATCTCTGCAGCCATCTTCCTGGCCGGCAACCTTGTCAATGCCAGCGTGCTGGCCACTGCCACACGACATCTGGATGAAGAGAGGGATGTTTGCCGTGTCTGCGAGATCAACAGCGAGGCCTGCGAGATACACAGGGCAAAAAAAGAGTGACTGCGTCCACAGTCACGAGCCTTCGGTGAGGTGCGAATGCCCATAGACGACCCCTCCGACCCAGATGGGAAAGCCAAGTGGTGGGAGACTGCTGAAGAGCACAGGTTTGCACTTGAGGTCTTGCAGCTCCCGCTCAGACGCGAGATCCTGAGATTTATCTCAAGTGGATTGAAAAGCGAAGAGCAAATCGAAAACGAGTTCAAAAATCGGCTAACCTGGTATCACCTTTCCATGCTGGTCAAAGCCCTGGTAATCGAGCGATCAGCAGGCGGCTACAAAGCTACGCCCACAGGAGTGCTGTATTTAGAGAAGGTCGAATCCAGACGATGATTGTTGCTTGAAATTGCCCATGTTCAGGCCAAAAGAATTTATATTTTGGCGTATTATATGAACATTAGTTTTTGTGATTGCGGGGTTATGGACATGGGATTTATGAGCGAGTTTAAGGAGTTCGCCATGAAGGGCAACGTAATGGACATGGCGATTGGTATCATTATCGGCGCAGCCTTTGGAAGCATTGTCAACTCCCTGGTGAAGGACATCATCATGCCACCCTTAGGGCTTATCCTGGGCAGGGTGAACTTCACAGATCTGTTCATATCCCTGGATGGTAAGACCTATGCATCGCTAGCAGAAGCCCAGGCGGCTGCGGCGCCCACCATAAACTACGGTCTTTTCATAAACACCATTATCAACTTCCTGATAGTTGCCCTGGCGATATTCGTGGTGATAAGAAAGATAAATGAAATGAAGAAAAAGCCTGCACCGCCTGAGCCCAACACAAAAGAGTGCCCATACTGCAAGGAGACCATCCCCAAGGCAGCAGTCAAATGCTCACATTGCACCTCAGATCTGAGCGCATAGCCGAAGCTCAAATTTTTTACCGCACTTTTAAGATTCGGTAGTGCTACTCGCCAATGAATTGGCTGGGACTAGCCCTGAGTTCGTCCTAAAAAGGCTTCCAGCAGCCTTGCCACGGCATAGGCCGGGAAGACGTCCGATACCTCAGGGCTATACCTCTCCGAGAGCGGGACGCACTCCAGCCCGAGAAACGAGGCTGCTTTGGCGATCGATCTCTCTCCAATTCCAGCTGCCATCACTCTTGACAGCCTGTGCCTCTCCACCTGTCTCTCGATCGCAGCAACTAAAAGTCTATGTTGACAGTCGCTGGCCTGCTCGGCTATGGCCAGCGCGCCTATCTCGCCGATCTCCTCCAGATCTGAGCAGACAGTCCTTGCAAGTCTGCGAAGGGCGGATATCCGGTCCTTTCCATAGCCGTCGGGCGTATCGCATGCATAGCGATCCTGGGATATCTGGCCCAGGGCCAAGTAGGCATCGGCTGTGATGGCAAAGAGCTCTGGAGAGAGAGGCACGCGGTCACCTCTGATTCGGGCCGTGGGCATCAGGGCTCCCAGGGCAGTCCGGAGACATCCAGTGTAAACAAGTTCGCCCCGGGCCAGCCTTTGAAAATCAGTCTTGGCAGCAAGTGGCTTTCCTTTGATCGGGATCAGGTCGGTGGTTGTGCTGCCCATGTCAACGAACAGGCCATCTCCAACCTCCTCGGCAAGCAGCGCCGCAGAGGCGGACCAGTTTGCAGCGGCGAGCTGCATTGGGTCGTTCCAGATAAAACCGCTCGCCCCCCAGAAGTGTACCGGGCAGTGGAAAGCCTTCTTTGCCGCAGCCGTTAGACTCTCAATCCCCTCTCGCTTGCAAGAGAAGCAGTCTGCAAGCTCGCCTGTGATGACTGCTGCAACAGCCTCCGGCTCGAGGGCTGCGAATCGGCTAAGCGCCTCGCCCAGGGGCGCGCCCTTCCAGAGGGGCAGGTAAATGCTCTTTGCGATGCTTCCATCTGCAGAGCACACTTTGGTGTTGGCCCCCCCAATATCCAGGCCCAGAATCATCGCTGACAAAAAGCCATATTGAACCATAAAAGCTTTAGGTTGGAAGATAAGTTTAAGCCACCAACTTTCGGAGATCAGGATCATGGCTGCCAAGGAGAAGTATGCTGAACCCACTTACTTGGAATGTGGATTCGGAGAGCTGGAGTACAAGGTTATTGCTCCGCAGGTATGTTGTCGCTGTGGCACATGTGAGGCCTTCTGCCCCAGAATTGAGCACAAGAATAATAGACCCGCCCTCGTAAATTACGATCCCCTCTGCGGCCTGTGCTTTGCTTACTGTCCCAGGACCTTCCTGGACATGAGCGAGATGGAGTCCGGGCTCTTTGGACGGACCAGGAACGCAAATGATGAGCCGCTGGGAGTATTCCAGAAGGCCGCCTCAGCTCAAGCCAGGGAGCGCCAGGACAAAGCCCAGGATGGTGGCGTTGCCACTGCCCTGCTGGTGCATGCTCTGGAGTCGGGCGTAATAGACTGCGCAGTGGTCACAGACAGGGATGATGAGTGGAGAACTGTTGCGCGCGTTGCCACAACAGCAGACGAGATCAAGGATGCCGCTGGAACGAAATACACCATCTCCAACAGCGTATTTGCCATAAAGGATGCCATGGAGAGCGGCTACCAGAAGATAGGCTTCGTCGGCACGCCATGTCAGATCCAGGCACTGCGCAAAGTGCAGCTCCTAAAAGAGCCTTATGAGTTCGGCCAGAAGAGAATAGCGCTGCTTGTCGGGCTCTTTTGTATGGAGAACTTCGACTACGATGAGCTCATGGATGGCCTGGTGAAAGGCAGGTTCGCATTGAATCCGAAAGACGTGTCCCGCTTCGAGATCAAGAAGGGCATGTTCCGCGTCATTGATAAGGCCGGCAAGGCCCACGAGGTAAAGATCGAGGAGACCGATGCTTACACCTTCAAGGGCTGTGGACCATGCTTTGACTTTGCAAGCGAGCTGGCTGACATCTCTGTGGGCAGCGTGGGCTCATCCGATGGCTGGTCGACAGTTCTCACGCGCACGAACCTGGGCGAGAGGCTCTACGCCTCGGCTCTAGCAGGGGGCGTCGTGCAGGAGAAGGCAATCTCCGAGAAGGGCCTGGCACTGGCAAAGAGGCTGGCAGGCAACAAGGCTTTGCGCTTTGAGTGCAAATCCCAAGAGATGAATCTCAGCGGCATTGTTCGTTGACAGGAAACCCATATGCTCTCAGTCGGGCTGGCTGGAAAGCCGAACTCTGGCAAATCCACCTTTTTCAAGGCCGCAACCCTGGTAGATGTGGACATCGCCAACTATCCCTTTACTACCATAGACGCCAATCACGGGGTCTCTTATGTGCGAGTTGCATGCCCATGCAGGGAACTGGGCATCAAGGATGGCTGTGGAAGATGCAAGGATGGCGTGCGCTTCATCCCAATCGAGCTGATCGATGTGGCGGGTTTGGTGCCTGATGCACATCTTGGCAAGGGATTGGGCAACGAATTTCTGGATGCTCTGCGCGTGGCTGAGGCCGTCATTCACATCCTGGATGCATCGGGCGGCACAGACGCAGAGGGAAATCCTGTGGGCCTCGGCAACCACGATCCCGTATCGGACGTAAAATTTCTGGAGTACGAGATCAGCATGTGGTTGCTTGGCATCCTCGATCGCAACTGGGAGAAGCTGATGAGGAACTACAAGGCTCTGGGAGGCAAGCCTGATCAGGTACTGATAGAGCAGATGGCGGGAGCTGGTGTCTCGGACAGCCACATCAGGCGCGCCCTGGGAGAGATGAAAAAGGACCCTGGTAGCTGGGACAAGGAAGATCTGAAGAGGTTTGCAGGGCTCCTGCGCGCCTACAGCAAGCCCATGATATTAGCTGCCAATAAGATGGACATCGCTCCGCCGGAAAATGTGAAGCGGCTTTTGGTCCTAAAAGAGGAGATGGTGATACCAGTGAGCGGTGCTGCTGAGATTGCGCTGCGCATGGCCGAGAAGGCGGGCCTGATAAGATACAAACCAGGAGACCAGGACTTTGAGATCACAGGACAACTCACAAAGGCGCAGTCTGCGGGCCTGGAAAAGATCCGTGCGCTGATGAAGCAGTTTGGTGGAACAGGCGTGCAGCAGTGCATCAACCGTGCAGTGTTCGAGCTGTTGGATTACATAGTGCTCTATCCGGTAGAGGATGAGAACAAGTACACCGACAGAAAAGGTGTGGTGCTGCCAGATGCCTTTCTCATGAAACGGGGAAGCACAGCCCGTGATCTGGCATTCAGGGTACACTCCGATATCGGGGAGAGCTTCCTGTTTGCCATCGATGCCAAGAGCAAGATGCGCCTTGGCGAGAAGTACGAGCTGAAGGATGGCGACGTGATCAAGATAGTCTCGACGAAATAATCTCGCCAAACACATTAAATAGAAGAGCAGCTATTTTTGGGTGTGGACTGTGAGGAGCATTTTGATCGTGCCGACCACTATTTTCATCCTGATCAGCCTTGCAGCCGCGAATATGCCGGCCTCATTTTACCAGGCCATGAGCAGCATGACGAGTGAGGATACACTCTGCGTCAAGAACTACGATGCTGGAGCCAGCGTCACAGAGTCGTACAAGAACTTCGAGCACCTGCAGAAGGATACGCAGGTTGTGAGCAGATCTTACAATGCCTCGAACAACGAAAAGGATCGCACCAGAGGAAATGCATCACTTGAGGTCCACATAGATTCTAGCGTCATCGGCGAGGCTCACATCGCCTGGCAGTCCAGGGAACTGGAGACTGACCTCTTGGGCCGCCATGCCACATACAGCCGCACCATCGATGACATGACTGGCGTATTCAACCTCGTGAAGTTCATCCAGCTCTGGTCCAACAGCACACTGGGCTCGACCAGATTGGATTGGCTGCCCTGCAGCTAGTGTCATGGGTCCCTCTTCAAAGCAGCTTTACGAAAGGATAAAATCCTTGCACATCTTTGACGGTAATAGAAGGAGATCTCATGAAGGTTCTAGTCAGTGATTCTTTAGCAGAAGAAGGAGTCAAAAGGCTGAAATCGGGGGCTGACGTCGATGTCATAACTAACCTCACTCCCGAGGATCTGGTCAAGAAGATCAAGGATTACGATGCCCTTGTCATCCGCAGCGGGACAAAGGTAACTGCAGAGATCATCGATGCCGCTGATAGGCTCAAAGTCATCGGACGGGCGGGCGTGGGCATTGACAATGTGGATGTGGAGGCTGCCACCAAGAAGGGCATCATCGTGCTGAATACCCCGGGCGGCAACACAATATCTGCAGCCGAGCACACAATCGCCATGATGCTGGCTTTAGCCCGGAACATTCCCCAGGCAAATGCTGCGCTGCACAAGGGAGAGTGGAACCGCAAGAAGTATACCGGCGTTGAGTTATTCAATAAAACCCTGGGCATCGTCGGCCTTGGTCGCGTTGGAGCCGAGGTGGCCGCACGCATGAAATCCTTCGGCATGCAGATTGTCGCTTACGACCCATTCGTCTCGGAGGAGAAGGCCACGCAGATGGGCCTTACCCTAGCCTCCCTGGAGACTGTATTGAAACAGAGCGACTTCATCACAGTGCACACACCCCTGACGAATGAGACCCGCAATCTGATCGATGAGGATGAGTTCAAGATCATGAAGCCTGGCGTGCGAATTGTCAACTGCGCGCGCGGTGGAATCATCAACGAGGCAGCTCTCTCAAAGGCCGTGGCCCAGGGCATTGTAGCTGGAGCTGCAGTGGACGTCTTTACAAAAGAGCCGCCCACTGGAAACCCGCTGCTGGAGCAGGATAGGATAATCACCACACCCCACCTGGGTGCATCCACAGCCGAAGCCCAGGTCAACGTGGCATTGGCAGTGGCCGACCAGATCCTCACCATCGCCAGGGGCGGGCTTCCCACGAACGCCATCAACATGCCTGCTATCTCACCTGAGACTCTGGCAGTCATGGAACCATACATGAGCCTGGCCGAGAATATGGGAGCTTTGGCAGGGCAGGTCGCAGGCAGCGGATTTGATAGCCTGGAGTTGATTTACGGAGGGACTGTTGCTGAGAAGGATATCCGGCCCGTGACCATTTCTGCCATCAAGGGGCTGTTGGGATGCTTGATGGGAGAAGGTTCTGTAAATTTTGTCAATGCTCAGAGGACACTGAAGGAGCTGGGAGTCAAGCTGCTGGAGAGCAAGACGGAATCTGCCAACGGATATAGCAATTCCATCACCCTCAAGCTGACCAAGAATGGAAATGTAACTACTGTCCAGGGAACAGTCTCAGCGAACAAAGAGAAGCGCATTGTTCAGCTCAACGAATACCACACATACATCCCAACCTCTGGAGATATGGTCATTGCCGTCATAGAGGACAAGCCCAACATCATTGGACCGTGCTGCGTAGTCTTGGGCGAGGGAAAGATCAATATCGGCGGGATGCACGTAGGCCGCGTCGCTGAAGGCAAGCCACAGCTCATGGTTCTGAGCGTAGATCAAATGGCTTCTGATGACATCATGAAAAAGCTTAGGGAAGTGCCGGGAGTGATAAGCGCCAAGATGGTGGAGCTGTGAAAGAGGCTCATCCTAATTCACGCTTCACCTTTTCTACTAGCTCTTTTTGGACCGCAGCATTGCGGTCCCCGCCGCAGACGATGCCCCGCACCCCGATGATATCTGGATCCAGGCGCCTGAGAAGCTCCAAATGCGCAAATCCGATGCTGCCAGCCAGGGCTACCTGCAGCCCGTTGGCGTGGCCGAGGGCGACGAAGCTGGCAAGGTCCTGCTCGCCCATGAAATCGAATGTCGGCCGTCCATCCTTTATGGCCGTGTCGACCATGACAACATCCGCACCTGCCTTGGCAGCGGCCTCGGGCAAGAGAATAGGAGAGATAGAGCCGGCTCGGAGATAGTCGGAGTAGCCAGATGCAACAACCCTCTTTGCTGGATCATAGTCCTTGACAGATCGCACAATTCCCTGCAGCATCTCCTCAGCCTGCTCAGGGGTCTTGACGCCCAGAAGCCCGGCCTTGATGTAATCTGCTCCGGCCACAGCAGCTCCAAGAGCCGCAAGGCTCGCCGTTCCGGGCTTGAAGTCGAGGTCTCCAATTGTGGCGCTCACAGGGACACGCCCATCTGCCAGGTCGACCACTGCCCGAATGGCCCATGGAAAATTCGCACCCAATGATCCCTCTTTGGGGTTCTTCACATCCAAGATATCCGCGCCGCCCAGCAGTGCCGAGCGTGCCTCAGTTACATTCATAGGGCTAACCAACAATCTCATATTCAACCAATCCCGAAAGGAGCAGTCGTGCGATGCATCTTTGTCCTCGATATACTTAACGGTGTGGCTGTCCACGCAGTTCGAGGCGAGAGAAGTATCTACGAGCCCGTAGAGAGGTTCAGCAGGATCGTCTGCACCTCTGAGCCGCTGGAGATCCTGCAAAAGTTGAAGCCCGAGGAGGTCTACGTGGCTGACCTGAACCTTCTGATGAGCTCAGGCGATAACTTGGCAGTCATAAGAGAGATAGCAACCCTGGCCAGGACTATGGCAGATATTGGCATATCCAAAGCAGATGATCTGGATCTCCTTCCAGGGAACGTCAAGCCGATCTTGGGCACCGAGACCTCCTCGCTCAAACTGATAGAAGAGGCATCGTTGCGGCGCAAGATTGTGGTCAGCGTTGATATGAAAAATAGAGATGTCCTCAGTCGCGATCCATTGCTGGCAGCGCGAGCGCCTCTGGAGATCCTGAATTTGTTGAATCGTCTGGAGCTGGATGCGATAATTTTGCTGGAGCTGGACCGCGTGGGCACTTCCTCGGGGCTTGACAGAGATTTCCTGGAGAAGGCCGTTGCAGTCAGCGAGCATCCACTCATTTTAGGCGGAGGGGTGAGGGGTGAGGACGACCTGCGCACGCTGGAAAGCTTGGGCTTTTCGGGCGCTTTGGTGGCCACTGCAGTGCACAACGGGACGATCCCGGCAGGCTGGCTGTGAGATGAAGTTGAGCCGCCGAGTGGATCTGGCCATTAACTCCCGCTGATCATAGTTCCCACGCCCTCTGTCGTGAGAAGCTCCAACAGAACTGCGTGATGCTTCCGGCCATCGATGATGTGCGCCCTGTCCACACCACCTTGCACCACGCGCACGCAGGCCTCGACCTTGGGAATCATTCCTCCTTTGATTACGCCCTCCTGCACCATCCGGTTGAAGTCGGATGCTAAAAACTCGGAGATTACGCTCGTCGGGTCGTCGGGGTTCATGCGCACCCCTTCCACGTCGGTTATGGAGAAGAACTTCTTGGCGCGCATGGCTATGGCTACGGCTCCGGCTGCAGTGTCTGCATTCACATTCAGGTTGTTTCCCTCGTCATCCACAGCAATTGGAGATATCACTGGGATGTAGCCCTTCCCAGCCATGATCATGAGTATCTCCGGATCAACCTTCTCCACCTCGCCCACGAAGCCCAGATCTACGGGCTCTTTGCCCTGTACCTTCACTGGAGACTTCTTTCTGGCCTTGAGGAACATGCCGTCCTGGCCGGAGAGCCCAATGCCTTTGCCTCCGTGCTTGCCGATGAGGTTGACAAGCTCTGCGTTGATGTTTCCCAGCAGGACCATGCGGGCAATGCCCAAGGTCTCCCTGTCAGTTACGCGCAGTCCTCCCACGAACTCGGCCTTCTTGCCAAATTTCTCCATGGCCTGCGAGATCTCCGGTCCGCCTCCGTGCACAATGATGGGGTGAATGCCGATGTAGCGCAAGAGCACCACATCCTGTATGAAGTCCTCCAGTACGGTTCTATCGGACATTATCGAGCCGCCGATCTTAAAGACCATGATGGAATCGTAGAACTCGCGAATGTAGGGCAGAGCCTCTATGAGCACCTGTTCTCTCTTGACTGTCACCATTTATTCCTCTTCGAGAGAGGATCATGCTCATCCTGGTTTTTATCTGTTTTTCTCGAGACCAGTTCTTCCTCACAACTCCCCTTCAAGTCCGCAAAGCTGGCAGCGGTGATGCCATTTGGGCTCAGCCACAACACGAACAGGGCTCTCACTGCGATAGCGTCCAGAATTCATCTCTTGAATGAAACTCGGCAGCTCTGCTGCCAGCATGCTCGCAGGCTTGATCCTGCCAACCTCGCGGCCATGGACGCCAAAGCGCCCTTCAGTCCTATCGATGGTCACAACAGCATATTCCGGCGAATCCTCGCTATCGCCATCGCTCAAGTACAATAGCTTCTTGTGATAAAAGCTGTAGCAAAGAGGCCATTTGTGGTTGAACATGGCCTCGACAAGTTCGTCTTCGCTTCTGATCTCCCTGAAAGAGAAGGCACGTTCAGGATGATTCATAAACATTCACCACTCCTCGTTCTCGTCTCAGCCACCAGATCCCGTACTGCGTAAAGCCCACATTAGATCTCCAGCAGACTGAGATCTTCGACAGACCTGGTCTGGACATAATCACCTTTCTTACTAATTTATTAAATGAGTTTATAATTTATGAATCTTTCGATATAATTTATGAACAAAATCGAAGCTCCCCCCTTCAATGTCCCCGTTCATTACTTTCGCTCCATGCCATACTTAGATATAGTATACAATCTAAAACCCTAATGATTTTTGCACCGGGAAAGGGGCAGTAAAAGATCAAAATAACTCGCAGGTGATCTCATTTGAAGTCGGCTCTCGTCGCATTATTGATTGGCATTCTTTTAGCATCTTCTGGCTGCATTCAGCCAAAAGAAGCTCCTGTTGTCTTGGAGAAGGCCGCATCTGAAGAATGGAAGCCAGACGGAGTGGTTGGTGAGGACGAATACGCCCGTAGCATGGTCCTACAGTGCCAGGCCAGACAGGGTTACACAGGTGGAAGGATGGAGATATCCTGGAAGAACGACCAGGAATTCCTCTACATGGCCCTGAATGGCAGCACAAGTGGATGGCTGGCGGTTGGCTTTGAACCTACTGAATGGATGAAGGATGCTGACATAATACTTGGCTATGTTGAAGGAGAGAAAGCGACTGTCCTGGACGAGTATTCTACCGGCAACTACGGTCCGCATATCGAGGATACAATGCTAGGTGGCACAAACGACATACTTCAGAATGGCGGAAGAAGAGATGGCGCGAATACCGTCATTGAGTTCAAGAGAAAACTGGACACAGGAGACAGGTTTGATAGGTCAATGCACTCTGGCGAGACAGTATCATTGATCTGGGCCATGGCCGATAGCAGCGACCAGGGTGTAAAGCACAACATCGCCTATGGTGAAGGCATCATCCCCCTAATTCAGGAGAATGCTACGACAGTCTCAGCAGCAGTTCCAAGCCCGCGCGAGGTCCAAGGAATTCTTTTCATATGGCAGGAGGAGAAAGCAGCTCGCGACCTGTACATATCCCTGTATGAAGAGACAAACCTCAGCATCTTCATGGATCTGGTCAGATCAGAGCAAAACCACATGGACCAGGCCAAATCGATGATCGATAAGTTCGGTCTTCAAACGCCTGTATCAGATGTGCCAGGAGAGCTCGAGAACCAGACCTTGAGAGAGATTTATAACAGACTGCTGGCCCAGGGGAGACTCTCACATCATGAGGCCCTTAAGTCTGCTGCAACATTTGAGGAGATAAGCATCATGGATCTTGAAAAAGAGATCGCTGCAACGAATATGGAGGAGATCAGGGTCGTCTATCAGGGGCTGCTGGCCGGCTCCAGAAAACACCTGCGCTCATACGTCATGGATCTTCAAGAGCTAGGGATCCAATATAGCCCACATTACATCAGTTCCAGCGAGTTCGAAGAGATCATGAGAAGATCATAGAGCCTTTTGGCCTAATGTCTATGATCTTTGCAGGCGTTGTCCATATCTGCCCTCTGCAACATCTTAGCCTGCCAGTCATCGATGGCATCCTTCACGCTGCCAGCAGCACCTACATACACATCTACGCCAGATGAGGAGAATGCTGCTACTGCCTTTGGGCCAAGCCCGCCCACGATCATCACCTGCACGCCCATCTTCAGGATGGTCTCCGTGGGCAGGCCACTTCCGCCCATATGCTCACTTACATTGGGCAGAATCTGTATGTCTCCAGTGTCCATATCCACTACGGTAAACGTAGGAGCCCGACCGAAATGCTGGCAGATGGCCTCATTCATGCCCTCGGTGCCCATGGTAGGAACACATATCTTCATTGTCCAGGACCTCCTCTGCCTCTTCCAGCTCCCCTGCCCTGGCCCATTGGACCGCGGCCTTGACCCATGCCCATGCCTCCATGGGCAGGCCTTGTTGGGCCAGAGATCTTTGTGAGCTCCCCGCGCTTGAATTTATCCACAGCATCCATCACGGTCACTCCCTGTAGCTGATAGACATCGATATTGGCGGATGCTAGCGTTTGCATAGCATTTGGGCCAATGTTTCCCGTGATCAGGGCCTTTGCGCCCTGCCTGGTGATGATCTGAGCTGCCTGTATCCCTACACCGCTTGACCCTTCAGCATAGGTATTGGCAACTGAGCTCACATCCATGCTGTCAATGTCGACGATTACAAAAAACGGACATCTTCCAAACCTGGGATCAACTGGAGCATCCAGGCCGGTAGCTCCTGCTGTAACACATATCTTCATCATGAACCTCTGATGTTTTGTTTTTGCCTGCCGTGGCTAATTATGCTATTATGCGACTTAATATTTAAAGCATTTGCATCCTCAAGTCAGAAGATCATGGATCACCAGATCCAATGATTCTGCCTGTGTTATGAGGGTCTCAACACCTGCTTCAGCAAATGCATAACCTGGGCCTTTGCGGGCGAGGTTTTCTTTAGCTAAAACGACATCTGGCTTATAACTCAGCAAGAACTCCGCTACCTTCAGGCCTCTGCCTTTGGGCAGATCTTTATAGGGATTGGCGACGATCTCCTGCCTTTGAAGGCCCATCTTCTGCAAATCAATCTGCAGCAGCGCAAAGTAGGGCGACTCGCCGAAGTGCTCTCCCACAGTTCCCTTATAGTCCTTCAATGGAACGGCATAGATCATGCTCGTCTTTGCCTGTGGCTCATAGTGGATCAGCACCCGGTCGACGCCTGGAACTTCTTGGCGTATCCTTGCCTCGATGCGCTGGCTAGCCTGGTGAGCTCTCTTCAAGTCGGCGACTCGAAAGGTCAAGCTGGCCTCCACGAATAGATAGCGACCAGAGTTCCTCGCCACAACCTCTTTAAGAGCGTCAACTTCGGGAGCCTCCAGTATCAGGCCCCGGATCTTCTCGAGCGTTCTCACATCGACTGACGCGTCCAGCAGCACCCTCATGCCGCTCAACAGAATGCCCCAGCCCTCTTTAACGATGATGAGGGCAATGACCACGGCAGCGATCCTGTCCAATGGCATCGCGAAGGCTTTGGCGATCAGGGCCAGGAACACCAGCGAGGAGGTGAGGACATCTGCTCTGTGCTGTATGCCGTCTGCAATTAAGCTGGGCGAGCCGCTCTCCTTTCCCACATGGATCTGATAGGATCCGAAGAGATACGGCAGGGGTATCAAGGCAGCCACAGTCAGCAAAACAAAGCCCCCAAACTGAGCTACCTGAGTTTCCGCATGCATTGCTTCCAAAACGATCTCATAGGCGGTGGCAAAGAGCAGAAAGGAGATCGCGATGGATGCCAGGTTCTCCACTTTATAAAGCCCCAGGGGAAAGCTCCGGCTCTTGCGCTCTGAGATCTTCAGGCCCGTGATGAGGGCAATGGACGCAAGAACATCCACGAGGGAGTGAACAGCATCTGCGCGCAGCGCCAGGCTCCCTGCCAGATCAGAGAGAACGAACTTGAATACCACCAAGCCCGCGTTCAAGAGCAGCGAGTAGACTGCAACCCTCAACACGGAGGGACTTCGTGCCTTATCATCCTCAGAGCCATTGGATGCAGGCATGGTTATCTCCGGGAAATATTCCTAGTCTCTGCTGCCTAAGATGCGATCGTACTCCTCCTGGGAGAGATGCTGTGGACTATATTCATAGCCCTCCCTTTTCAAGTTCTTCCGCCCCTTTCGCCCTTATTGTCATACATTTCTTCAAGGATACGACGAAATGGCGCCCATTCTATTGAATCAGATATCTGTAAGAGCTGGGACTTCTTTTGCTTTGCGCTGAGCCCTCGCAATGTCCAGGTAGTAAAAGAATCCATGGTGTATAATAGTATTATTAGTATATAAACTTTTCCATACCGTTGTTACCAGTAGGTTCTTAGGAGCCCTCATGGGCGTTTTTTATAAAGTTTTTTCATAAAATCACCATTATAGAATCCAATCGAACAGCCTTAAAGATTTTGGTAGTATTTTGACCCAACGACGAGGCATCCACACGCCTTCTCCTGAATAGAAAGAGCTATACATTACCTGCCTGATATGAGTTTGAATGGCACTGCTGGAGATCAGGGGCCTGTACAAGCTCTTCTACTCGGACGGCAAGGAGATGGAGGCCTTGCATAACATCAATTTGAGCATCGAGGAGAATGAGTTCGTATGCTTCATAGGCCCATCAGGATGTGGCAAGACCACACTTCTCAGGATTATCGCGGGGCTGGAGGAGCCGAGTTCTGGCACAGTAACACTGGCAGGAGATCCGATAAAAGGGCCTGGTCCAGAGAGGGGCATGGTCTTCCAGGAATACTCATTGTTTCCGTGGCGAACTGTCCTGGACAATGTTGCCTTCGGCCTGGAGCTGAAAGGCGTTCCGGCTGCAGAGCGTCAGGCCAGGGGCAGGCAGTATCTTAAAATGGTGGGCCTGGAGCGCTTTGAAGCCCGCTATCCTCATGAGCTATCCGGGGGCATGAAGCAGCGCGTAGCCATCGCGCGGGCCCTTGTCAATGATCCCCGGGCACTTCTCATGGACGAGCCATTCGGAGCCCTGGATGCCCAGACCCGCAACATCATGCAGTCGGAGCTGCTACGCATTTGGGAGGAGAAGAGAAAGACTGTGGTCTTCGTGACACACAGCGTGGATGAGGCCATCTACCTCGCAGATCGCATCGTCATCATGTCTGCGCGCCCCGGCAGGATTAAAGACATAATCGAGATCTCACTGCCCCGCCCCAGGAACAGGACAAGCTCTGCTGTCAACCAGATCCGTGATCGCATACTTTGTGATCTCCGCTCAGAGATCGTCACCATATGAGTTGGATATAGCTTTATATGCAAAGATCACATAACCATACAGCCTGTTTTAGCTGGTGAGGCTGTTGGTTGGATCTAGATGGATGGAGCTTCCGCGAAAGGTTGCGGTGGGCGGCGGAGTTGTGATGGAGCTTCCGGACATCTGCAAAGATCTCAAGCTTTTGCCTCGTGCCGTCATCGTCACCGGCCCAAACACGGAGAACGTGGTGGGCAGGACAATTTTTGAGCTGCTGGAGGAGAGCGGTTTTCAGCCCGAGACCCTGGTCACCAGCGCATCGAAGATGAATGAGGTGGAGCGTGCAAAGGACCTGGCGCGCGAGATAGGCGCAGGTTTCCTCATAGGAGCTGGAGGGGGCAGATCGATAGACATAGCCAAGATCGCATCTGTCCACGCGAACATTCCGTTCCTGTCAGTGCCAACGGCCGCATCGCACGACGGCATCTGCTCTGCGCAGGCGTCTTTGACAGTAAACGGAGAGACTATGTCCGTCCAAGCTCAGGCGCCCCTGGCCATTGTTGCTGACACAAAAATAATATCACAGGCACCAGCCAGGTTGCTTGCAGCCGGATGCGGCGATATAATCTCAAATTACACGGCCATCCTCGACTGGAAACTGGCGCACAGGCTCAGAAACGAGGAATACAGCGAATATGCGTCTGCCCTCTCGGGGATGACTGCACAGATGATCGTAGAGCTTGCGCCCGAGATTCGCCCGGGCCTTGAAGAATCTGCCAAGATCGTAGTAAAGGCACTAATATCCAGCGGTGTGGCCATGAGCATTGCTGGCTCATCTCGCCCAGCTAGCGGCTCGGAGCACAAGTTTGCCCATGCAGTGAACCTCATTGCGCCGGCAAGGGCTCTGCATGGCGAGCTGTGTGGCCTTGGCACCATCATCATGATGTATCTGCATGGAGGAGACTGGAAGATGATCCGCACAGCTCTCTGCCAGGTTGGAGCGCCTACTGCGGCAGATCAGCTGGGACTTGACGCAGAGATTGTGATCGAGGCGCTGATCTCTGCCCACAAGATTCGGCCTGACCGCTACACAATACTGGATACAGGCCTTAACCGCAAGGCTGCTTCGAGAGCGGCCGAGGCCACAGGAATAATCTAAATAATAATTATATGATTATGATGAAGAAGAGGTCGAAAATATGTCTGAAGCAACCACTCAAATCACTCTGATTGGAACGAAGCTGGCCAGCATAGGCATGGAATTTACCTTCGTGGGCGCAACTCCTGAATGCGAATCCTGCAAGCTGAGAAACACCTGCATAAATCTTGAGCCCCAACGGAGGTATAGAGTTGTGGGAATGCGCGGAGAGCTGATTCATGAGTGCCCCATCCACGAGGCAGGCGTTCGCGCTGTGGAAGTGGCGGAGAGCCCCATAATAGCGGCCTTCGATTCCAGAAAGGCATTTCCTGGATCCAAGATCGTCTTCGAGGCCGTAAAATGCGATGAGACTGACTGCAGCATGTACGAGATGTGTCATCCCACGGGGCTGAAGGATGGCGAGAGATGCACAATCGTCGAGGTTGTGGGCGAGGCTCCTGAGGATTGCCCCCGTGGAAATGTCCTGAAGCTGGTGGAGTTCCGGCGCTAGATGCAAAGCATCACCTACTCTCGAAATGTCTTCCTGTCTGTGACTGACCTGTGCAAAAACCATTGTGGTTATTGCTCTTTCCGACGTGAGATTGGCGAAGCTCATCTGCTCAAAAGGCGCGAGGCTTTTCGCCTTCTCGCTCGCGCCGCAGAGGAGGACTGCACCGAAGCGCTATTCTGTCTTGGTGAGAGGCCCTGGGAGGTGCCGGGTTTCACAGATCTCATGGATGATGCTGGTGTGTCCAGTCTCCTGGATTACCTGGTGGAGCTTTGTGAGCTTGCACTAGAGCTCGGGCTACTTCCCCATACAAATGCAGGAGTTCTGGAGAACGATGCCCTTCGGCGCCTGCAGCCTTACAATGCTTCGATGGGGCTCATGCTGGAGACAGTGGCCACTGTTCCAGCTCACGATCTCTCTCCAGGAAAGCACCCGGATGTAAGGCTGGACCACATCGCCAGGACCGGCAGGCTGAAGATCCCACTCACCACAGGAATATTGGTCGGCATCGGCGAGAGATGGGCTGATAGAGAGAGGTCTTTGATGGCCATTGCAGATCTTCACAGGGCTTATGGCCACATTCAGGAGGTAATAATCCAGCCGCTTGATCCAAAACCCGGCACTGCGCTGGCTGACTCGCAAGCTCCAAGCATGCAGGAGCTTTGCTCAGTCGTTAGAATGGCCAGGCGAATTCTGCCAAGCGATGTGGCTGTGCAGGTCCCACCCAACCTCGTCCATCCTCTGCCTCCAGTAGAGGCGGGCGCAAATGATCTTGGGGGTTTGAGCCCAGTGACCCTTGACAGGATAAACCCCGGCCGGCCGTGGCCATCGCTTGAGGTGCTGAGGACATGCCTCAAGGGCTACGCACTAGTAGAGCGATTGCCGGTCTATCCCCAGTTTATCCAGCGTGGCTGGCATGGCGCAAAGACCCGAGAGCTGGTTGCAGCCCTGGCTGGAGAGGACGGCCTCAGAAAGAAAAAGTATATCTGCTAGGGCCGTGACTTGCTAAGTCCGTGAATAAGAATTGGATTGAGATTGGCATAAGCACAGGGCTCGTGCTTCTCATGATAGCGCTCATCCTGGGGGCACAGATGGTCATGCCCGTGGAACTCAGGTCCTCCTGTTTTGCTCTGACTGTCTTGTTATTCATGATTGCTATGGGCCTTGCGGGCATGAAGCTCGTGGATATTTAGCGACGGCAGTTATAAATATAATAATACACATTTTCCGTCGAGGGGTTTCTAGATGGCAGGGTTTCTGGAAAAGCTCAAAGCTATAGGTAAAGTGGGAGAGGAAGATTACACTGAGGTAGATCTGGGACAGTTCGAGGAAGCAGGCAGCTCCCAGGATATCATCCTGAGGGTAGCAGAACTGGGGAAGGTCGATGTCCTTTCGGAGATCAAGCAGGAAATCTATGCAGGGAATATAATTTTAGTGGACATAGCAGGATTGAAGAGGGATAAGGCTGCATTGGACAGGGCCATTGGGGAGCTGAAGAAAGCTGCTGATGATGTCTCTGGGGACATTGCAGGCATAGGCGACGACCTCGTGGTTCTGGTGCCAAATGGAATAAGGATAGACCGAGAGAAGGTTGTCGGAGGCAAAGATTGAAATTAACAACATCTGCCAACTGTCCTGTCTGCAATCGCCAAATGCAGTTCAACTGGGAGACCCAGGAGATACCCTACTTTGGGGAGGCCATGGTCATTGCTGGCGTTTGCACATGTGGATTTAGGCATAGCGATACCATTTTATTGGGCCAAAAAGAGCCTGCACGCTTCACTTTGCAGGTAACAGATCCCGATGACATGGACGCCAGGGTGATTCGGTCCTCCAGTGGCACAATTCGCGTTCCTGAGCTTGGCGTGGATGTAGAGCCGGGGCACGCATCCGAGTCCTACGTCTCCAATGTGGAGGGCGTCCTGTCCAGGATCGAGGATGTAGTTGATTTTGCCACTCGATCTGCGCGAGATGCGGGCAGCGTCGAGAACACCCGGAGGGGAGAGATGATCCTGGAGAACATCGCACTTGCGCGACAAGGCAGGTTCAAGCTGACAGTCATACTGGAAGATCCCCTCGGGAACAGCGCCATCGTCTCAGATAAGGCTGTTCGATCTGTGCTCAGCACAGAAGAGATCGAATGCCTGAAGACTGGCATGCTCATATTGGATGTTTGAGATGATTGTGGCAAGCGGCGGCACAGGCACGCCCAAGCTTCTTTTGGGCTTGAAGGAGCAACTTGAGCCCGATGAGCTTTCCGTGGTCGTGAACACCGCTGAAGACATGTGGATCTCGGGAAATCTGGTCACGCCCGATCTGGACACAGTGCTCTACACCCTTGCGGGCATCGTGGACGAGCAGAGGTGGTGGGGAATTGCGGGCGACAGCTTTCTCACCCACGAATTCTTGCACAGCCTTGGCAGGCCAGAGCTGCTCGCTTTAGGAGATAGGGACAGGGCGGTGCAAATTTTTCGCTCTGACCTGATGCGCCAGGGAGAGAGCCTCTCAGATGCGACGCAGCATCTGGCACAGGCCCTGGGAGTAAAGCAGAGGGTGGTTCCAATGACTGACGATCCAGTCTCTACAATGATCTCCACTCCCTCGGGCGAGATGCACTTCCAGGACTACTGGGTCGGTCTGAAGGGGAACCTGCCGGTTCATTCCCTGCGGCTAAAAGGCATAGACAAGGCCAGGCCAAGCCCTGGATTCCTCCATCTACTCAAGGAGGAGAAGGTTGTCTTGTTGGGTCCGAGCAATCCCGTCACCAGCATAGGGCCCATCCTGGCCTTGCCAGGAGTGCGGGAGCGCTTGAGTGGCAAAAAAATAGTAGCGATGAGCCCTTTAGTTGGAGGGCAGCCTGTGAGCGGTCCGGCTGCTGACTTCATGCGCGCCTGCGGCGTGCCAGCCAGCGACGATGGGGTGCTCTCCCTTTATGGCAAGGTAGATCTATTCATAGTAGATAAGAAAAGCCGCTACAGAGGAGAATGCGCAAGGTTGGATACCCTTATGAGGAGCAAAGAAGATAGCATCAGGCTTGCAAGAGACTTACTTGAGCTGATCTCATGTTCCTAGGCATCGATCATGGAACCACTGCAATCCGATTTGTAACCTCAGAAGGGCAGTGCTGGGAGCTCTCACGCTGCGAGGCAAGCCAGCTCGAACCCTGGGAGATCCTCAAAAGGGTCAGGAAGAACCTTGTGAGCTCTGGGGTAGACCTGGTTGCCCTGACCTACTCCATGGGCGACGGCATTTCACGCATCATGCGGCTGGAGGATGCACCCAATCGGGGCCTGATCCAGCAGGATGGCGCAGGGCTGCACGTGGGAGGCGGCACAAGGGTCTTTGAGGCGATATCGGGCTCGGGCTGGCCAGCGATTCTTCTGCCTGGAATTCACCGCCAGAGCGATATCGATCCCAGGCTCAAGGTATTCAGCCACGGCATGAGCCCGGAGAAGGTGGGCTTGGCCTACAGCGTTTACAAAAGGGGCGTTCCCAGCTTCATCGTTTGCGATGCGAGCTCAAATACAGTGACCTTTTGCGTCATCAAGGGAAGGATCATAGGAGCCATCGACGCTCCCATCTTTGCGCCCGGCCTGACGCAGGGGCCTCTGGATGTGGAGGCGATCCGGGCAGTGGATTCTGGCAGGATGGCTGCCAATCAAGCATTCAATTGCGGAGGGATCCTCAATAAAATCGGGCGTTCCACGCTGGAGGAGTGCTCGCAGGAGGAGAGGATGCTGGCAGTGGAATCTCTCGCACTGTTTGCATCTATGGAGATCAATGCGATGCTTGTACTCTCAAGAGACTGGCACGAAGCATATCCTGAGCTCTTTTTAGCAGGCAGCCCGGCACCATTGCTGGTGGAGCGCGTAGCAGATCTCCTGGGAAGAGATGTAAGAGCCCTGGATAGATATGAAGCTGCGCGAGGATGTGCCCTCATTGCCAGGGATGTATTCGAAGGCTGCGAGAGAATACTGGGCCTGGAGACAGATCGGAGAGCAAGACCCGTGGGGCAAGATTGGGGAAGGCATGAGCTGGAATGACCTCGTAGAGCAGCTCGAGAGGGAGGCTGCAGACCTACGAGGAGGGCGAATGGGGGCGCAGGATCTCAAGAGAAGAGTGGCCAAGGCTTTGCAAGAGGCTGAATCAGAATCATTGGGATTTGAGATAATAGACCGCCTTGAGATGATGCTGATGGAGCTCACAGAGGCAGCGAGAGAGAACGTATGCACAAATACGAAATGCCCGCATTACAACAAGAAGTGCAAAATGAGATAATGGTAATCCCAGTCCCGGCCTTGCCAGGACTGGATGAATTAGATTATCATCAGGATCATCTTACGCCGGACCTGCTATCCGACCATTTGTTCAGCACCATTGGCAAAATAACCACAAGCGCGCCGAATATCACTATAGCGTATATCTGAGACATGATATCCATCTCTTTTCACCTCCTGGGAAATCGGGGCTGACTATCTCTGAGCGGCTTTGGCAGCAGATAATGATAAACCTTTTGCTGCACGATCTCCAAGCTTTATGGTGAAATAGGTATAAGGATAAAAAGGTAATAAACAGAAAAGGAAAAATACTAAATGGATAATCTTCAATAAAGGTAAAAATGCTGGGATTTTCAGTCATTTTACCAATTTTTGCTAGAATATATCATCAATAAGCAGAAAGATTTAAATAAACGGGATGGATCAGTAACGTCTCGTACCAAGCAAGAGAGGATTTCTGCGGTACAGGAGATGCTAAATGTCAGATTTCACACAACATGGAGCTCCCAATGTGGGGCATGATGTCGCAGTCAAAGGCTCAATCACTTCTGAGGATGCAGGCTTTTACTTCCTCATCGTATCTGCGATAATATTCATGATCGCAGCCCTGACTGGGCACTTTGCATAGACATTTCAGTTTTGGTATGAAAATGGTTCTCGCAAAGATCCATTTTCATCCACATGGGTGACCTTGGGTCATGGCCGTTTTTTCTCTTTTCCCTGGAAAAGTCCTGTAGACCTTGGCGTCTGCCGATATTGCGCCCGAGGCTATCATGCTCTGCAATTGTGGATTTATATCCGATGCCCTTTGCATGAAAAGCTCAGAGACCAGCCTCTCAAGCTTGCGCCGATCTACGACATCGCCTTTTCCAATCCCGGGACATGTGGGATTGTAGCTTATGTTTAGCAGAGCGTCTCCATTGGGCGCAGTCTCCTCATCTACCCTGAAGGGAAAGAGCCTGCATGCGATTGGTCGAACTGGATATATGGTGCAGCCATTTTCATAAAAGACGCAGGTAGTATCTGCCTTGCTCTTCATCACAGGAAGGTCTAGAATTACCTTGCGGGCATCATCCTTGACTTTGACAGAGCACCCATCATAATCGTAGAGGGTGTCCACGAATTCGGCGGGCTCTTTGCCTGTCCTATTGGATATGGAGTTTATATCTTTTTTAGTGAGATAGATGAGATTTGACCTCTCGCAAAACTCCTTGAGCCTCTCCATTGGGATGAGCTCCTCGAAATCAAGAGGCCTGTTGTGGTGGCAGCATGAGCCACACCTTTGGCATTTGAACCTGACATTTTCGAATACAGCTTTTACAACAACGCGGGGCAAGAAATTCACCCTGAAAAAAAAGAAAGAAAAAGAGAAGGCGACTTAAAGCGTCGTCTTCCTTGGATGCTTCTCTGCCAGAACCTGCAGTCCAAGCTCTTCTGCCGACTCTGCCTTCATGATATCGATCATGGCAGCAGCAGGGAAGATCATGGGAGCATTTTCTATGGGCCCGTAGAGGTAGTAGTCAGCACCCACGATTCCGGCTACCAGGTTAGAGCCGATGTCGACTGGAGCGAACGCCTCCTTGTGCTGCTTCTTCCACTTCTTCATCCAGTCCCAGGCAGATGCACCGTTATGGAAGCCTCCGCCCACTGGCAGGCCAAGCTGGGCCTTGACTGCAATGCAGGCGCGATATGTCGCACCAGATCCGGCTCCAAGGGGCATTGCTGCAGTATCGATGAGTGGCCTGGTGATGCCGCACTCCTTGGCGTACTCCAGCATACCCTTCTTGGCGCCTCCTGCAGCCTTTGTCAGGATATCCATCTTGCCCTTGGTTCCCTTCTCCATGGCATTGAATGCGAGCACGATAGCTGAATCAAGATCGCTCTCCTTGACGGCAGCCAGCTCCTCATCAGTGATGGAGGCATTGATGGAGTTGTGGATGGCCCTGTCGGCAACGCCGATCTCAGTGGCGTACTTGACTCCAAAGGCCCGCACCTCTGGTGCAGAGGAGTCGATGAGGAATGGATAATCGGAGAGCCCCACGAACCAGTCGATCTCCTTGGCCATTGCCTCATTGCTCTCTGCGACTATCTGATTCATGCATGTGTTGCCCGTGACCTCGCTCATCTCTACCTGTGTGTTCCAGAGCCTCTCTGCAGCAGCCTTATCGAAGACTCCGTGCTCCGGATCCGAGACGATCTTGTGCCTGGCATAGAACATGGTGCCGATGCAGCATGTGGGGTACTCACCAGGCTGTCCCCCTATCTTGAATTTGCCGAAATCGAAGACTTCTTGCTTCCTATCAAATCTGAACATCTAAATCACCCTCACCCAATTGCCTGCGTATACGAACAGTATGTATGCCAATACCAAGATCAACCCCGCGCAGATACCATAGGCTGCGCCCAGATCCCTGCCGATGGACTTGCCGGCCCTCATGTACTTCTCAGAGGAGTAGAACTCCACCTTCTCCTCGATCCTTTCCAGCCTTGCCATTATATCTCTGAGTTGATCAGGGTCGACCACGGCAACTGGTACTATCGGTTTCGTGTCTTCTGCCATAGTTTACAGCCCCCCCATGAAGGCGAATGGCCCGAGCATCATAACGACGGCAAGGACAAAGCCAATCGCAAATCCTATGGAGACAGTCGCCAGAACACCGGAACTCAGCTTGGTCTCTCTGGCCAGGAGCTGCCCCCTGTACCTGACGCTCTCGACGATGGCATCTATCATAGGCATATTGGGTTCCACAACGGTTGGAATTCCCTGACCGTACTCTATCTCTTCAGCCATTTTTACCTCCCTCCTGCCACCCTCAGAATTATTCCGAAGAGGATGAGGACCATGGTCATGCCAAGAGCGATGCCCTCGATCTTGCCAACATAGATGCCAGCCTGCAGCTTGTTGAGAAGACCAGCGTTGATCACATTGGCCTCTATGCCGCGCATCCTCGACCTTACCTCAACCATCTCCGCGGCCATGGGCTTCAGCCCACCTGCCTCTTCTTCTGCCCCGCCCTCTTTGATCTCGATGGTCATGGGCTCAACATCAAGGGCGCCTGGGTCCTTGGAGACCAGCTCCTTGATCTTTGCGGTGATGGCTCCCATGTCCTCGGTGTTTATCATCATGACAGCCTGCACCTGGCTTCTCCACCGCTCAATTGCCTCGGGAGTCAGGTTCTGGATGAAGGGGATTGCACCCTTGGCTCCAATGATCCTTCCTTCCTTGTCAATTCCGTTTTGCGTAAAAGCCTCGACTGCCTGTCCGGTGATATGTCCCTTGACCTCCATTCCCGTTATCAGTACGAATCTGATGTTGGGGTTGGAGATGACATTTGCAACCATCTTCTCAATGCCGATGTTCTCAGTCTTGCATGGTCCCGCTAAAGCTGCGCCCGCCTTGATCAGATCGGCATTGTGAAGGTGAGATCCGCAGGTGCAGACCGCTACAGGGCTCTCGGGATTTCCGACCTCGTACTCGCCGGTAATCGTTGGCCAGGGCTCTGATGGCTTCTTTTTGAGCACCATTCCTCAAGCACCTCCGCCAAGTGCCTTTCTGACGATCCCCATCGTTGCCGGGTCGTTAAATGCCATTACCAGCAGTATTACGAATGACAGCACGAGACCGATGATGAAGCCCATCCATATGTTGGTGTACAGGCCTGCGATGTATGAGGCCTTTCCGCGGTTGGCGTACGACGAGAGAAGCTCGTTGTCCGGCACAAGCTGGTTCATCAGGTCATCAGCTATCTTGTCAAGCTTTTCTACCCTTTCATAAACAGGGTCAAAAGTGTACAGAACCACGTCCGGCCTCTGCTCCGATACCACTCCTTTCATAGGGTCGAAGATCAGGCCCAGTTCTGGTGAAACTCTAACAAATCCCATTTCCAGACCTCCTCACTGCACCGTTGGCGGCAGAAGTCCTGTTCCGACCACCGCTGCTGCATCTCTCTTGACCAGCTTGTAGTACATCTTGAAGAAGTAGAACCACAAGGCAAAGCCGATGACAAGCTGCAGTAGTCCCGCAGCCAGCCCTTGAGTCAATATAGCCGCAATTCCAGTAGCGATCATCGCAATTCCACTAACCATGATCGCATTTACTAGGGTCCTGTCCTGCTTCTCATCTGGGCCTAAATTGGCGTTGAAGGGATGCAGAATGGCAAGGCCTCCGGCAATGAAGATTATGGCTATGTAGCCAGTCATTAGGACGTTCTTCACAATGTCGAAATACCCCAGATTACCGGATACTGCAAAGCTCCAGCCCAATATAGCCATCGCACCCGCCATTGAGAGGTCTGCGTTGCCCTCCTCCATGACTGGGATGTTGAACTTGATGACTTTATTGGCGAGAACTCCAATGATGTAACCGAAAACCCCAGCATACACAAGGGTTATGATTGGTCCAAGCAGTCCGAAGCCCAGGGTTTCAGCAACAGACAGTCCAAACATGACTGCGATGATGCCCATGCCCAAGGCCAGCATGCCGATCGACGGAACTCCTGTTCCTATGCCGTAAGCGCATATCCTCCGAACGGAATTGGCTCCCATTACTACGGCAAAGATGGCGGCCACGGCTCCTACGAATGAGAACACATTGGTGTTCAGCGCCATGTTGAGGATGGCACCCAAGTATATTCCAACCACAGACCCGACAAGGCCGTACATCCTGATCTTCTTCGGGTCAAATGCAGACGGCGCTCCGCCTGCTCCTCCACCTACTGTCATTTCTTAGGCACCTCCTGTGATCAATACAGCTGCTAGTGCGAGCAAGATGCTTGCAATGGCACAGGCGCGGAATGCGAATGGCCACTTCTTGAACTTGGGATCATGAAATCCTTCTATTGTTCCCTGGATATTCCAGGATGCAAGCACGGCGTTCACAAGGAATATGCCAATGGCAAACATGGCACTCAAAGCAGCATTGCCGTTGATCAGATAAAGCGGATAGTAGATCATGGCGCCACCAAGGCCGCCCATCATGCCGCCGATGAGGCCGGAGACGAAGCAGATGGTGGGAATGCCCTGACCGACAGTTCCAGGAGCCACATATGGCGGCTGGGAGAAGCCGGTTATGGGATCGTAGTTGACCTTGGCCGAGGCGAAGGGCGCTCCAACTGCATATGCATAAATCCAGGATCCTGTGAGCATTGTGGAGCCGATCATGATTCCTGCGCCCACAGCCCCCGAGGCCAGTATGAGCCACAGGTTGTCTGTGACTGACATCATGAGGCCTGCAGCCAGAAGGCCCGTCAAGCCTGATCCTGCTGCGAGCTGCACTGTGCCAGTGCCAATGCCAGTTGCCTGAGCCATGGCAGCAGGCGCTCCGCCCACGGGCACGAAGTGCACGCCAATGCCCACCAGGAGGCCGCCGACGAGGATCTCCAGGATGTAGACTATGGTATTGATATCAAAGTTCATGCTGCAATGTCCCCCTTGTACTCTGGATATGGTCCGTACTTTCTTCTGGCGGACTTCTCTATGTATAGATTATAGAAGACCTCAACGATGATAAAGAAGATTCCCATGGCAATGGCAAGAGACGCCTGAGTTACTGGATCAAAGACAGTCGTCCTCCAGTTGTCCAGGAAGACCGTCAGGCCAAAGCCCATTCCAGTTGCAGGCCCGCCGAATTTGGTACAGAACCATGCATTGTCTATTGAGTTCCTCAAGCCTGCCTCTGCCTTCCGGACGATCTGGCCGGAGAGCATTGTATTCAGGCCGCAGCCGAACTGCCTATTCTGGAACTCGCGCTCGCCGCCATAGTGAATGTCGCCCACAGAAGAGCCGATGGCGCCCACTGCCAAACCCCAGATCAAGGCGATGATCGGCATCGGGAAGGGGTGATGGATAGGCAGCATATAAACCATGATGTAAGAAATAGTTGCAATACAAAACGATGTTATCCAGGCATGCGCCATAATCGATGGTGTTGTGTACCTGACTATGTCCAGATAGACCCACTGGTTGAACCTCCTCTGGCTGGAGTTCCTGCCGAAGTAGGCGCTTATCGCAAAGACACCGTTGAACAGAGCGGCAACGGATGCGCCTGCCACGAGGGCAAACAGTGCGGGCATCTGGAAGGCCGTGATAAGCGTATAGGCCACCATAGCTGCAGTGGCTGCCCACAGGGCATTGGCCGGGGGTTCTCCCGAGATGGCCTTATTGTAGATCCTGTGGGGGTTGCCGACCTGGGCAGCCAGTTGAACCTGCGAGTTAGGATTGCTCTGAGATCCTACATCGGACTCGATATCCTCAGAAGCACCTGCTACCGTCGCAAGGGCTCCCATAGCAGCTATAAGCCCCATGCTAAATGCGTCCATTTATTCCTCCTCCTTTTCATCTCACCAATTTCATAGTTTTTCGCGATAAAATTGGCTATGACGCTTATGGTATCGATTACCCAAACTTATAAAGCTTTCGCGATCAGCCTGGCAGAAGCGAAATGATCTGCCACGGCTCGCAAAATTAGCGTATGCTACCAGGGCTCTCTCTTTGCACCGATGCGGTAGCCTATGATGTTGGTGACGCGGTGCAGGATAGGGGTTATTATCAATACTATTAATATGATCGTGAGGGTGAAGTTCTGCCAGAACCAGTGTGGCGCGAGCAGCATGGTGAGCAGCCAAGATCCTATGACGAAGTCGAGCTGGTCTATCACAAAGAGGGGCGCACCGCGCTTGAGGCCCAGCCGGCGCTTGAAGAACGCTGCGACTATGTCGCCTGCCATTGCGCCCAAGGAAAGGCCGACAAGCACATAGGCCTGCTCTGGGCCTGAGCCAAAAGAGGGCAGTCCTGCGTGCGGCGCGAGCAGGTTGAGCAGAAATCCTGCAATGATGCCACAGGCCGTGCCAGCAACCGTTCCCCGGAAGGTCTTGCCGTCACCAAGAGTGCGCCGACCATCCTGGAAGACCTGGCCCAGATCCAAGGGTGTGCCGCCGCCAAAGAGTGCTGCGCAGTTGTTTGGGATATAGGCGGGAAGCATCAGCCAAAAGGCAACGATCAGCGCATTCATTATTCTTCTCTGCCGTTTTATCGCATCATCTCAATATATCAAAGTATCTGATGGAGGTGCTGTTCTTTTAGCTGGAGCGCAGGCCAAATGGATCGAAACAATTAAGTCCAACCTGCGACACCTATGGGGCGGGCGTCGATGGTCTAGTGGTTATGACTTGGGCCTTCCAAGCAGACTTATGCGGAGCAAGCCTACAACCCGGGTTCGAATCCCGGTCGACGCATTTCCTTAGAAGGCCACTCTTACGTTGAATGCCGAATTATTTTCGCTACATTTATATCCTAGTTTTGACACGTGATAGGTTATGAATCCAGGTGGGGAGATCTCCAACGCAAGAGGACTGCTGGCAGAGAAGATTGCTGGGGAGATCACCTTATCTCAGACTCCGGGCGAGACTTTGAAGAGGTGGCGGAGGAACTTCGGCATAACCCAGACAGAACTCTCCAATTATCTTGGAATATCCCCCTCGGTGATATCCGATTATGAGAGCGGCAGGAGAAAGTCACCAGGCATAATGATCGTGAGCAAGATCATAGATGCCCTTCTCAGAATAGATGAGAGTCGTGGCTGCAATATCCTGCGCGCTTACGAAGACATGTGGGGAGACATCTTTGGCCTTGAATCCATCTGCAGCGTATGTGAGTATCACGATCCAATTCCCCTCGCCGAGATGGCCTCGAAGTTGGATGCCGAGGTGATCTTCGGAAGGACAGACATCACCATATGGGGTTACACAATAATCGATAGCATGAAAGCTATCGTTGAAATGCTTCCCGACCAGTTCCAGAAGATATACGGACGCAGCACAGCCAGGGCATTGATCTTTACTGGCATTCGGTCCGGCAAATCGCCGATGGTTGCAGTGCGCGTGAGCAACCTTAAGCCTGGAGCAGTGGTCTTGCAGGGGCTGACGCCTCTGGAGGTAGACCCGGTCGCGGTGAGGATCGCCGAGATCGAGAATATCCCTCTTTTAACGACACATTTTTCTGTCGATGAAGTCTCCAATGCTCTGAGCAAAGGGTGAAATCTCTTGGTCTCAGGAATAGTCAGCTATGGGGTTTACATCCCTCGATTCAGGATACGGGTAAACGAGATCTCCAGGGTTTGGGGTGACGGAGATGATATCTCAGAAAGCTTGCAGGTCTTCGAGAAGTCGGTGCCAGACCTGGATGAGGATGCTGTAACCATCGCAGTGGAAGCGGCCCGCAACTCTTTGCAGCGTGCAAATGTGGACCCCCGTCGTATCGGGGCCATATATGCAGGCTCTGAAAGCCATCCTTATGCAGTGAAGCCCACTGGGACGATCGTGGGCCAGGCAGTCTGCTCATCATCATCCTTCACAGCAGCGGATTTCGAGTTTGCCTGCAAAGCAGGAACCGCTGCAATCCAGGCATGCCTGGGGCTGGTCGGCTCTAAAGACATTGAGCTTGGCCTTGCCATAGGTGCGGATGTGAGCCAGGGAGCCCCTGGCGACATGCTCGAGTACACAGCCGCTGCCGGCGGAGCGGCCTATCTCATCGGGCGCGAGGACCTGGCTGCTGAGATTGAGAGCTTTTATTCGTTTACCACTGACACGCCAGACTTCTGGAGGCGCGATGGCATGCCATACCCCGAACACGGAGGGAGATTCACTGGAGAGCCTGCATACTTCAAGCACGTCTCAAGCGCGGCTCGCGGGCTCATGGAGCGCATGGGCACCACACCAGACGATTACGATTATGCGGTCTTTCACCAGCCCAATGGAAAGTTCCCTGTTCGTGTAGCCAAGAAGCTTGGATTTAGCAAACGGCAGATCGAGCCGGGCCTGGTGGTGCCCATGATCGGAAACACTTACTCCGGCTCCTGCCTCATAGGCCTGGCTGCCACGTTAGACATCGCAGAGCCCGGCGATCGGATATTTGTGACGAGCTTTGGCTCTGGCGCGGGCAGCGATGCGTTCTCCATATCAGTAAAGGATAGGATCGAGGACATTCGCTGCGGCGCGCCCTCTGTGAGGGATTACATCGGCGATGCCCAATATCTTGATTATGCAATGTATGCCAAGCACAAGGGCAAACTGAGAATATGAGATCTGTATCCATTATCGGCGTTGGTTGCACCAAGTTCGGAGAGCGCTGGGATGTCTCATTGCGCGACATGATTGCAGAGGCAGGCGTCATGGCCATAGAGGATGCTGAGATCGCAGGCGAGCAGATCGATGCTCTCTTCGTGGGCAATATGAGCGGCGGGAGATTCATAGAGCAGGAGCACATCGGGGCCTTGATAGCCGACTGTGCAGGGCTGTCTCGCCTGCATATCCCTTCAACTCGTGTGGAGGCCGCCTGTGCCTCCGGGGGCCTCGCGCTTCGTCAGGCCATTCTGGCTGTGGCCAGCGGCTACAACGACGTTGTAATTGCAGCTGGCGTTGAGAAGATGACAGATGTATCCTCTGGAACTGCCGCTGATGCGCTCGCAGCTGCTGCAGACAGGGAATGGGAGTGCTTTTTCGGCGCAACATTCCCTGCGCTTTATGCCATGATGGCCAAGCTGCACATGCGCCGCTATGGGACCACACATGACCAAATGGCTCAGGTGGCTGTGAAGAACCATCATCATGCCTGCATGAATCCCATAGCTCAGTTTTGCATGGAGGTCAGCATCGAGGATGTGAATAAGTCTCCAATGGTCGCGGATCCTTTGCATGTCCTGGATTGCTCTCCCATCTCAGACGGTGCGGCAGCCGTCGTGCTCGCCCCGACGGAGATGGCAAAGCGGTTCGCAGATGCGCCCATAAGGATCGTCGGCAGCGGCCAGGCAAGCGACACTCTCGCCCTGCACGATCGCCGGGATCTGACCTCACTGGATGCCACTGTTCATGCTGGGCGCGCGGCATTTGCACAAGCGGGGATCGAGCCAAGGCAGGTAGACGTGGCAGAGGTACACGACTGTTTCACAATCGCGGAGATCCTGGCAATCGAGGACCTGGGCTTTGTGGAAAAAGGCCAGGGCGGAAGGGCAACTGAGGAGGGATTTACGGCTTTGGGAGGCAGCCTGCCTGTAAATACCTCAGGCGGATTGAAGGCCTGCGGCCATCCCGTGGGAGCTACGGGAATAAAGCAGGCCTATGAGATTGCCTTGCAGCTTCGTGGCGAGGCTGGGGGCCGCCAGGTGGACGATGCCGAGATAGGATTGGCTCACAACGTGGGCGGGTCTGGTGGAACCGCCCTTGTTCACATATTCATGAGATAAGATGATTCATGAGGTAAGATGACGACACAAGCACCCAGATTCTGGAGAAGCATACCTCAAAGGTACAACCTCAAGGGAACGCATTGCACTCGCTGTAATGAGTATTTCTTTCCACCACGAAATTTGTGTCCCAACTGTCGCCGCGGGGCACATCTGGAGGAGTATACCTTCAAGGGAACTGGCACGATTGTAACCCACACCACAATCTACAACGCCACAGAGTTCTTCGAGAGGCTGACCCCCTATGTTCTGGCCATCATTCAGCTTGATGAGGGGCCAAGGGTTACGGGCCAGATAGTCTCCAGTCCGGAGGGCGTGAAGATTGGCATGCGCGTTCGGCCCGTCTTTCGCATCCTTGGAAAAGAGGGCGATAGGGGCATCATCTATTACGGCACCAAGTTTGCGCCCCAGAGAGAGCAGGAGTGATTTTTGGCCTTAGCCTAGTGCAGAAACGGGATCTGCGGTTGTCGAACCCATCTTGTCTGGGGCGCTCTCATCCGTGTGCAGGACGGGGCCCGTCTTGACCGCCTTTACCTCTTCTTCGATCTCCTTTAGGATCTGGTTGAGCCTGTTTGTTCCTTCTGCCTGCAAGATCAGGAAGAAGTTATACTCACCAAAGAGGCGGAAGACGTCCTTCACCTCCGGCCTTCTCTTCAGATCCCAATAGGCCGACTTTTCATAGCCAGGCCTAACCTTGATCATCGTCAGTCCGATCATCATATAGTCCCCCACAGGAAGCCTGTGCCTTTGGGATTTCTTAAATTTAAACATTTCGCTTGAGGCCTCGCACTTCCAAAAACTATCTCTCACATCTCGCGAACTGGCCTAGTGCTCTGGAGAAAAATGGCGTATCAAATGCCAATGGGAGCTGCATCAAGCGAATGAAATAGGATACAGCGATGATCTCCCAAAAAAAGCAGCAGCACCATTGAGGTTCTGTATTACAAATACAATAGAAAAGCATAAATTCTCATACGACATCATTGTATTTGGCGAAGGGATTCTTCACCTGGTCTTCGTGGAGAACGATTTAGATTCTCACGGCCCTTCGCCCTCCTTCACGCGGCCATTGGGTGGTTGGTGCTCCTTCTCAACGACCACCCAATGGTACTTTGAGCGGCTTGGACGTGAGAGATGGATCTTGTGCTGAGAACAGAATCTCTTGCGCGGCGATGGCTGGCAGATCACTCTTGAGGTCCAAACTGGATTTTCTCTCCAACCTTCAGCCCATGGCCAGGCCTGGCACGCATGCGAATGAATTGGTCGCCGCGGTGCACGCCTATCGAGGGCTCCTCCTCTTCTGCAATAGCACTCTCCAGCACTAAGAGGCCGTTGCAACTCTGTTTGGCGAACGATGCCAATCTGCTCGCATCATAACCATCAGCGCTGAGAATGATCGCAGTGACGAGATCAAAATTGCTGTCACAGCTACTTTTTCTTATATCAGTGATCATCAGCGAGGTCATTTCACTGCAACCCCTTCCAGTATGATCTCTGTCGTCACTTCAGAAGAGGAGTCCGGCCTGGCAGTTTGGCCGGAGCCCGACGACAGGTAGACGACGGTAAAGGAGGTCAATCACTTTCTGTCGCTGTTTCCAAGAATAGATCTTACTGAGTAATAAATGTTTTGATAGATGTAACAATGAGGTGGCGCGAAGGATCAAAGATCATCGTTCATCACATATATTTGCCAGCCACTTGGCGAGCATCTCCGCCAGTTCGCCCGGCAGAACAGGCTTGGCTATGAAGTCATCCATCCCTGCCTGAATGCACTTCTCCATATCGCCTTTCATGGCCGAGGCTGTCATGGCTATGATGGGAATTTGCGGGTTGAGCACCTTCGATTCCTTCTGGCGGATGCAGCGCGTTGCCTCAAAGCCGTCCTTGTCTGGCATTTGGCAGTCCATCAAGACCAGATCGTAGGGGACTTTCTGGAGGGCGACGATCGCCTCCTGGCCGTTGGCCACCAGATCTGCCTGAACGCCCATCTTCCTCAGCATGGCCTGAGCCACTTTTTGGTTTATTGCATTGTCCTCGGCCACAAGAATGCGGATCTTATGTTTGATCTTCTCCGAAATGGCATTCCATGCAGCTGAGCTCTTAATGGCTCCCTTATCAAACCGGTCGCAATGGCGGGGCGATGGTGCGTCTGAAGATCCAAGGCTCTTAGGTTGCTTCTCGAAGACGGCTGTGAACCAGAAGGTCGAGCCCTTGCCCTCCTCGCTCTCCACGCCGATCTCACCTCCCATCAATTCCACCAGCTGCTTGGAGATGGCCAGTCCCAGGCCTGTACCGCCATACTTGCGCGTTGTCGAGCTGTCCACCTGAGTGAATGGCGAAAAGAGCATACCAAGCCGGTTTTCTGGGATGCCGATGCCTGTATCACTAACCAAGAACCGAAGTGTGACCTTCCGTTCGTCTTCTCTCTCGAGGAGAGCTCGAATCGCAATCCTGCCTTGACTTGTAAACTTTACGCCATTTGCCCCCAGGTTGACGAGAATCTGGCGCAGCCTTCCTGGGTCTCCGCGCAAAAGCGAAGGAACTTCGCTCTCCACAGTGTAGGTCAGCTCCAGACCTTTCTCACGGGCGCCGACCGTCAGGAGATTGATTGTATCCACCAGAGTGGATCGCAGGTCGAAGTCCACAGTCTCCAGCTTCATTTTGCAGGCCTCGATCTTGGAAAAGTCAAGGATCGCGTTGACGAGTGAGAGCAGAGTCTCTCCGCTGATACGAGTGATCTTTGCATATTCACGCTGCTCTGCATTCAAATCCGTCTCCAAGAGCAGTTCGATCATGCCAATGATGCCGTTCAGAGGGGTGCGAATCTCATGGCTCATGTTGGCCAGGAATTCGGACTTTGTGCGAGCTGCATCTTCGGCAGCTTCCTTTGCATTTATCAAGGCTTCCTCTGCTTGCTTTCGCTCGGTGATATCGTCGAATATGATGCAAAACCTCTCAGGCGTCTTCCACGGACGATAAACATGGCAGTGAAAGTGCTTTCCTGTCGGACGATGAAACATGTCAAAGGTGATTGGCCTGCCAGTCAGGGCCACCTTGCCGTATTTCTCGATCCAGGAGGCTTCAGTCTCCGGCCACACCTCATGGACTGTTTTGCCGCGTATCTCCTGCAATTTCATGCCAGTGATTCGCTCATAAGCATCGTTGATGTACTCGAAACGATAGCTCACAAACTTTCCTTGTTCGTCGAAAACGGACTGACAGATGACAAACGCATTCATCATGCTCCTGAGCAGCCACGCCAGCTCCTCGGCTCTGGCCTGGATCTCCTCTCGCGCTCGCCTGCGCTCAGTGATGTCCGCCTGCGTCCCTATGAAACGCAGGGGTCTGCCATCGGCAGTCCATTCAATGACTTTGCCACGGTCAAGAACCCATTTGTAGGTCCCATCTTTACATAAAATTCGATGCTGGTTATGGTAAATTGGCGTCTCTCCTCGAAAATGTCTTCGCAAATCTGCATAACACTGCTCCCTGTCGTCCGGATGCAAGCGTTTGTCCCACTCATCGAGAGTGCTGCCAATCTCGTGCTCTTCGTATCCGAGCATCGCTTTCCATTGTGACGAGAAAAAAAACCTGTTCTTCCGCCCGTCCCAATCCCAGACGCCACTTCCTGCTCCTTCCAGGGCGAACTGCCAGCGCGCTTCGCTCTCCTGCAGCGCCTCTTCTGCCTGTTTCTGCTCGGTGATGTCGCTTGTGGTACCGAATATGCTGATTCTGCCATCTGAGTTGGAATAAGCCGAACCCTTCGATCGAACCCAAAGAGTGCCACCATCAGCCTTTCGCAGGCGGTATTCTACTGTTTTATCCTTTGCAAGCGTCCTCATCCATTCCAAAAATGTCTTCTGAAGATCAGGCAGGTCATCGGGATGGACATAGGAAAAATATCTGTAAAAGCTGTTTCCGATGGCGTCTTCTGGTAAGCCAAGCATCCGAGCTGCTACAGGAGAGATATATGAGCTGATATACTGTTCATTGGCATCGGCATCATAGCGCCAGACGATATCAGAGATCTTCGAGACCATCTGCTCGAACTGCTCTTCGCGATGATCTTTGTTTTGCTCTGCTTCTCGCAGAACGGCGCGCGTGCTATTTACGATGTCATCACCCATGAGTATCACTTCAATGACGGGCCCGGGTAGCGGACTTGATCCGAGATGAAATTATTTAATAATAAATCTTTTGATATTAGTGACACAGGATCGTGGAAGGAACCATCTGTTTGCTCATCGCATTGCGATCTACTCTTTTGAGCTATAGATCGTGGATGACCTTAACGCGTAGCTTGGAGAAGTCCTCCTTTATCTCGACCATGAAGCCCATGCCTGCGAAGATCTCCTCCAGCTCAGTGCGCACGAACTTCTTGGGCGCATCAGACCCGAAGATGAGGGTGAACTCGTTCTTGCCTGTCTTGCTCATCTTGAAGAGATTGCAGATTTCCAGGCGTCTGAGAATGCTCTCAGCATTGTAGAGCTTGTGCTTGAACTGTTCGGCATGAGCCTGGCAGACCTCTTTATGGAGGCTCCAAAACTTCTCCTTATCCGGGTGGGTCTCGATGAAGCTGAGGAAGAGTATCCAGTGGTCGATGTCCAGGATCACATGCTCACCTGCCGCAAGCATTTCTGCATGAGTGTAGACCTTCTTGTCCTCGGCAAACTCGAAAAGCGACTTGTGCTTGCCAAAAAACTTCAAAGACTCGCGCATCAATTCGCTCTGGGACATGCCCAGGTCCTCTTTCATCTTCTTGAAAAGGCTTGCTGTCTCCTCATCGAGGGCGATGGTAATCCTTTCTGGCGACTTCATCTCATCCTCAGCATTGCTTTTTCCGTTCACCTTAGCACTTAAGCTATATTACCTTTTTCTGCCATCAAGCTTTTAAGTAGATGCCGGAATGGTTATTCCGATCAAGCCTCCATTGCAGTATGTCTCAAGAAAGACCGATATTGTTATATTCAAAAGAGATGAGACCCCAGGGCATGGACTCGTGGATGAAGGATAAGGGAAAGTACAGCAAAGAGGAGATCGAAAAGCTGGAAAAGGGATCTGGTTTTATCAAAGCCTGGACGTTGCTTTGCAATTGGCTCTACCGGGTCGTATCCTGGTGAGGCAATCACAAATTTATAACCCAAAATTTATCTCACGGGATTGTGAAGAGCGGAGCGAGAAGACCCCACCGTTCACGGTGGGGGTGAGAGCGAAGCCCTTTGCCCTGATGCAAAAAAACTATAAAATCTAATAAAAACCATAAATCTAATAAAAAGTATTGCATGCTTGCTAGCATGTGCTGCACTCTGAAGATAAAGCCCGATAAGTCTAATGAACTCATCCAGACAGCAAAGATTTGGAATGCTGCCTGCCAAGATGTCATGGACTTTGGTTTTGCGGCGCATGACTATAACAAGACCAGACTCAATAGGGCTACATATAGCGATCTCAGAGACAAGTATCCTACACTACCCTCTGCCCTGATCCAGAGCCAATACAAGGAGACAGACGGCTCGGGGTGGATCTTGGGATCAATAACATCGCAGTTTGTAGTGAT
>MVQH01000089.1 GCA_002067755.1 Methanosaeta sp. PtaB.Bin018
TGAGATATCTGGGCCGCCGTACATCGTATAATAATTGTCTCCACCAAGCTCATAGGGTATGTAGGTGTTCTGAGCATTACATATAGCCAGTAGCGTCAACATGCAAGCCAAGGCCATGGCATACTTAATTTCCATTGGTGTTTCTCCCTAATTGGTCTCTCATTAGAGCAATTGCTTTCTTGACTTCCTGCCTGGCATTCTCCACCATTTCACGCTGGACTTCCATGCGAATCGCCAAGACAACGAATACCGTGAAGGTGGTTATGAGGGCGAGTACAACCGACATCACTGTAACCAGTCCGAAGTTGCTGATGATGTTGAATGGCGAGGCCATAAGAGCTGCAAAGCCGAAGACCACTGTCATTCCAGATGCGATTAGAGCCGAGCCTATGCGGTTGGCGGTGATTCCGAGTGCCTCATAGGGATCACCGACATTATTCAGCTCCTCGTAGAAACGCTCCATCATAAGTATGGCGTACTCCGAGCCGACACCTAGGACCAGAGCGCCCAGGGTGGCAGTGAGTGGAGTGTACTTCAGTCCGCCATAGTACATGACCAGGCCCATCCATCCGATCACTACCAGCATGGGCAGCACGGGCAAAAGCGCTTTGATGAGGTCTCTGTAGATCATTAAGAGCAACACGAAGATCAGGACCAAGCCCAGAAGCGACATCTCAACTCTGCCTGATGTCAGGGCATCCATGACTGTGGTCATAAGCACAGGCTGGCCGGTTATCCTGACTGAAACTCCAGGTGGCGGGGTATTCCAGGACAGGTCCCTTTCATACGACTCGATCAATCGCCGCATGCCCTCCGTACCCAGATTGGTCTGGGCATCACCTATGTTCACATCGATAACTGCAAGGTCATGGCCGCTCAGGTAAGCATCCGTTACTGATGAGGGCAGAGAGGCAACTATCTCCCTTATCTTCCCTCTGTCGTCAGGTAGCTCCCCTCCATTGGCCGCTTTGATATATGTGACTATGCTCGTAGTTGACTCAGTTCGATCCTCTCGCGAACTCAGCAAGTAGTTGCTGAAATCATCCATCCACTTGAGATTCTCCGGATCGGTGACATCGTCTGCCTGGACCAGGAACTTAAGCGAGTCAGTTCCTCCGAAGATGGCCTTCATATGCCGCAAATCGATCAGAGGCGACAGGTCCTGTGGGATGTAATTCTTTGTATCAGTCTCTATTGGGACCTGGGTGTCGGCATAGTTTCCGGCTAAGGCCAGGATCAGGGCCATGGCCAGAACTGCCCTCCATCTTTCAACACAGAAGCTCGCAGTCTTCTGAATAAAAGAGCCGATTGACGAACCACTGTCAGAATGGCCTTCGGCATCCTCTTCTCGTGGCAATCTTCTCTCTGACTGATAAAGGATTGTCACGTTGACAAATAGGGCTGAGAGGTAGCACATGATAAGGCCGATGATGCAGACTTTTCCGAAGTCATTGATCGATGGGACGCTGGAGCTTAGGAGTGAGACAAAGCCTGCCTCGGTAACAGTCAGAGCGACGGCCACTGGAAGAGCCACATGATTTATCGTATTGATGGCAGCTTTCAAAATAGGCTCTCCCCTGCCCAGCTCTTCATCTATCCTGTTGTGGAACTGAATGGCATAGTCTATTCCGATTCCAATCATAATGGGAAAAGCGGCAAACGAAACCATGCTCATGGGTATATGAAAAAAACCCATGGCCCCAAAGGTCCAGATTATTCCGAGCAGGACTACAGGCAGGGGGAGGAGGGACCATCGGACGTGTCTGAAGAACAATAGCAGGGCTACGATCATCAGCACCCCACACAGGGCAAGGATCGAGCTATTACTGCTGTTCATCATATCCACAATTGCGGCCTGGAAAGATGGGTCGCCAGTGATGGTGACTGCATAGCCTGCAGGAAACTTTGCAAAATCAACTGCCCTATTCAATTCCTGGAGGAGCTCTTTTCGTTGGGATTCTGTCAGGGTGGCTGTGGTAGGCATGCTAACTATCATCCTGGAATGGCTGCGATCGGGCATGAACGCCTGCAAGGCAGGACTGGAGTCTGCCAGGATCTCCTCTATTCTCTCTTGAGAGGGGATTTTGCGCGTTCCGCTGCTCTGGTATTCAGCATCGGCCACGATGTCAGCTAAACTCTGTACGCCCACAACATGTTCAACCTGCTTCATATGATCGGATATGCGAAGGCTGGCCGAAAGAACATCGGCCGATGCCACATCATCGCCCTCTATCAGAACTATATTGCCATCAGCACCGAAGTTTTCCTGGTAAAGGTGATCGTATAGCTGATAGAGGGCAGAGTCTTTTGAAACGAAGCTCTCTGTAGTCATTCCCTGGCTCTCTACATGCTGGGCATAGTGAACTGAGACGAGGGTCAAGAGAACAGCCATTGCTATGATTATAGCAGGATTCTTGGTGACCCACACACCCAATCTTTCCAAGCTGGTCATGCCCGTAAAACCTTCTGTTCGGACTTTTTCGAACGAACCAAATAAACGTAAAATACTTAAATTTTGTGATCGACCTGAATATTGTGAAGGATGATGAAGTATTGGAGCTGAAGAGGCCTATAATCGAAGCTTGCATTAAATCCTCCAGGAGAAACGGGTGGAGCGATGCGATGGGGTTTCTCAGAGGCATCCTCTTCCTTGAGAGTGAGCCCATGTCCCTCGATATGCTGGCAGAGAAGACTGGCTACAGCAAAACGACAGTGCGATCCAATCTGAATTATCTGGAAAACCTCGGGATGGTTGTTCGCGTTGTGATCCCGGTAGGCAAGCAGCACCGATATAAGCAGCACCGCTATGCCCTGGAGACAAATGCTGAAGCTGTCAGACCAGTCGTCCTGTCTGCCGCGAGGGATGAGATTCGTTCGATCTTACAGGCGCTAAACCAAGTAGAAAAAAATCTTCAGGCCCGTGGTGCAGCAGCCGAGGAGCTTGGTGAGGCTTTGAAGAAGACAAGGCAATTTTATGAAGAGATGGATAAAGTTATGGAGCTGATGAATCTCTTCACTCTGAAGGAGCTCATCGAGATCCTTGAGAAAAATAAGAGATCAGAATAAGAAACGATAACAAGAAATAATAATGAGAAATAATAATGAGTGATGAGAATAAGAGACTAGAATGAGAAATGAGAGGCAATGCCGAAAATGCGGCCCCATCGCATTAGCGAGTTGGAGACTGCAGCATCAGCCATAACACAGGAGTCGCTTCATGCAGCCAAGGAGGCCATCGCTCTTAAATGCGAGGAGCATCTGCGCTGGCTCGCCCTCTTTGAAGAGCGCCTGGAGGCCGTCGGACCATCAGAGCTTCACAAGTTCGCACGCGCCCTCAGCCTGATGACGCTCGGCCATCTTCCCACACGGCCCGAGACCTGTCCCTTCTGCATCCAGTACGGACGAGACAGAGAGTGCCGGGGCTGTGGCTATGCAGCAACGCACTGTCGTTGCGATTCTGATGACTCTGCGTTCAGCCTCTTCATCGAGGCCTTTCAGGAGTTGGGACGGGCTATTTATCAAGACACTGGCGGGCTGAACTGCCCACCATCTGAGGCCAGGAAGCTGCTTCGCAGCTCCATATGCGATTCCATCGATGCAGCAAGCAGTATGCTAGAGGATCTGCCCTCTGATTGTGCTTTGAAGCTCATGGAGCGCAAAGCGGCCTACATCGACCTCATGTTGGCCCATCTTCCTCTGATCCTTCTATCTGAAGATGTCAGGGAAAGTTGTCGGTGTGTTCGCGAGGCGCTTGAAAATTACTGGTGAGGAGGGGCAGCATCCCAAAGCCTATATCTGTGAATGAACTTCTAACCCAACAAGGTGTATTGAATTTGAATGAAGAATTTCAAAAGATGACTTTTGATCAGAAGGTCTCCTATCTGGTGGATAATCTGAGGGATCTGCCCGATGAACTGGCAGAGCAAGGCGTAGAGATCCTTGCCAGCGCAGGAGAGACTGAATATGCAGCTGTCCTTGCCAGGGATAAAGGACTGGTCGACAAGGCCATTTCAATCCTGGTGAACGAAGGAGACTACCTTTGGGCGGCATTGATCGCAAAGAACGACGGTCGAGCAGAAGAATCTGGCAGGCTTTACCGTGATGGCCTGCAGTACTATATCGACATGGAGATGTTCGGGCGAGCCATCTCTGCAGCGACGGCCCTTGGGCTGCCTGCCGACCAGGTCGACGATCTCTTCAGGAGGGGCATTGAGTCGGAGAGCAGAGGCATGGACATTGCCCATACCCATGCCATGATCGACAGCGCCATGGAGTCCCTTGAAATCTCTCTGATTGGCAGAGAGGATGAGATATCCCGGCAGATCGTGACGGCTGTAAATGAGGAGAGGGGCAAAATGGAGGAGAAGGAGAGGGCTGAAGAAGAGAAGAGGACAAAGGTCGAAGGGCAAGGCAAAAAATCCTAAAACGCCTTTGGGAGATCGTTCAGAGCGCGATCTTCACCATCTCATTCATCCCTCAGCCGGATCTCCAGCTTCATCAGATCCTCAGCAACTATGGACCTCTCAAAGAAGGATCTTGCATCCTTCAATAGTTGGGAGGCATCCTCCGAATAGCGGGAGCTTATGTGGGTCAGGACGAGCTCTCGTACATTTGCGCGCCTTGCCAGTTGGGCAGCCTCGCCTGCAGTACTGTGTTTTGTCTCCCTGGCCCAATTTGCCATGTCGTCGGCCAAGGCACAGTCGTGAATTAGAAGGTCAGCATTCTTGCTGGCGATCTCAACCGATTTGCAGGGACGGGTGTCTCCCGTGTAGACTATCTTTCTGCCTGGCCTCGGGGGGCCCATGACCTGATGGGGATGGACGGTTTTGCCGTCCACTTCGACGCACATGCCATGCTGCAGCTTTCCGAAAAGAGGTCCTGGCAAAACTCCCAGGGCAATAGCCGCTTCGCGATTGAACCTGCCTGCTCGCAGATCCTCCTGGAGACAATATCCCAGGCTTGGCACGCTGTGAAATGTTTCGATTGCCTCCACCTGATATTGACCCATGCGAATTACATCTCCAGCCTTCAGCTCAATGGCCCGAACTTCGAAGTCGCGCGAGAAGTAGCAGACGGCCTTGAAGGCATCTATCAGGCGCACGGTATTCACTGGCCCGGCGATGATCAATGGCTCCACGCGACCCTGAAATGCCATGGTCTCCAGAAGGCCTGGGATGCCCAAGATGTGATCGGCATGCAGATGCGTCAGGAAGATGTAGTTCAAGCGCATCATCCCAGTCCTGGCGCGCATCATCTGTCTCTGGGTGCCTTCACCACAGTCGAAGAGGATCATCTCGCCCTCGCGGTTGATCAGGATGGCAGAGGGATTTCTCTCAGGCGTTGGCAGTGATCCGGCAGTTCCAAGAAAGGTCACATTGAGCATTTCGGCTCCTCGCAATTTCTCGGGTGAGAGACAAACCCCACCCCATATCATCCTTTGCATGAGATGCGTGTGGAAGGTTCAATCAATGAAATTGCTGCATCTAAACATCAGCTTGGCCCACACAAAAACAGCAAAGAGCCAGAAAGCATTAAGTAAATTCGACGATTAATATCAGTTTGCACTGCTAAAAGATTGCACAACTAAGAGAGGGTTGATGTCATCCTATCTCCATTTGGTATGAAAATGGTTGATATGAAAATGGTTGATATGAAAATGGTTGATATGAAAATGGTTGATATGAAAATGGTTGATATGAAAATGGTTCTCGCAAAGGTCCATTTTCATCCACATGGGTGACCTTGGGTCATGGGTGTTTATTCCTGAAATTAAGGATCCAAAAGGGATTACTGCGCCAAAAAAAAACGCGTGATATTATCTGTTCACCTAGTGCAAAAAAAGGAACAGGAGGTGCCTCACCTGACGTCAGACAGAGAGCTTTACGATAGGGCGAAAGGTAGTAGGAGCATGCAGTTAGTTTGACACTTTTTGCGCCATAGCTTTGGCGAAGAGCTGGAGTGAAAGGGATTATTAGAACATTTGAGGCTGCCGAAAGATTGAGCGCTTTGGATTTATGGTGTTTAGGAGCATACAAATGCCAAATGAAGAAACTCAGACCGAAAGAGCTCAGAGAAAAACGCAGGCTAATTCATGGGATGAAATTAGAAAGAAGTGGCCTGAGAAGTTCAAAGAAGAAGAGCGATTCATATTCCAGGAGATCCACCCTGGCGACCGCATATTCGTCGGCACAGGTTGCGGCGAGCCACAGCACCTCGTGCAGTCTCTGCTGGATTACGTGCAGAGAAATCCAAAGGCTTTCATCGACGCCGAGCTTATAAACATAGTAACCCTTGGAGTTGCTCCCTATACCGATGAGAAGTTCAAGTATAACTTCCGGCTCAACTCCTTCTTCGTCGGAGACAATGCCAGGAGCGCTGTAAACCAGGCGACTGCCGACTATACGCCGATATTCCTCTCGGCGGTCCCCGAACTTATACGCTCGGAGAGAATTCCACTCGATGTGGCCCTCATCCAGACCACTCTTCCGGATGAAGAAGGGATCATGAACCTTGGGGTTAGCGTTGATGCCGTCAAGGCTGCTGCAGAGAAGGCCTCGCTGGTGATCGCCCAGCCTAACTCATTCATGCCCCGCATCCAGGGAGACGGAGACATAAATATCGAAGACGTTGACTTCCTGGTACCGCAGGACGAGCCCTTGCTGCAGTACATCGAGGCCGTTCCCGGATGGGCCTCCCGCAAGATTGGAGGATACGTATCTCGAATAGTGGAAGATGGCTCGACCATCCAGGTGGGATACGGCAGCATGCCCAATGCCATCGTCTCCAGCCTGAACGAGAAGAGACATCTGGGCGTGCATACCGAGCTTTTGAGCGACGGGATTGCAGAGCTGATGATGAAAGGAGTCGTGGACAACACCCAAAAGTCGATCCATCTCGGCAGGACGATCGCCACCTTCTGCATGGGAAGCCGCAAGACCTACGATTATCTGAACGATAATGAGATGGTGGAGTTCAAAACCATCGACTACACCAACAACCCTCTTGTAATTGCTCAGAACAAACGCATGATCGCTATCAACAGCGCCCTGGAAGTCGATTTGACGGGCCAGGCCACTGCTGAGTCTCTGGGCCACACATTCTACAGCGGCATAGGCGGCCAGGCTGATTTCATGAGGGGCGCAGTCCTCGCCCAGGGCGGAAAGACCATCCTTGCACTGCCCTCCACATCCAGAGATGGGACTGAATCGAGGATCGTTCCCTTCCTAAAAGAGGGAGCAGGGGTCACGCTCACCAGGGGCGATATTCATTACGTGGTCACAGAGTACGGCATCGCCTACCTGCACGGCAAAAGCGTCAGAGAGCGGGCAATGGACCTAATAGCTATTGCTCATCCAGAATTCCGACCATGGCTGATAGAGGAGGCGAAGAGGCTCCATCTGATCTACGCCGATCAGGCCTTTGTTCCTGGAGAGCGCGGAGAGTATCCTGAAGCCCTTGAGACATCAAGGACCACCAGATCTGGCCTGCAGCTGCTTCTTCGGCCGGTCAAGATCAGCGACGAGCCCAAAATGAAAGACTTCTTCTATGCTCTCTCAGACGAGACCATGTACCATAGGTTCTTCTCAGTTCGAAAAGACGTTCCTCATGAGGTGCTGCAGGGCTACATAGCCGTAGACTATTCCCAGAAGATGATAATAATTGCCGTTGTGGAGAGGGATGGAAAGGAGATCATCGCAGGGCTCGGGCAGTACAGCCTGAACAGAGACATGCATACGGCCGAGATCGCCCTGGTTGTACGGGATGAGTACCAGAACCAAGGGATAGGAGCTGAGCTTCTCTCCTACCTCACCTACCTGGCCAAGAAGCAGGGGTTGCTGGGGTTTACGGCTGACGTCCTGGTGGGAAATGATCCAGTCTTTCGGCTCTTCCAGAAGATGGGATTTGCCGTGAGCAAGAGAAACGAGTCTGGCATCTTCGAGATGAAGGCGATGTTCATGTGAGCGGGCAATATCGAGCGAATTTCATCTCGCAATGAGGATGTGCTGGATCTTTAGTGAGCGGCCTTATGACCCAAGCCGGCCTGTTGTCTGTTTTGGTGGGCGGCCATGCCAGTAGATTGGCGATTCTATTGTTCCCCTGCCGATTAAACCAGGAAGCACTAAGAAAGAAGCTAGCTTAATGTGGCTGAGATTGAGCTCTCAGCGCTCTCAAAGCTAAAGATCGGAGAATAGGATCGCTTCTAACGCTTGCGTACGAAGCCCATGCCTGAGAGCAGTACCTGAGAGCAGGAGCGAAATTCAATGAGAGCAACTGTTAGATGTCAATTTGGACAATGCCAGAACAAAGCTTCAGAGGCATTAAATTGATGTTACATAGCAACTAGCTCTACAAGCGCCAAATTCATATATTGCCAATTTACTTGTTTTAACTCAAATGTATTTTATGAGGTAAAAATGATGAAGATAATGGCAGGATTGGCGGCCATGCTCGCAATGGTCATAGTTATCCCCAGCAATGGTGCGATGGACAGGCCAGCCAAGGACAATCCAGCGATACTGCTGGTAGTGTTCGGGACAAGCTACCCCGAGGCTCAGGCAGCCTACGAGAATATAGAGAAAGTGTATAAGCAAGAATTTCCAGAATCAAAGATCCAGATCGCCTTTACTTCCGACTACATCAGGCGCAAGATCCAGCAAAGAGATAACATCTCCATAGACAACCCACTGACGGCTCTTGCCCGCCTCAACGATGAGGGATATGTCAATGTTGTGGTTCAGTCGTTGCATGTTATCCCAGGCGAAGAGTTTCATGATATGGCAAACATCGTTGAGAGCCTCAGTGACATAGACGGAAAGTTCGGCTTCAAGAATATCACTGTTGGAGCGCCGCTCCTGATGAGCCATGGGGACTACCACAATGTCTCAGCAGCACTAGCCAGTCAGTTTGACGAGTATACCACTGGACAGGAGAGGACGCCGCACAAGAGCCCGAGAGATGCTAATGAAACTGCTATTGTATTCATGGGACACGGAACAGAGCATCCAGCCAACAGCGCTTATTCCCAAATGGCAAACACTCTGGCTGCTGACTACAAGAACGTATTCTTGGGCACAGTAGAGGGATATCCAACATTCGATGACGTGTTGGCTGAGCTAAAAGCGGCCAAGGTCAAGAATGTCAGGTTGATGCCCTTCATGGTGGTGGCAGGGGATCATGCACTAAACGACCTTACAGGCAATGAGACCGATTCATGGAAGAGCATGCTTGAGAGAGAAGGATTTGTCGTTGATTTCAACTTGAAGGGAATGGGCGAGAACGACGATGTGGCAAAGATCTTCGTTCAACATACTAAGGATGCATTCATGACGTTTCAGTGAATTTGTAGTAGGTGGCTAGTTTGATGGAATTGAAGTGGAAACATTTTATCAGCCTGATTTGCATCATCATGGCTGTCGTTGCTGCAGATGCGAATATAGTTATCAATGAGATGCTCGCGAATCCAGCATCTGATTGGAACAGAAACGGTGAAGTCAGTGGAATGGATGACGAGTTCGTCGAGTTATTCAATGCTGGCCAAGATCCAATTGATATAAGCGGATATGTGATGAAAGATACTGTGTTCAGGTCAACTCCTGGAGAGTATACAGTGCCCAATGGCACAATCGTAAAGCCGGGGGGTTTCCTGGCGATCTTCGTCTCCAGCAGCGGCGTATTTCAGGGAAACGATGGGGACTGCATAAAGCTGTTTGATCCTTCGGGAAACCTTGTGGATGAAAAAGAGTACAACTCCACAACGCCAGATGTCTCCTTTGCCAGAATTCCCGATGGCGGGAAATGGGGGAGCAGCACCACCCCCACACCGGGTGGGGCGAACAAGTGAACAGGACTCCCATATTTCTATTTTTAGTTTGTCTGGCTTAAAAAAATGCTAGAGGCCAAGGGCCTCTCTAATTATCGAGAAGATCTGAGTGTTATCAAGCATTCCGCGGCTCACTTTTTCTGCACCCGGGCCCGTGGCCATGATGGGAACGTCAACTGCTGTATGCGTGGCCTCTTCCATCTCCGTTATGAAATCGTACCGAGGGCCAGGGGTCTTAGTGGTTCCTGAAGCGAAGATGGGATTGATGGATCCGCTCTCATAGCTGCTCAGGTTCTCAGGCTGAAGGACCAGGCCGCCGCACTCATGGTCGGCAGTAACTATAACCAAGGTATCGTTTCGTCCCGAAGCGAAATCCAGAGCAGTCTTAACGGCGTCATCGAAGGCCAGAGTATCGCCGATGGTGTTGCTCAGATTCCTCGCGTGGCAGGCATGGTCAATCCTTCCCCCCTCCACCATGAGGAAGAAGCCCTTATCGTTCTTGGAAAGGATAGATATGGCCTTGCCTGTCATCTCCGCAACGCTTGGTTCTTTTTCAGGTGACAATTCCCTCTCCCGCTCATAGAGCATGTGTGAGCTATCGAACAAGCCCAGAAGCTTTTCGGTGTTATTGGCATCTATCCGCTGGAATGCGGATTCGTTATAAACAAAAACATATCCTTTGGCTTGGAATTCTTGGAGCAGGTCGCGACCATCAGTCCTCTTACCTTTGCTGCCAATGGGGTCGGATTCATTTTTATCCACAAAGTATTGCAGACCGCCACCCATCATGACCTCAACATTGCTATTGAGAAGCTGATCGGCGATTTCGCTCTCATTGTCCCTGTTGTCCACATGGGCGTAGAAGCCAGCGGGTGTGGCATGAGTGATTCTGGTAGTAGTGACGAGGCCTGTAGAGAGACCCGTCTTCTCAGCCATCTCCAGAATTGTGGTCAAATTTGCGCCGTCTCTGACATACTGTATGGCTGTGACATCCTCGCCCAACACGCCGTTGTTGGTCTTCTGGCCAGTGGCCATTGCTGTGGCAGCAGGTGCTGAATCAGTCACAAAGGAATTTGAGCTGGAGGTGCGAACGTAGCCAGTCTGATCCATGCTATCCATGAAGAGTCTCGAAGGTCCATACTCAGTCAAATTCTCGTTTGCCTTGGCGATCCTTGCCAAAGTCAATTGTGGAAAACCCATCCCATCCCCGATAAGGAGGATCACATTTTTTGCAGATGCATTCTGATCTGAAACGCCTTGCGCTATGGACGTATGCACCAGGCATGCGACTGCAGCAAGGGCCAAAAGGCCCAAGAGCATTCTAGTGTTCACATTTATCGCCTCTGAAGTTGCCTTCAACAATATTCTATAAATGTTTAGTTAAAATAAAATATATATCTGATATGATGCTATATTAGATAATCTATCCACAAATAGGAATATAGATGACAATACAATATCGATTATCCAGTTGATCTTGAATCTCGCAGCCATCGAAAGCCTTAAATCAATGATAATTGATCTTAATCCAAAATAATTGATTAAAGGTGAATGAGGATGAGGAAAAGGATTGCTGAAGCATCAGTCATCTCGATTATACTTCTGATTCTCTTCGCAGATTGTGCCCAGGCATCGGACAGCGCAGTCTCAGACCTGCCAATGACATTTACAGATTCAGAGAACAGGTTAATCACAATTCATGCTCCTGTTCAAAGGATCATCGTTCTCAATGAAAATGCTGCCGAGGCGGTCGTCATCCTTGGGTCAGGCGAGAAGGTTGTAGGAGCCGTCGACCAGGTTCTGGAGAAGGGCGGCTATTACCCGAGCATAAAGAATGCTGTCAGAGTCGGATCTCGGACGGAGATTGACTTCGAGAAGATAGTCAAGGTTGCCGAAAAAGAGGATAAAATCTATCCCGACATCATCGTCCTCTGCTACACTGCACCGGACAGGGCATATGGAATGGGGGCCGATACAGTTTCACAGAAGCTCTCGGCCTTCAAGAACATAACCGTCATCGGGTTGAACTTCTACGAGCCGGAAAAGGTCAAGAGCGAAATGCTTGCTCTCGGCAAGATCCTTGGCAAGGAAAGCGAGGCTGAAAGATACGTGGCCTGGTATGATGGTGAGATAAAAAAAGCCAAGAGCGCAGTGCTAGGACAAGATCAAACAACTGTATTCTTTGAGAGCATGGGCTCCTCGGGGGCGCTGAGCGATCTTTCAACTTATGGCGGCAATTCGGCCATGAGTCAGATGGTGAACGAAGCTGGCGGATTCAGCATTTTCCAGGAGGAGTGCGAGTCGGCCAAGGTAGCCTGGGAGTGGGTTGCAGCACAAAGCCCAGATGTGATCATAAAACACCAGCCACTCACTGCGCAAGATGGCATGCCCGGCTGGTCGATGGGGGACTCGGCGAGTGCCAAGAAGCTCAAGGAGATCAGAAACAATATCCTCAGCCGCCCGGGTGGAACAAAGATCCCGGCCATCAGCAACGACAGGGTCTACGTTTTGAGCGTTGACGCAACAGTGGGACCTGACCTACCAGTAGGAATTGCCAGTATCGCCAAGATCCTTCATCCAGAGATCGACATTGATCCAGATCAGGTATATGAAGAATATCTGGAGTTATTGGGCGTATCCTGGCCGGAAGGCAGAACCTTCGTTTATCCAGATGTTGGTTAGATGCCGTCCGATTCAGTTTCGTCCATTTACAAAGGATTTGTGAAAAAGAAGATGCTCTTGGCTTTAGCCCTCTTCTTCTCTCTGATCCTTCTGGCAGGAGTTTCTGCAACATTAGGCTCTTCGGGATTGACCCTTGCAGATGTTTACATCGCAGTGCTTGCCAGGATCGCTCCAGGACACTTCCAAACATCGTGGTTGGGCGAGATGGTAGTATGGGAGCTGAGGCTGCCGCCGATCTTCATGGGCATCCTGGCGGGAATGGGCCTGGCAGTCTCTGGCGCGGCCATGCAGGGAATATTGCGAAATCCTCTGGCCAGTCCCTTTACCTTGGGCATCTCATCTGCGGCCAGTTTCGGCGCTGCTTTGGCCATCATCCTTGGTGCTGGCCTGGTTGGCGGCGAATATCTTATCGTCCTTAACGCTTTCGTATTCTCCCTGATCGCAGCAGCAGCGGTCTTTGTCCTGGCCGAGATCAAAGGCATCACCTCAGAGTCAATGGTCCTGGCAGGAATTGCCATCATGTACTTTTTCTCGGCCTTGACCTCAGTTCTGCAGTACGTGGGCCGTTCCGAGGATGTGCATGCCCTTGTATTCTGGACAATGGGAAGTCTGGGCAGATCAACCTGGCACAGCGTCTGCCTGGTCTTTGTGGTAGTAGCCATATGTCTTCCCTGGCTCATTTGGAAGTCATGGGACATCAATGCTCTGGAATCGGGAGAAGAGATCGCAACCAGCCTTGGCGTCGATATAAATCAAACTCGTATGACCACAATGACAGTCGCTTCCCTCATCACTGCCAGCATAATATCCTTCACTGGAACCATCGGCTTCATCGGCCTTGTGGCCCCCCACATGGCTCGCATCATCATCGGCGGTGATAACCGATTCCTTCTGATGACATCAGCCCTGATGGGAGCTCTGCTGCTCCTGGGTGCCGATGCAGTGGGCAGGACGGCCTTTGCTCCGGCTGTCCTGCCCGTGGGCTTGATGACATCTCTTCTAGGGGTCCCGCTTTTCGTTTATCTCTTCATGAAAAGGAGGAAGAAATCATGTTGAAGAAGTCAGCGAATTCGGCCGCTTGGGCCATGATGGCCAATATGCCTACAAGGCTCAAAGCTGAAGTTGCAATCAAGATGCTGCTTGCAGGCAGCGATGAAACGAAACGCAGAGAGATAATGCATAGTGTCAGCGAAAGGCGCAGGCTGACGGTGCCCAGAGACGAGATACCGTGGCATCCGAGCATCGATCAGTTGGCCTGCAAGCGGTGCAAAATCTGTCTGAATTTTTGTCCAAAGGGCGTTTATTCCGAAGATAGCGACGGGTCCATCGTCGTCACCCATCCACATGAGTGCGTGATGCTCTGCACAGGCTGCGAGGGACGATGCCCTGAAGGCGCCATCTCGTTCCCGGATCGCAAGGACTTTTACAAGTACGTTTACTACGTTTAGATGATATGGTGGCAGTGACCTCTATATTCATTTTGGAAGAAGGAACATGAAAATTATCTTTGTCTCACCTGTCCTGGTACCAAGTCTCATAAAAGCCGCACAGGATCTCAGGGATGAGTTCGATCTGACATTTGAGCTTGAAATATATCATCCAAGCCAGATCGACAATGAAGAGGTCGATGTGCAGGCATTCTCTGATAGCCTGAAGTGTGCAGATGCGGTGCTCGTCGACCTGATGGGTGCAGGGAGCGCCGTAATTGACATTCTATTTCGCCAGCTCAAGGACGAAAATAACATCGTGATAAGCCTTGTGATCCCCATGGGACGGGCATTCAATGAGATGATGTCCTTGACCCGCATGGGGTCTTTCCGAGGAAAGAGGATTGCAGAGATGATCGGTTCCATGTCCTCGTCTGATGATGTGCAAAGCAAGGACCCCGAAGATCTGAGAAAGAGGATGCAAAAGGCGAAGACGATGATGGAGGCGGCCTTGAAGGTGACGGAGGCAGGCGGAAAGGTTCTCCCCGTCGGACCCCTGAAGGATGCTGCTAACTACATTAAGATCACGAAATACTGGAAATTTGGGGGCAAGGAGAATTACCGAAATCTGCTCATGTTGCTGCTGCATGATTACCTGGGTTGCTCGCATTCGATTACCAAGGCAAGGGATCCCGTGGAAATGCCAGAATTTGGCATCTACCATCCTGTTCACGGCCACTTCACAGATCTGGAGGATTTCCTGCAAAAGACAGGATTTGATGAGGGTCTGCCGACAGTGGGCGTGCTCCTATACGGCGGCCGCTACTTCGATCAGGGGCTTGTTACATTGCAGGCTCTGGCGAAGGAGCTTGGCCATGTAAACATGATTGCAGTATACTCCGATGGCATCAATAATCTGCAGGCCATGAAGAAGTTCTTCTTCCAAAATGGCCGTCCGATTCTTGATGCCCTGGTCAATCTAACGATGTTCAGGATCAACGGCGGTCCCCTGGGAGGCGACCACAAGCTCACTAGAGATCTATTGAACGAATTGAATGTTCCGCTCTTCACACCAGCCTCCATGCACCGGCGAAGGATTGCGGATTGGCTCGACTCGCCAACCGGCCTCTCCCCCATGGAGACCATAATGTCCGTCATTTGGCCGGAGCTGGACGGAAGCATCGAGCCGATTCCTTGCTGCGGAGTGGCTGAGGTTCAAGATTACAACACAGCGATTCAAGAGGTCGTCTCAATTCCGGATCGCACGGAGCGCATTGCATCTCGCATCAGAGATCGAATTAGGCTTCGCAGTTTGCCCAATTCTGAAAAACGAGTGGCTCTGATAATCTACAGCTATCCTCCGGGTGACGGAAATCTTGGCGGAGCATCGTTTCTGGATGTCTTTGAGAGCCTGGTTGTGCTTCTTGAGCACCTAAAGAGGAGCGGCTATCGAACAAGTATTCCAAAAGAAAAGCTGCGCCATCTCTTCGAGAAGCTCTCTCTGGCCAACTCAGGGACTTGGCTCAGTCCTGAGAAGGCCTACAAGAACTGCTTTCATCTAGGCGAAAAGGAATACTGGGGCTATTTCGCGTCGCTTCCAGAAAGGCTGCAGCAAGATGTAACCGCCTGCTGGGGAGAGCCTCCAGGGAGGGTGATGGTCAATGCAAATGAGATCCTGATACCGGGCATAGTTCTTGGAAACATCTTCATAGGCGTCCAGCCATGCCGTCCTCCTCTAAAAGGTCAGGACTTGGCTGCAGCCTCGCACGACAAGACAGCACCGCCGCATCATCAGTACATCGCGTTCTACTACTGGCTGGAAAAATTCTGGAAGGCTGATGCTGTGGTGCATGTTGGAACGCACGGCCTTGCCGAGTTCACAAAGGGGAAAGAGGTGGGAATGAGCAATCGTTGCTTCCCGGACCTCCTGATAGGTGACATGCCACACTTTTACTTCTATCACATCACCAATACATCCGAGGCGGTCATAGCCAAGAGACGGCTTTACGGGACGCTCATAGGCTACAACAATCCACCCTACACAGCCTCCGATCTTTATGAGGATTATGTAGAGCTGCAACAGCTAATCGACGAATTTGCAGAGGCAAAGCTGCAAGATCCACAGCGCTTGCCCAAAATTAGGGAGAATGTCCTCGCAATGGCAGAGAAGCTGAACTTCCAGGGAATGGACGTAGAAGCGATCCACGAAGAGTTGTACCGGATTCGCAGAAGCATAATCCCCAGAGGTTTGCATGTGCTGGGAGAGAGCTATTCTAATGAGGATCTGTCTGTATTTCTGACCTCGATCCTCAGATACGACCGCCCTGGGATCAAATCACTCAACCGCATCTTTGCAAAATGCGAGGGGATTGATTACGATCAAGCTCTAAAAGACAGGCCTGCCTATCTCCCATGTCTTGAGAAGATCGACCGGCTATGTGCCAGCGTAGCGGCAGATTGCTTGCGGGGGTCTGTGGATGAGGCCATCAGAGGTGTGGTAACTTCGGGCGGCCTTTGCACTGAACAGATGGATGAGCTTTCAAAATCCTTGGATTATGGATTGGAGCTGATGCGCCGCTATTCGGATAACAGTTTGGAGATTGAAAACCTCCTGAGGGGATTGCAGGGGGAGTTCATCGAGCAAGGGGATGGAGGCGATGTGATCCGAAGCCCCGAGATCCTGCCGTCGGGAAGAAACCTGACCCAGTTTGATCCAACGCGCGTGCCGACGCCTTCCGCCTGTGAGCGCGGAGAAGAGATTGCTCGCAATACATTGGCTGCCTTTCGAGAGAAGAATGGAAACTGGCCAGAGAGCACGGGCGTCGTGCTCTGGGGTTTTGAGACCACAAAGACGGGTGGCGAGACCATTGGTCAGATACTTTGCTATCTGGGCTTGAAGGTCAACAGGAGCAGAGGAACATGGGCTTTGCAGCTTGAGCCGATACCACTGGAGGAGCTGGGCCGCCCCAGAATCGACTGCCTTGTGAATATCTGCGGTTTTTTCCGGGACATGTTCCCAAACATCATGGAGTTTCTTGATCAGGCCTTTGATATGGTGGCAAACCTGGATGAGCATCTGAGCATGAACTACGTGCGCAAGCACTCTCTGGAGAACCGGGCTCATCTGAAGGAAGCTGGTCTGGATGAGAGGACTGCCCAAAGAATTGCTAACGGGAGGGTATTTGGGCCCAGAGCAGGAGAGTACGGCACAAGGCTGCTGCCAATAGTCGAAGACTCCATATGGAAGACGGAAGAGGAGCTGGCCAATGTATTCATCCAATCGATGAGCCACATTTATGCCAAAGACCTTCATGCCTTCAAGGCCGAGGCGATCTACCGCGAGAATCTGGCCCGGGTCAAGCTTTTATCCCAAGTACGTGACACTCACGACCATGAGATCATCGATCTGGATCACTATTTCGAGTACTTTGGTGGTCTTGCCAATGCGGTAAAGAGCACTGGCGCCACTCGCCCTATGATGCTCATTTCAGACACTGCAGGCGAGGCCATCTGCACAGAGGATCTGCAAAGTTCTGTGAAACGTGGGATCAGGACACGGCTTCTCAATCCCAAGTGGATCGGGGGAATGCTGAAGCACGACTACCACGGAGGCCAGCAGATTGCAAAGCGAGTGGAGAATATCCTGGGACTGGCGGCGACAACGCATAGTATTCCCGACTGGGTTTGGTCTGGAATAGCCGACAGGTATGTCTTTGATGAGGAGGTCAGAGAGCGGCTACAGAATAACAACAGGTTTGCTTGTGGCAGATTAATTGAGCGACTGCTGGAAGCGGAACAGAGGGGCTACTGGAACGCTACCAAGGACGAGTTGACGAGGATTAAGGAGGCATATCTCAAGCTGGAAGGGGAGATAGAAGAGGAAATGAATTAATTAAAAAAGTATTTTAAGATATTGCAATACTCACGACATCCCATCTTTTTATCATCTTCATGCAAAATATTCTGTCAGCTTCACCTCTGCATCTTCGTAAGGGATGACCAGTGGCTCGGCTCCTGGGCGGTTTGGTCCAAGGACTGTTCCGGATAGTCTGAACTTGCCCTCGCTTTCGCCCAGGTCCGCCGTAGCATTCTCAAATATCGCAAGAGACTCATCATCAGAGCTCTTCAAAGTGATGTTTAAACCATCAACGTCTCCAGTCAGCTCTACGGTTGCATTGCCAAGGTAAGGATAGGTGCCCATTACAGACTTATATGCCGTGACTGTATAGGTTCCTGCAGGCAGATCGTGGAACGCGAATGTTCCGCTGCCGTCCGTGGTCGTGCTCAGGCCCACTGCGGCCTCAGCCGTCCCGACCGTCTCCTCCGGATAGACCTGGTGAATATCTTTTATGTCCATGTGGGCATATTTTTTCAATAGTTCAGCATGAACAGATCTCGGATCGATATCCTGAAAGATGTCCGGATGGAACCACTTGGCGTAGTAGAGCATTGCCACGAGCTCCGAGAGGCCGCTTGCCATGTTTATGTCCATGATGTAAACCCTTCCAGCCTTGACCGCATCTATGCCGATGAATCCTGGCTGGGATATTATCTCCTCTTGCTTTGCCTTCATCTCATCGATTGTTGGGTAGGTTCCATTATATTGCCCGGAGGACATGGAGTAGATGATGATCTGCGGATTTTGCTCGATGATCCATTCGGCCTCGACATGCGGAACGGTCACGGGAAGATCGGCTGCGATGTTTATGCCGCCTGCCTCTGCAATTCTGGTATTGCCTGTGGAGGCCCTATTGCCAGTCCAGTCCATATGACCCATTGACATGAAATAGACTGACGGCTTCCTGGAATCTGGTAGCTTTCCCGTTCGGTCGAGGATTGTTCGATAGTATCCGTCTATCCACTCTTTCATCTCCCGAGCCTGCTCTTCTCTTTGCAGCAGCTTTCCCAGATCCTCGATCATTGGAAGCAGGGCATCGATGTGCAGCACCCTGTATCTCAGAACTGGAATTCCATAATCTGTGAGCTTTTTCTCGTCGCTTTCTGGAAATAGCGCTCCTGTCTTGGCAATGACGAGATCAGGCCTGATCTCAAGTATCCTCTCGATATCTGCCTCGCGCCCGGACTCGCCCACGCTCTCCAAAGTCAGGAGACTGGCTGGTTTGTTGCAGTCTCTTGTTATTGCAACAATTCTGTCTTGAGCTCCCAGGGCACAGAGGACCTCGGCGGCCCCTGGAGAGAGGCAAACGATGCGCTCAGGGTTCAGGGGGACGGTCACATTGCGGCCGTCTTCATCTGTCAGAACGATTGTCTGGCTTTCCTCTGCACAGATCGGGATGCAGAGTAGAGCAATAATCAGCAGCCAATTCACAAATCGCATAATTCACCACCATAGCGTTAATTCATTAATCAATTTTATTTGTTTTTCTTCAAAATGATTTGTCTAATAGGAGGATTAAATAATCTTCGGTACGCGAGATATATTTTGATTCAAAAATGAAAAGTCTATTGAGAATTCATATTAATATTCTATCAACAATTTTATATATTTTAAATATTATTACTATTATTAATAAATGAAGGTTACTGAAAACAGTCGCGAGAATCGAATGCATAGGGCTCATTTTGGATGTAGGAACCAATTGTGCTACCTGCTAGCGTTTTTTTAGTAGTCCACGTACGCGACTCCCCATTCAAGGGTATATAAATTCAAAGGTTTCGGGACTACACACAGCACTCTACCCAAAAGCCTTATAATATCGATCCGATGAAGTAGCAATTTAAGACTAAATTGTTGTAATAGGTGTGAAAAAATGGGTCTATTATCAAGAGTGAAAAGCCAAGTCATCCTAACAATAATGCTTGGGCTTCTACTGGCAGCGATCAGTGTACATGCACTGGCATCCGACACAAACAGCAGTTCCAAGACGATCACTATCGTGGATTCGGCAAACAGGACTGTTGAAGTTCCGTATCCTGTTGAGCGGGTCGTCGTCCTATGGAGCAATCCTGCCAAGGAGATGCGCGCATTGGGGGCTGTGGACAGGATTGTCGGCATGGATCAGTCCACCAAGGACGAGGTCGATAAGGGCACCCTTCCCGAGCTCGCTAAAGTCCCGGTAGTAGGCACACAAGAGGAGCCAAACTACGAGAAGATCGCCGAGCTTAAGCCTGATGTCGTCATCTGCCTCTCTGCAGGCTATCCTCCTGAGCCAAATGAGATCCAGGCAAAGCTGGAGCCCTTTGGAATAAAAGTGGTAGGCCTGGACTTCTACAGAACTGAGGTCTGGTTTGATGAGATAGAAAAGCTCGGAAAGATGCTTGATAAAGAAAAAGAGGCCACTGAATACGCAGACTTCTTCTACAGCTACTACGATCAGGTCAATAGCGCCATCAGCTCCATCCCAGATGCAGAGAAGAAGAAAGTCTATTTCGAAGGGGCCAAGAGATATCAAACATATGGTGGGGCAGGCTACGGCAGTGGAATCCCAAATATGATCCGTGCTTCAGGTGGAAAAGACCTCTACCCTGAGAGAGAGGAGCTAGCCTTTGAGGTGAATCCAGAAGATGTAGCCGAGAGGAATCCTGATGTGATCTTCAAGGGCACACCTCTTGGCTGGGATGCAGAGAACGATACCGAGTTCAAGGATCTCAGAGACGAGATCATGAACCGCACCGAACTTGCATCCACAAATGCAGTCAAGAACGGTCAGGTCTACGTTATCAGCTTCGATGTTGCTGGAGGAGCAGGCAAGAAGTTCGGGCCGGTCTTCCTGGCCAAGACGCTCTATCCCGAAAAGCTGCCAAACCTCGATCCTTTAGCGTTTTATCGGGAGTACCTGCAGAAGTTCCAGGGACTGGAGTACAAAGGGGTTTACCTTTACCCTTAACCTCAATTTTTAATTGTATTTAATTTATTTTATGGTGAATTGAATGATCATGGATTCAATGCAATCGAGGATTGTATTTTGGGAGGGCATTCAGGTCATTGAAGACGTAACAGATCCGAATAAGAATCCGAGCATCGATACCCTCGAAGGTCGGATCGGCCCGCTTCTGAAAGGTGACGGCTCCCAGGCGCACTTCATCGAGATGCCCGCGGACCTGTATTGCGAGGAGCATTCTCATGCCACTGAGAGCCTGATCTTTACGGTTAAGGGGAGATGGGTGCTATGCAGCTCTGGCAGAAGACAGCTTATGCAGCCAGGATCGCTCTTTTGGTTCAAGGCTGGAACACCTACAGGCTATGAGGTGCCATTCCCTGAACCTGCATTTATATTGATCTTCAAGGGGACCAGAGATGACGCCGATGACGAAGTGTTTCTGGAGTATTTGCGGAATCTGCAGCAGTGGTTGGAGAAGGCCCATTCAGAGGGGACTCCCTTCAAGATGAGCGAGCTTCCTCAAGACCATCCTGCCAGAGTCTTTGCACGCTCTCTGCTGAAAGATGCAAACGCCATGAGGCCGGATGAGCCAAGTTTGTGAGCACACAGAACCAAAGGAACTGAACACAAAGCGGGCCTATCTGAAGTTCATCGCACACAAGATGCTCTTCTTGGCAGGCAGCCTGGGAGTTCTATTTTTACTGGTCTTAGTCTCGGCCTCCATCGGCGGAACTACCAAAGGGATCTTGGAGGTCTTCGACTCCATCGCAGCCAGGTTCTTTCCCTCCGTGGATAGCGATCCCTTCGTCTACGGCGTGGTCTGGCATCTGCGGCTGCCGCGCGTGTTCATGGGAATTGTAGCTGGAGCTGGCCTGGCAGCGGCCGGAGCTGCCATGCAAGGAGTGACCAGGAATCCACTGGTCAGCCCTTTCACTGTCGGAATATCCTCTGCCGCAGCCTTCGGTGCCTCCATGGCCATTATGTTTGGGGTCAGATATACTGGTTCTGGGACATATATCATCATCCTTTGCGCTTTTGTAGGTGCCGTCGGCTGCGCCATCCTGGTCTTCGGGCTGACCAGATTGAAGAAGACATCCGCCGAGACCCTGGTCCTGGCAGGAATCGCTCTCACGTACTTCTTCGGAAGCCTGACTGCGGTCTTGCAGTTCTTCGCCAATGAGCAGCAGTTGAATGCAATGGTCAACTGGACCTTTGGAACCCTCTCTGGATCCGATTGGAACCGGCTTGCTGTGGTCACTGCCATGCTGGCCCTGAGCCTTCCAGTCCTCATCCGCCTATCCTGGGATCTGAATGTCATGTTCTCCGGAGGCGATGAGACTGCCAAGTCCTTGGGAATCGATACGTCCCGCACGAGGACGCTGGTTCTACTCATCTCGTCCTTTATTGCCGCAGGGATCATCTGCTTCACAGGCATCATCGGCTTTGTGGGACTTGTAGGACCTCATGTAGCCAGGATGGCTATAGGAGGAGATCATAGATTCCTGCTTCCTGCATCATGCATCGTGGGATCGATATTGGTAGTGGGAGCAGATATCGTAGGCAGGACGGTAATGGACCCGATCATCTTGCCCATCGGGATTGTGATATCCTTTGTCGGAGTTCCAATGTTTCTCTATCTGATGATGACAAGGGACTCTGGTTGGAGCTGAAGAAATTGCAAGTTCAAGATGCAAGGAGCACCAGAATGATCGAGAGAACGACGATGTTCGAGAGTGCAGGCTTGAATCTAGCTGGGGTGCTGAGATACCCTGATACACAAGATGCCCAAATTCCCGCGGTTCTGATGGTACACGGCTCTATGGAACAAGATAGAGACGGCAACCTTTTGCAGAAGAGAGATGGAAAGCCAGCCTTCAAGAAGAACTTCTTCTTAGAGATCTCCAAGAGGCTCTGCTTGTCTGGCTTTGCCACATTTTCCTGGGATCGGCGTGGCTTTGGTGATAGCGAAAAACCACAAAGGCCAGGGAGCTATCTGGATGATGTCACAGATGCTCTGGCTGCACTGCAGGCTCTATCCCTGCAAACCGACATCATCGATCCCATGCGCATAGCCGTTCTGGGCCAGAGCGCTGGAGTCTATACAGCCTGCCTTATGGCCAAGGAAGACACCAGGCCAAAGGCCTATGTGCTGCAAGGGGGTCTATTCAGCGACTATGAGAAGATGATGGCCTTCAATTATGGAAGAACAGCGGAGTATGCTTCCAGGAGCAAAGAATGCCTGAAATGGGTCGAAGAGATTGATCCAATCGGACTGGTCATCGGCCACAACCTCAAAGAGATGGCAGAGAGGGCCAGAAGAGGGGAGACTGTGCAGGTGATCAGCTACAATGGCAGGACAATAAAGCTGCATCACGATCCTACCTGCTACCAGGAGGAGTATGCGCCATCCAGGCAGTTTAGATATATTCAAAAGCCGACCTTGGTGATTCATGGTGCATGCGATCTGAACGTACCTGCTGAAGATGCCTTTCAGATCGAGAAGGAGCTAGTGGCTAGAGGAAATCGAAGTTCGCATGTAGTCATAATCCCCAACGCTGATCACAGCTTTCAGGTCGTTCCGGATGATGAAGAGCTGCGCTTGAGGGAGAGGATGTCTCTGGAAAGCTTCCGGAGGCCTTACAGTGAACTCTATTTCCAGGCCTTGATAGACTTTTTGAGGCGTGTTCTATGAGATTGTGCAGTGGTACTGCTATGGTGCACCCCTGGAAAGAATCGTCAATCCCACTCGGCAGGATTCCTGCAAGCATCCACGCCGTCCATGCTGCGTCTGCGAAGGGCCAAGCCATCCAGGGAGTTGTTCAAAAGCTTGCCATTATGCTATGATTCGATCTCTTGAAGCCGTTTCTTGATAAGCTTTTTGTCGTGGAGCAGGTTATATACCTCGATTCCTGATCTTTTTGCACTCTCGATCTGGAACCCATCATTAGAAATCAAAATCACCTCTTCCTCTTTGGCTGCAGCTATGTAAAATGAGTCTGCAGCCCTTGACCCAGTCTCCAGGGCAACAGATAGCGCCTCGTCGAAAATCTTGTGAGTGTTGATGAAGGCCAGCTCTCGAAAGATCTCCTCGCAGATCTTGACGGCTTGGTCTCTTTTTACCCTTCTGGCTATCTGCCCTGTCAGCTCCAAACGGAGGAGATCTGGCTCCAATATGGTTAGCCCCCTTTCCTCCAATGAAGAGAACAGTTCCTCTGCGAACTGAGTCCTATCGGAGTTGTATTCGAAGAGCAGGTCAATGGATACAGATGCATCCACTACTATAATCGCCTCTCTCCGATGAACTCTGACATCACATCCCTTTGCACTTTGATTCTGTATCTTCTGGCCACATTAAGGATCCTTCCTGGCTTGAGAACGACGATTGCCTTCATTCCCTCCTGTAAATCTATATCCTGTAGTGGTTTGAAGACACCGTCTTCATAGATCACCTGGATCTTTATGGCTGGATCCTCAGACATACTAACCTCTTCCTGATGACATTAGCGCCATGTTAAGATAAATAATGTTTGAGTGGATTCGTGATAATAGCAATTAATGGATCCCAAGCTGCAGTAAGAGTTAGAAAAGGTTAGGTGAATATGGCAGCGATCTGCATTTCCCGAGGGCTCGCGCACCTGAGTACAGTGCAGAACGCGGACAGGCTTATCTACTGAGTTCGGAAAGGGTTCAGGAGTTACCCTGTCGCTCTGGCCGCCATATTCGATTCTGGGTTTCGGATTCGAACCGATTTAAAGCTTCCAATCAAGCACCCAAGATTCGATTGGCATTGAAACCAACCATTGACTTTCAAGCTTTGCGACCGGATTTCGCCCGAGCACAGCGGAGCGCTGCTGGGTTGTTAGTAGCTGCGAGCTGAACACCTCGTTGCCTTGGTGCGTACACCCCAGCTCTATCAAACTCGTCTTCTACGAGTACCCTTGAGCGGTCTCTTTTCAGGAGCAGTTTCGGGCTTAGATGCTTTCAGCCCTTATCTGCGAGCGCGTAGCTGCTCGGCATGCCTTGCCAGACAGCCGATAGACCAGAGGCGCCGTTGGCTTGTTCCTCTCGTACTAAAGCCAACCTTCCCTCAGACCGCAAAACACCCCTAACAGATAGTAACCGACCTGTCTCACGACGGTCTAAACCCAGCTCACGATCTCCTTTAATAGGCGAACAACCTCACCCTTGGCCGCTGCTGCACGGCCAGGATGGAAAGAACCGACATCGAGGTAGCAAGCCACCGGGTCGATATGTGCTCTTGCCGGTGACGACTCTGTTATCCCCGGGGTAGCTTTTCTGTCATCTAACGCTCTCACCAAGAGAGCAGAGAGGTTCGCTAAGCCCGACTTTCGTCTTATCACCTCTTGCTATTCGAGGTAACATCAGGCTGACTTATGCCTTTACACTCTTCGTTGGGTTTCCGACCCAACTGAGTCAACCTTAGGGCGCCCTTGATACCTTTTCAAGGGCGTGGCGCCCCACCCAAACTGCCCACCTACCGAGGTCCTCATCTCTGAGTTAGGGCGGTAGCTCCGAAAGGGTAGTATTCCAAGGGCGACTCCACTCGGACTGGCGCCCGAGCTTCGACGTCTCCTACCTATGCTCTACAATCAGAACCACAACCCAACGGCAGGCTGCAGTAAAGCTCCACGGGGTCTTCACTTCCCATTAGGGGTCTCCAGACTCTGCACTGGAATGTAAGGTTCACCGGGTACCAGCTAGGGACAGTGGGACTCTCGTTGATCCATTCATGCAAGCCGCCAATTAAGCGGCAAGGTACTACGCTACCTTAAGAGGGTCATAGTTACCCCCGCCGTTGACAGGCCCTTCTTCCGGTTGAACCCGGTTTTCAGGTACCTGCACTGGGCAGGATTCAGTGATTGTACTAGTCCTTACGGATTCGCAATCACCTATGTTGTTATTAGACAGTCAGAGTCCCCTCGTCACTGCGACCTGCTTTTTGCAAAGCAGGCACCACTTATCCCGAAGTTACGTGGCTAATTTGCCGAATTCCCTTAGCTAGCATATGCCGAAACGCCTTAGCCTTCTCAGCTTGGGGCACCAGTGTTGGATCTCGGTACGGACTTTCAACTCCCTTTTCACGGACTCCTGGAATTTGCCAACTTACGTCATCACGCTTTCTCCTGGTTCTCGCCATTACGGCTCTCCACAGGATTATACGATTGAACGCCCAGGCAAGGACGCTTGACATATCCGGAAGCGTCAGTTTTAATGTTGAAAGGTACAGGAATATTAACCTGTTTCCCATTTGGCGTACTCCGATTAAGGTACGTCTTAGGACCGACTGACCCTCGGCTGACGAACATTGCCGAGGAACCCTGGCCCTTACGGCGATCGGGATTCTCACCCGATTTTGCTGCTACTGCTACCAGGATTTTCGTCTCTACGCGGTCCACACCTGCTCACGCAGATGCTTCTGCCCACGCAGAGCGCCTCCCTACTAGATCACCTTGCGGTGCTCCGTGGTATCGGTAATCGGCTTAGCCCCGTCCATTTTCGGGGCCCTGAATCTCGACTGGTGAGCTGTTACGCACTCTTTAAAGGATAGCTGCTTCTAAGCTAACCTCCCAGTTGTTTATGACCCAGGACTCCCTTAAGTGTTGACACTTGGCCGATATTTGGGGACCTTAACCACGGTCAGGGTTGTCTCCCTCACGGACTAGAAGCTTACCCCCCAGCCCGGACTGCTGGCCGTCTACGACGACAGCGATTTGGGAGTTTGACAAGAGAACAGACCCTTTCGGGTCCGGCTTCCCCAATCAGTGCTCTACTCCGCCGACTATCTCAGACCAGGTCATACTGCGATATGTTTCGGGAGGAACCAGCTATTTCCGACCTCGATTGGACTTTCACCCCTAGACGCGGGTCACGAGAGCGATTTGCATATCAACACCTCAAACGGTCCTCCACGCAGCTTTCGCCACGCTTCGACCTACCTACGCCTAGATCGCCCGGCTTCGGGTCGCATACGGACGACTGCACGCACTTGTATACGTCGCGCCTCTTCTCATGC
>MVQH01000090.1 GCA_002067755.1 Methanosaeta sp. PtaB.Bin018
GACCTTCAGTGAATTTGTGGGTTGAGAGACCTGCTAATATGGCTGGCAGGACTTAAATGTGGAAAAGTCAAGCTAATATTCCATATTTTTATCTATTTTCACATTTACAGACTTGCCCTATGCCCTCAGCGCGTGTTAAGGGATGGGTCGAGCTGGATGCAATTCGCCTCACTCAAAGGCAGGTTGAGGCTGTGCTTTCCGGCGATCTGAGCAGGGCCTCGAGATTTGGCGGCGAATTTCTCATCGAATGGAATGGCTGTTTGGCGCGTGACCACTTCGGGATCATGGCTGGAGATTGCCCACCGGGCACTGTGCTCTGCAATGGCAAGGTTGTGGAAAAGGTCGATCCAGCCTATCCCGTCATGGATTTGGGAAAGGCAATTGAGATTGCCGTTGGGCTGAGAAGCGATGAAGGCGTAGTTGCGCTGTCTGGAGGAGTGGATTCTGCGCTGGTTGCGAAGCTTGCCCGACTGGAGTGCGTTGTGGTGGGAGCATCAGGTTCGCATGACATCTCGCGTGCAAAGCAGGTGGCCAGAGAGCTTTGCCTGCCCCTCGAGCAGGTGTTGATCGATTCAGGAATGATCGAGGATTCCATGAGAAATGTCTTGCCGGTTATTCCCAAGATCGATCCTGTAAATGTCTCGATAGCCACAACCCTTTATTTCGTGGCTGAATGGGCAGAGGCGCATGGCCATCAGCGCATCCTGGCCGGTCAGGGAGCAGATGAGCTATTCGGGGGTTATGCGCGATACTTGCAGACTGAAAACCTTGCAGAGGACTTGGAGAGGGATTTTCAGGGACTTGCCCTGCAGCTTGCCAGAGACCAGGCGGTAGCAGCACTTCATGGTGCTTACTTCTCGCTGCCTTACATGGATGTAAGGGTGGTGCGTGCGGCTCGATCCATTCCGCCTGAGATGAAGGTGTATGATAATATCCGCAAGCGTCCGCTGAGGGATGTTGCAGAGAAGTACTTGCCTGCGTCTGTAGCCCGCTATGAGAAGAAGGCAATGCAATATGGCAGCGGCATGATGAAGGAGATACAGAGGCTGGCAAAGAGGAGAGGCTACGGTAAGTCCGTCCAAAGTTACGTTGAAAAGATCGCACAAGAGGAAGGAAGAAATGTGAGGGGGGCCTGAGCCCCACAGTGCTCTGAGGGGAGGTCCCGATCATTTTCTTTTTCCCGGCCTATTTTCTGTTGCAGGTTGAACAGCAATCACTGCAGGATGCCGATCCTTGGCCTACTGCTGAAAAACGCGGGACGTAGATCCCATGACCACCCGACTCCTCGACGTAATAAATTGTGGTTGTAGGAATGGATTTTTTTGATGTGCAATTGGCTACCACATTTATTTCCACCTTATTGCTTGTACAGCCTGCCACAGCAAAGAACAGTACATGCCGTCCAATTGTGTCTGCATAAAAGGTCAGCTGGCTTAGCGGATAGAAATTCAATGTGTAATTCTCAAGCCGTCCATCGGGATGCAATTCACTGAGAAGACCATTGAATCCCGCAGGAGAGATGGCGACCAACGATATGGTTGCACCTTTAGGAACAACGACATTCTGAGTCCAATCTGTCAAACCCTGAATCCATAAAGAACAGTGGTCGAAAAGACTCGACTGATAGTCTGAGTACATAACTCCTTCTGGGAATGAGGGGCCGTAAAGGGATATCGGAGCTTTTCCCGAAATATTGAAAGGCATGGAATCACTTATGTGGATATTTGATACTGGCCCATCGTACAACTTGTAGTATTGCATATCGGAGCAGTCTTCAGTATTTATGCCTGACGACAATTGATCCTGTCCTTGTACATCAAAAGAAAGCACAATAAGCATTATAGCCAATAGAGTTGAATACAGCATTTGCCGCATAATATACCTCCATGCATTAGATGAAATTCCGCGCCCGTTTATGGGCGCGGCAGAGTGCCGATTTATTTGAGTATTTGCGATTCTATGGCCTTATCGTGAAACTCAATGCTTTTATTGAACAATTCGCTGGCTTCAACTGCATATCCTGTCTTTCCAGTTTCATAAAATTTCATCAAGCTCAGGAGATATGCTTGCATGGAAACTATTGAGTTGACCATGTTGTTGTGATAGTCCAGATACTTATCTGGTGGTGTGATTTTTTGAATAGCATCTGCAATTTGCGATTCTAATATAAATATTGGCGTGATCGCCTCCAATGCATTCTGACGAGTCAGATTATTGTGGACGAAATCCGCAATGACTTGAGACGAGGATGACAAATCTTCGTTGTAATAGCTCCAATAGGCATTTGTTAAATTGATATACTGTGACACATTTTGCGATTGTGTCTGTACCTGATTCTTCTGATCCTGGGCCGAAGCATTATTGATATCGATCGATATGACAGCTCCTGTTAGTAAGACCAAAAGAATCAAAGGACCCAAAAAGTTTTTCATTTGCATCACCACTCAACGATTGACTCCGAAAGATGTATAATCAAATATTCTGCTAAGGTCGGATCCAAAATCCCTCGAAATTCCTAAATAACCATCTGAACAGCAGGGCAACCATGCATAGCCCTTTATTCCACAACCACATTTGTCACTGTAACCAAGGTCATCTCGGAAGTGGAATGTATTTCCTTTGATCAATTTAGTGTCCATTTTGAAAGCACCTACGTACTCCTGTTCGATTATGGCTTCTCCAGACTTGAAACCGAGTTTTGTGTATTTGTCTGAGGCAGATGTTATGCGAAACGCTGTAGTCCTGTTCTCCAACTCAATTTGTTTTACAAATACGGGAGTGACTTCCACAAATGTCATTGAATCGTTATACGCGCCACCGAATACGGCTGATTTTGTCAATGTGGTACCAGATAAGCTAGTGACGATTTTATCCTTGCCATTTACAAATTGATTCCTGGTACTCATGCCATCGCCGCGGTAATATAGCTCATTTGCTGCATACAATACAGTCGGAAGAGATTGATTTATCACTGCATTATACACTGTGGAGTTATCCGTCCCAGTCTCTTGTATGTGAATATAGCGCGCTTTACTGGCTACGCTTAATGTACTATTATCTATCAGGCGGCCCTGTTTCGTATATCCCGAATCCTTAAAGTTCATGCCAGCCATGTCGGACACACGCACATATTTCGAAGAATTTCCTGTTCCAGATAATTCGCTCTGTGCCCGGAACGCCAAGGCCTCCGTGCTCATGCTGCTGCTCCAACTAGAACTGCCTGATTCATTATTCACGAATACATTCAAACTGTATCCGACCCTTGCGTTTGAGCATGCAGCCAATAATAAAAATGATAGCAAGCATATCGAAAAAATTTTAATATATCCCGATATGCCTATGCGTCCGAAGTTCACCATATTTTATACCCTCCTACATCCAATATGCATTATGCCCCTCCCTAATTCGTCACAAACCAATTGACCTCAAATAGGCGTCAGTTCCGAATCCATAAAGCCGTAGTTAGATACGCCCTGTCTGATTAAGTTGATCAGATCCTCTATTGTCTTGACGTCATCTGAACCGGAGCCGTCTGGTATTGGATCGACATGCCATGGTGTACCAGTGTAAGGAACATATGCAACGAGCCCGTTCGAATTAGTTCCTATGATCCGGCCTTCAAGTTGTCTGTCCCCTGCCACCAGCGCCATGTCAAAGTGCGACCTTGCATAGCCTGCGCCTGCGCTTCCAACGCTCACGTTCCAAGCATAGATTGAGGGAGTCACATCGACATCATTTACCCGTTTAGCAGTGAGCCAAGCATTCGTATTCGCCCACAAATTTCTTTGCACCACATTTAAGTTGTAGACGAATGAGCTGTCTTTATCATCGAATGAGAACCTGTTTCCATAGCCCTCTAACGACACGCTCATAGGGGTAACATCAAATATAGCTGAATAGGTATTCTGCTCGGAGGTCAAAGACTCATCCACTGTGGTATATCGATTGAAAAAGTGTGCATACTCTTTGCCTGTTGAGAGTAGATAGCTATATTTTATCTCATTTATGTCGTCTTTTAGGCCAGAGCCTGCTGCAATTCCCTTTGCATATTGAATCTTTTCAGCAGACATCTCCAGGTTTGAGCCGAGAGGACCGCCTTTGCCGTGCACAAGCGCGAACTCCCGCAATTCGGCATCATTAGACCCAGAAGAATTCTCACCCAGGCCTGACAGAGAGATAGAATCCGAATAAACATCAACGCAATTAATATAATCAATATCATGCAAAAAAACGTCATTGATAACAGCCGCGCCACTTGTATAATACTCGTTGTAAGTCCGAATATCAGCGGACGCGAGGATTGAGAGCGCAAAAAAGATGACAAGGATCGGTAGATTTCTCATGTCTTCACCCAGAATTTTTTGATATCATTCCATCTATTTATCCATTTTGACTTCCAAGTTTTTGGTCTCGCCCCAGGAAGATGTAATGCCTCTGTCGTAGTCTTTGTGCTCTATGCTGTATTGGACGGATCCCAAAGTCAATGATTCAAAGTCGTCTAATGTCATCGTGAAGCCCATTTCTGCCAAGGCACTGTTCACAATGGCATCTATGTCATACTCATCGGTTAGATCGCCATTTACTCTTTGAGTCACAGAATTGTCGTTCATGCTGGAATAAAATGTCATCAATGGATTTCCATTTGAGCCCAAGATGCTCATCTGAGCGGACATAGTGCTTGTGGGATTTTCGGGAAAGCCAGATACAGTGTTCGTCTGGGACATGGCTATGGATCCCTGATTTGGCAAATTGTAAGTCTGACTTATTCCGTTTTCAATGACAGACACATGGCCACCTGAGAATGTTTGCAGGGATGATAGGCTCTTTAGTTGTACTTGATTTGCACCAAAGGCATTGAGGCTGAAGCTCGAATCCTTGGATATGCTTCCTCCTTCATCTACCACTATGACGCTATCCATGCCTGTGACCAGGCCCATCGGATTTCCACCACTGGCCTTCGCGAACCATTGCTCAATATTGGTCCATCTGCCTGAAGCCTCAGCACTTGCATTTGCCACCAAGAGCAATGCTACGACGAGGACGATGAAACCTGTTCGTTTGGCAGTCATAACTTCCCTCCTTGCACCGATAAAATAAAAGATGAGAGGCTCGAAGGAGCCCTCTCATCTAGACAGTCTTGGAAGTTGCTCACGCCACCGGGCCTCGCTGCCTCTGTCCGCTCAACAACAGGCCAAGGTTGGCGGCATTTTGATCTACCTTCACGCCATCGGCATCCTGGTTGTTTATCTGGGTGGCCTCGTCGAAGTGACCAATCATCAGGAGATTGTTGGCTGCGAACTGGTCAATATCAGAAGACCCATCTGGCGTGTCTGCATACTGCCTGTTTCTCTGGTAGGAGTCCTGGCCCATTCCGATCATCAAAGCAAGGTTGCTGGCAATCTGATCTACCTTGCTGTCGCCGATCGTGATGTAGGCCTCAGCATAGTTCCTCTGGTCCAGGTCATTGTGAACACGCCTGCGTCCCACTCCTAACTCAACGGCCATGTTCTTCTGAGACTGGAAGATGCTCGAGCCTGAAGCAGCTGCAGCTATGGATGCATCTGCATCATTCTCCTGGTCCATCTTGTTGTTCGTTCCCACGACAACGCCGAGGTTTCGCTGGTACTGCTGGATGTCGCCATCTTCTGCCAGGTTGGATGCCCAGGCATCGTTGCTCTGCTCGACATCATTTCTGAAGCCTACAACTACAGCCAGGTTCTTCTGGACCTGTTTTATGGTTCCTCCATAGTTTTCGGCAAGGGCGTAGTTGGACTGCGCAATGTCATTTCCAAAGCCAACTGCGACGAGCATGTTGTTTTGGAACTGTCTTATTGCCCCACCAGCCACAAAATTCTGGGCGTCTGCGAAATTTGACTGGAAGATGCTGTTGTGCTCTCCAACCACGATTGCGGTATTTGATTGATGCTGCTCGAAGACACCGGGGTGGGTGTCTGAATTGGAGGTCGCCACATTGCTCTGCCAAATGCTATTAGCACCCCAGTCTCCTGTAAAGGAGTTGCCATCTGCAGAGGCAAATGATATCAGAGCCATCATCGCTATGATGGCAGCCAGTAATTTCTTCATTTTTTATCCCTCGTTAATTCTTGTTCAACTCCGAACCTAAATGTGGCTCACATCCACAAGGGCGTTGGACTGGCTGCGATCGATATGCGTGTCGCTAACCGATGGACTGTCGGTTTGGCTGTTCCACTGGAATACCGCAGAGCTGCCAACCTGAACCATCACGTTCTTCTCCTTCTGCTCCAGGGAGATCTTTTGCAGATCTGCGACTGTGTTGAAGGCCAACTGCTCTATCTCGCCCTCGTCCTTGTTCTTCTGCACCAGGAAGTTGTGTCCAACCTGAACACCGAGGTTCTTCTGGCACTGCTGAACCCATATCTTGCTCAGAGTGGCACTCGCGCTCTGTGTGTCGGCTGACGTAGCTGGTACAGTGAGGCTGAGCTGCGGGGTATCTGAGTCTGTCTCGCCTGGCCAAGTGAACTTGACGGCAGACCGCTCGATCTCTTCTTGGAAGTTCGGAGCGAAGGCTCCTGCGCTGGCAGCGGCCCCGTTCTCCAGCTCAGCATCGGCTTTATTGCGCTGGATCATGCGGTTTCCAAAGCCCACCTGGATGCCAAGATTGGCCTGGCACTGCTGAATCTTTGCTTTGCCCAGAGCTGCCGAAGAGCTTGCCGATGCATCGGAGTCTGCAATCTGAGCTAGGATTGCTGTGGTTGTGGCTGTGGCGGATGATGAAGATCCTGGCCAATTGCCTGCGAGCGCATTGGCAAGGGCGTCCTGTTCTACAGACCAGTCATTGGCTGCGAAGGCTCCTGCGCTGGCAGCGGCCCCGTTCTCCATCTCTGCTTCTGCCTTGTTCTTCTGGGACATGTCATTCCTGATGCCCACCTGAACACCAAGGTTGGCCTGGCACTGCTCAATCTCTACCTTGCTCAGCCTGGCATTAGCGCTGGCCGATGCATCGGAGTCTGCATTTTGAGTAAACGTCAGGCTATTGCCGGCAGTGGCTGTAGCAGTCTTGCCTCTAAGCCATCCAATAAAGGGCAACCAAACATCATTGCTCTCTGCGCCAGCAATTGCATCCTGATCCACTGCCATGTCGTTGGAAGTGAAGGCTCCTGCGCTGGCGACTGCCCCGTTCTCCAGCTCGGCGTCGGCCTCGTTCCTCTGGGACATGTCGTTCTTGATGCCGACCTGAACACCGAGGTTCTTCTGGTTCTGCTCGATCTCTGCTTTGCTCAACACAGCGGACGCATCTGCGGAGGCATAAGATCCGACAACCTGCTCAACGTCTGCGTAGTTGTTGGCGTTAGCAGTAGCTTTGCCATTATTGCTTATAGTTTCCGCGAGGGCGAACTGATCAACCAGCATATCGTTTGAGGCGAAGGCTCCTGCGCTGGCAACTGCACCGTTCTCCGCATCAGCATCTGCCTCGTTCCTCTGGGACATGTCGTTCTTGATGCCGATCTGAACTCCTAGGTTCTTCTGGCTCTGCTCGATCTCTGCCTTCCTCAGCAGTGCTGATGCACCGGCTGAGGCGGTGGCTGACGCAGATTGACCAACAATGATCCTGTAATCAGCTCCTGAACCCACACCCGTTTGAATGAATTCGGCATCGTTTGAGGCGAAGGCTCCTGCGCTGGCAACGGCCACATTCTCAGCATCAGCATCTGCCTCGTTCTTCTGGAACATGTCATTGCCACGACCAACCTGGATGCCAAGGTTAGCTTGGTACTGCTCTATTGCTACCTTGCTCAGCTTTGCAAAGGCATCGGCTGAAGCTGAAGATTCAGGAACAAATGAGAACGGCAACGGAGTTTCTTCTCCATTTAAGATATAGCCTATCTCGTTAGTCGAATCAGCTCTCGCGACTGCGACGGCCACATTCGCAACTTCGGCGTCGGCCTCGTTCTTCTGGAACATGTCATTGTAGCGACCAACCTGGATGCCAAGGTTCTTTTGGAGCTGGAATATAGCAACTTTGCTTAGAATAGCATCGGAATCAACAGTTGCCGTCGCATCTGCGCCTGCATTTGCAATGCCAACAGCCACATTCGCAACTTCGGCATCTGCCTCGTTCTTCTGGAACATGTCGTTGCCGCGACCAACCTGGATGCCGAGGTTCCTTTGAACCTGAACTATCAGCACCTTTTTCAGAGTGGCTGTAGCGCTTCCGATCTCGAGATTCGCAATATCGACATCGGCTTCGTTCTTCTGGAACATGTCATTTCCATGGCCGACCTGAATGCCGAGGTTTGCGGCCTCCTGGAATATGGCGGACATCTCTCCAGATGCATCTGCGTTCTGTTCGTTCTTTTGGATCATGGTGTTACCATCGCCAACCATTATACCCATGTTCGTCGCATCCTGGTGAATGAAAACACCAGATGACGACGCATCCTGAGTATTTCTCTGCACCAGATCATTTCCGGCGGCAGAGGCGGACGATATGAGTAACAGCCCTACAAATATCAATGCTGTCACTATCCTCATTTTTTCCCCTCCTAGTGGGACGCATATTTCTGAGAAATATGTCGTAACTTACGAAAGGTGTTTGAAGATATAAAGTTTAGACCTAATAAATGATCAGTACGATTGATAAGTATTATTAGTTTTAGAGAATTTATTATGCTCGTGCGCCCCTCCCGATTAGAAAAGGAGGCTCTTCGCTGTTTTATGTGGGTAAGTTGAAGTTTAGTTTTCCTAGCTTAAGATAAATAGTAATAATGAAATTCTTTGTCGATCTAAATCCCCTTGAGCTATTCTTGGCTGCTTGAATTAGACTATTTATCCCCTCCAAGATTCCGTTATCGATTCTGGTATTTACATAATTCAGTATGCCCGTCCAATGGCTTTTGATTGTTTTAGCCGTATAGATAACAGGGGACAATCTGCTATGGGTAGCCCAGAAGTACCATTTTTTCAGATAAGATTGTGCCAGAACAGGGTCTTTGAGATCCCAGAAATCTCGCAGGCTTAGTTTTATATCATACGCCTTTGAAGTCTTTAGACGCATATCCTTGAGCGATCCTAGCTCTTTTCGTTGTTTTTCTGTTAAATTTTCGGGATTTTTTAGCCAGATATACCGAGTTCGTTTCAAGCTTGCGTTATGAGCTTGTTCTTCTCGCCGGACTTGGTCTACTGCTTCGTTCATCAGCTTCATAACGTGAAATCTATCAAATGTAATTGCTGCATTTTCAAAATTAGATTCTATTCCTGATATGAATGCGGGGGACATATCGCAACAGAAACTGGTTACATTTTCTGCTAATCCATCATGAGCTTCATAATCCAGCTTGAACGAATTGATAGCTTCTGAACCTTTTCCTTCGCATACATGAATAACCTTCGAATTATCCAGATCTACAAACACAGAAACGTAATTATGTCCCTTTGCCCTTGAGGTCTCATCTACGCCTACTGAATGAACTTTTGAGAAGTCTTCATTAGACCGAGCTTCTTTGACATAATGCTCCAAGACTCTCCATATTCGCGTATCATGCTCATCAATTAGATTAGATATTGCCGTTACGGTCATACTTTGAGCCATCAACACAATCAACGAATCCATCAGCAAAGTGAATCCGCTGCTTTTCCTTGCCCAAGGCACTTTGACTTGTTTAACTCCGCACTTATCACATTTTGTGCGCGGTACACGACAATGAAGGTAGGTTTTGAACTGGAAAAAGTTCAAATGCCGCCATGTTCTCTCAATTGTATCATGGACATGGCAATCTGGCTTACCACATATTGCACAAGGAAACTTGCTGCCACTTTCGAAATCAATATGGAGGTCTAACTGCTTTTCGTCAACATTAAACCCGATTGCTTTGATATACCATGGCGCTTGCAGGCCGAGAGCCATCCTAAAGAGTTCTTCCTGTGAGATTGACACAGGGCTTTATTTGAGAGAGGGTTATGATAAATGCTTATCCATTTACCCATAGAAAATAGCGAGGAGCCGAAAAGGATTTGGCCCTCGTCAACGTTCAGGCGCAGTGTGAATGCATCTGATACGAAATGCCGAAAATTGTTTCGATTGATTGTGGGTTTGCGACATGATCTTGATTGAGCATCTCCTTTTGGGAGTGGCAGTGCTTCTGCTCCTGAGCGTAATCTCCAGCAAGGCATCCACCCAGCTGGGAGTGCCAGCTCTTGTATTATTCCTGGCGATAGGGATGCTGGCAGGCTCGGACGGGCCTGGCGGCATTTATTTCGACAATCCATGGCAGGCGCAGTCACTGGGAGCCGTAGCCATGATTTTCATATTATTTTCGGGCGGCCTGGATACAAAGTGGAACGAGGTGAAGCCGATCTTGTTGAGGGGTGCAATACTCTCCACCCTGGGCGTTATCTTGACTGCCGTCATCGTTGGCTACGCCGCTTATTACGTACTGGACTTCTCGATGCTTGAGGCGATGCTGCTCGCAGCCATCATCTCTTCTACCGATGCCGCTGCAGTCTTCTCGATTCTCAGGTCGAGACAGATCAGCTTGAAAGGCGATCTGAGGCCACTCTTAGAGCTGGAATCCGGCAGCAATGATCCTATGGCCATCTTCCTCACGACCAGCCTGATCAGCCTCATACTAAACCCATCGACCTCCCCAATGACATTGATACCCATGTTTGCCCAGCAGATGGCGCTGGGCGCTGTATTTGGGATTTTATTTGGCAAGACCATGGCGTATTTCATCAACCGAATCCGCCTGGATTACCAAGGCCTCTATCCGATTCTGACGATCTCTCTGGTCCTGATAACCTACGGAATAACATCAATTCTGGGTGGTAACGGTTTTCTGGCTGTGTATCTGGCTGGTCTGACCCTCGCGAACCACTCATTCATCCACAAACGCAGTCTAATGCATTACCATGACAGCTTGGCCTGGTTGATGCAGATAGCGATGTTCCTTACCCTTGGGCTGCTGGTATTTCCCTCGCGGCTGATCCCTGTGGCTGGCATCGGCCTTTTCATATGCTTTGTCCTGATGTTCATGGCAAGGCCTTTTAGCGTACTCCTGTGCCTCTTGCCATTCAGAGAGATGTCGCTGCAAGAGAGGGTCATGATCTCCTGGGTGGGCTTAAAGGGTTCTGTTCCTATCATCCTGGCAACATTCCCACTCATATCTGGAATAAACAAGGCAGACATGATCTTCAATGTGGTATTCTTCGTAGTCCTGACATCTGTTCTGGTGCAAGGGTCCACCATACCCTTCGTTGCTCGGCGCCTGGGCTTGGAGATGCCACTGGAATGTCCAGCCAAAGTACCAGAGAAGCTGCAGGATATGGATTCGTGGGACGCTCTCGTGATGCTTCCTGTCTCACCGGGAAGCCCTGCTGTAGGCAAACAGACCGCAGATCTCAATATTCCCGAAGACACATGGATAGCCGTACTGAGAAGAGATGGCCATCCTATGCGTCCATCTGGGAGCACAGTACTGAAGGCTGGAGACCGCCTAACCGTCCAGTCCAGCGCAAAATCTCTGGAGCTGCTCAGGGCATTGACAGAGAAGAGAGAGGATTCAAAAGCTTCGCCTCAGTCGGATGACGGGGATCTGCCCTGACCATATCCTAAAAAAAAATTTGTATCCATCATCCAATTAATAAGAACTATGCAGTGATCCGCATGCAGGCTGACAGGCCCGATGGAGACCGCCACTGCTCCAGCCTGCTCGATCACAGTCCCCTCTTTGGGCGCAATGCCCATGTGGTCGCCGAGGATGAATGCCACATCTCCTGAAAGGTCGCAGCCTGCAATGCTGCGAATATCCGCACCCTCCTCCCGCAAGCACAGCATCCTCGCGCCCTTCAGGTCTGCAAGAACATTTGCGAGCCCTCCAGTCCGAACGAATATGCCAGACGTGGACAATGCCCAATCAGGCGTTGCCGGCACGACGAGGGCCTTTTTTAGCAATGCAGCCGTTGTGCGCTCATCAGGGTTCAGGTGGCGTAATGTCTCGCCATCAAGCCGTACCGTCTTCGGGGTCTCGCCGCCCAGGAGCACGAGGTAGACGCAGACATCCCTTCGTATGCCATGAGAGAGGACGAAGGCTGCGGTAACGCAGCGGCAGAGGATGTCGAGCCGTCCCGATGTGCCGGGGATGTCTTCCAGAGAGAACGTGGGCGTGGTTGTCGCCTTGTTTCCGATTATGACGAAATTGCGCATACCCAGATGAGAGCTGAGATGAGATACAAGCCACTTTCGTTCCATGTGTGTCATGTGCCAGTCTCGTGCGCTCCTGCTAAATCCGTTCAAGTCCTGTAGAGTCCCGAAAAGAATAATAACCCAAAGATGGATTTATGCCAATCAACCGGAGCATAAGATGATTCGTTTCATTTCCCTGGACATGGATGGCACCCTGGTCAACTCCAGATTCGTGGAGAAGGTCTGGATGGAGGGCATGCCCCGCCTGTATGCAGAGAAGTCAGGGCTGGACTTTGCTGCTGCAAAGGAGTACGTGGTCGGCGAGTACATGAAGATCGGCAGCGACCATCTGGAGTGGTATGACCTGCGGTACTGGATAGATAAATTCGAATTGAAGATAGGCAGAGACGAGCTCTTGGAGCTTTACGAGGACGAGATCGAGACATATCCAGAGGTCCAGGAGGTTCTGGACATTCTGTCAGAAAGCTACAAGCTGGTTGTGACCTCGAATGCTGCCCGCGAGTTCATAAGCATAGAGCTAGACGGCCTCGCCGATTACTTTTGCGAGACCTTCTCGGCTACCAGCGACTTTCGAGAGGTGAAGAAATCGCCCATGCTTTACAGCGCTGTCTGCGCAGCTCTGGGCGCCAGGCCCTTCGAGGTGATGCACATCGGCGATCATTACAACTACGATTATGAGTCTCCGCTGCAGGCAGGTCTTGATGCGCTCTTCCTGGACCGCAGAAGCATGAGATCGGGCAGCGAGGTTGTGGGCGACCTTCTAGAGGCCGTAGAGCTGATATGCAACTAAGCGCGTGAGACAAAAGTGACGATCTCATGAAGAAAGACACTCAGCTTATCCTGGCGCTTGATGTGACATCGAGGGCCAGAGCCCTATCCCTTGCAAGAGGGCTGATAGATTATTTCGATGCAATTAAAATTGGATATCCGCTCATCCTCGCATCAGGCCTCAGCATCGTCAAAGAGATCTCGGCCTTCTTTCCTGTTATCGCAGATCTGAAGATCGCCGACACTCCCAATACAAATCGCCTCATCTGCGAGGCAGCGCTGGCTGCTGGAGCCAGCGGCATAATTGCCCATGCCTTCCCTGGATGGGACTCTTTGCAGGCCTGTGCCAAGAGTGCAGCAGACTGGGGCGCCGACCTTTTCGTGGTCACTGAGATGAGCCATCCCGGAGCAGAGCTGTTCATGACGCCACTTGCAGAGCAGATGGCCAGGCTGGCTGTGGATGTGGGCGCCGCCGGAGTTGTCGCACCGGCCACGCGACCAGAGAGGATCAAGCAGGTCCGTTCCATCATTGGAAATAGGATCATCATCTCGCCAGGAGTGGGCGCGCAGGGCGGCTCAGCTTCGCAAGCACTTGGGGCTGGTGCAGACTTCCTGATTCTGGGAAGATCAGTATACGAGGCAGAAGACCCTGAAGCCTCTGCAAAGAGCGTGCTAAAAGAGATCGATCTGCTCTAGGAGACGGCTTTAAAAACCTCGCCCATGCTGCGCTCGATGGCAGCGTCGAGCTCCTCAGGCTTCACGGGTTTGTTGAGGAAATCATCTGCTCCAACCTCATAGCAGAGATCGCGACAGATCTCTGGATCGAAGGCAGTTACTACTATTATCTTTGGACCCTGAGGCCAGCGTTTACGAATGATCTTCGTGGCCTCAATGCCATCCATCTCTGGCATCTGAATATCCATAAGCACCAAATCGTAAGGATGGTCCTCCAAGGCTAAAAGGACCTCATGGCCGTTGTTGGCAGTATCTGCCCGATAGCCAAGCTTCTTGAGGATTATCAACGCAGTCATCTGATTAACAGGGTTGTCCTCAGCAAGAAGAATATTCAATTTAGATCTGGTAGGCATTGTCCTCGTCTTTACATTGCCCCTCCGTGTATAAGAATTTTTCTTTAGTAATTAATTTGGCGAAAGAGATTTAATTATTTCTAAAAGCATATGATGCATAATTTAGATCAATAGCACGGCAGTTTATGAAACTACTAAAACATAACTTATAATTAATTTAAATTTGCCAGGCGTCTCTGTACCAAAGCTTTGACCCCAGGGCAAAATTATTTCCCTCGAATGACCTAAAGCTGCTGAAGATGAAAAGTCAAACCTTCAGGTCAGTTCAAACTCAGGAGATAGAAGAGAGTTTTTTCCAGACCCCTACCTTCCAGGCCCTGACCATCGGAGTTCCCTTCTGCGTCTTCAAACTGCTCTTCGGGTTGCTCTGTGTCCGCATCGGCAAAGAGCAGGGGTCTTTTTCCATGGAGTTTTTTGGCTGGCTTGTCATCGCCTGGGCCTTTGCGGATCTGCTCATGAACCTGGCAAGGGTCGTATTTCATCTGGCTGGACGCGCCTCGCCCATCGAGTACTGCACTATAGCACAGGCCGGGCAGTTAATCAGGCGGCCTGGGCTATTTTTGGCTCTGGATACATTCATTTCATTCTCCATAATCTGCCTAGTCCTATGGTCTGGCTGGATCGCTCGCCTTTCCAGGGAAGAATCATATATCTGGTATGCAGCAACTACATTAAATCTGATCAGCATATCCCTCGTAAATATCTGGCTGGAATTGAGGAGATAGGGTGCCAAACAATGGAATCTAGCGCCGCAAATATCAATAAGCGAAAGTCGGAGGTGGCTCTGTTATCAGTCATTTCAAACACAGCGCTGGTCATTCTCAAGATAACAACAGGCCTTGCGATCGGCTCAGTGTCTGTCATCTCCGAAGCAGTTCACTCCGGCGTGGACCTGCTGGCCTCACTTATTGCCTTCTTAGCAGTCAAGGTGGCAGGCAAGCCAGCTGATGAGAATCACCATTTTGGCCACAATAAAGTCGAGAACATCTCAGGTGTTGTCGAGGCCTTGCTCATATTCCTGGCAGCAGGATGGATACTATTCGAGGCTTACAGGAAACTCATGGACCCTGAACCGATTGACAGTCCTGGATGGGGCGTGGCAGTTATGCTGATCTCCTCTGGGGCGAACATCTTCGTCTCTCACAGGCTATTTTGCGTTGGCAAGGAAACCGATTCTGTAGCATTGCAGGCCGATGCGTGGCACTTGCGCACTGACATTTACACATCTGCGGGCGTCATGGCAGGCTTGGCAATCATCTGGATTGGAGAGCTGCTGTTTCCCAGAGCCGATCTTCACTGGGTAGATCCGCTGGTGGCAATTGGGGTCGCGCTCCTGATCCTCAAAGCTGCTTGGAGGCTGACGATGGAGTCCGCTAAAGACCTGATGGACGTGAGCCTGCCAGAGGACGAAGAGGAATGCATTCGCAAGGATATCACAGTCTTTGCGCCCACTGTGAGAGGTTTTCACAGGCTTCGGACCCGCAAAGCAGGATCGAGCCGTTTCGTGGAATTTCATGTGCGAGTAGACCCCACAATGTCGGTGGACGAGTCGCATCGCATCTCGGATATGATCGCCGACGCCATCAAACTACAATACCCTGGGACGACGGTAACTGTTCACATCGAGCCGTGCAATTGTGCTCTGGCTCATGAGGATACCTGTGGCTGTCTACTAAGCGAGGATGAGAGAAAGGCAGTTTTAAAAAAACTCTCGAATCTGAGCAGCGAATGATTTCATACATAAAACAGGAAAATTTTAGGGAGAAAGGTTTATTCGCTCACAGGTTGAGGTGGCACCATGGACTTAGGCCGACGCTTTGAGGTCGCTGCGGGAGCGCTCATCCTCTTGGCCTTGCTCGTCACCATTTATTTGACAAAAGATTTCCTGTCCACGATACTTCTCAGCGTCGTTTTGGTCTTCCTGCTCAGGCCCCTTTATGCAGTCTTCTATAGGTTCACAAGACACGGACAGGTCTCGAGTCTATTATCCTTGTTGATAATGTTCATCCTCATCCTGGCCGTATTGGTGAGCCTCACAACTGTGCTTCTGGTTGAGATATCAAACCTTGAGGCTTCTGGTGTCATATCGGATGTCCAATTCACAGAAATTGCCAAAGAACTCGATCTCTGGCTACAAAGCGTCCTCCCAGGTTGGTTTTATCAATATTCGAGCAATGTTGCCAGTCAGTATGTGAATGAGATCGGAGACATTCCATCGACGATAGCAGCGTGGCTACTTCCCGTTGTAGAAAAAGAGCTGGCAAGC
>MVQH01000091.1 GCA_002067755.1 Methanosaeta sp. PtaB.Bin018
AAGCGACTGAAAGCTACTGAGGGAACAGAAACGACCTGAATCGATTGGACCGTCCCTGGTAGGGCGATGAGTTGGTAGGGCGATGAGTTGGGATGAAGCTGCTCGAATTTGCCACAATATGCAATTTGAGTCGTGTACCCGTTTAACTGAATAATTTATATATTAGTACCTCCATCTATGATTTGGGGTGTAGCGATGAGGGGATGAGCCGGATCTATCGATATTCTGTGGCATCTCCCCGGGTGAGCCTGGCGCCCAAGTCAAAATCCAGACAAATGCCACTATTGCATCTGGATGTCTATTCAACTGAGCCACAGTGGCATGGAGGAGATAATTTATGCCCGATCTCACCCACACAGTTTAGCGAAGGGCCGAGATCGTCATTACGCAGCCATCTTCAGTGTGCTCTACTTCCACACTCATCTTAAGGTCTGAGAAGACCTTCTTCCAGTGGTTCTCCACGCAGGTCCTGCAGTGCTCCTTGGCGATCAGGCTGGCCCCCACACGGGCGAACGACTTGGCGCCCTGCATCAACCCGCAGCGACGGCGATTGATCTTTGCAGTGCCTTCCCCCTCGACCACCTCTACCACGCACCCGAAGAGGTTTTTCTCATTGGTTGCAATGGCCATGGCTACATCCTTGGGATCTGCCAGGCCCAGCTGCTTGAAGGTGGCCGCAACCTGGTGGGCTCCAATATCCTGGAATTCGCGAAGGCCCTTCTTGCCAAGCTTACGGGCAACATAGCCGCTGCTTCCATAAAAGCTTCCCATCCACATGGCTACAACGCGCTGCTGGATCTGATCCAGAGGAATATCAGGGACATCTGTCATTCTAGATGACACATGACTTAGTAGGATTTAACATTGGTGGAGAGGATTTCGTCCAGGAAGGCTGCTATGCCACCGCGATAATATACCTCAAGGGCATCGAGCTCGGCTATCTTACTTGGATCAAGGCCGTATGGTTTGAGATATCTTTTGAACCTGTCTCGATCCTCTTTTGACTCGGCCCTTCCTGCGACCATGGGGATCTTCAGCTCCAGAACCTGTTCAGGCTTGAGGCCGATGCGTTTTACTAATATCTCAACATTGCTTCCTGGCGGCTTTGATCTCCCAATATTTGTATACAGATCTGCGTCGAAAAATGCACCGCTTGGGCTCAGGTCGGTGAGGCAAAGTATGATGGTCCTGGAGCTGCAGCGCTGGTACAGGGCCTTGATGGCCTCATCGGAAGCCCTGCCGCTAACAGAGACGAGTGTCACGCCATGAGTCTCACAGACAGGATGTAGCAGAGGATTGAACGAAGACTTGTTCAACCAGACCTCGACAGAATCTTGTCCTCTCTTGAGTTTTTGCGGCGAGAATATGATCTCTCCCGGAATCTCATCAAGAATCGCATCCATTGGAATGAAACCGAGCTCCTTTGCCTTGCGAATCCATTTTGGCAGTTTCTCGCCGTCACACTCATGATACTGCCTGGTGATCCTTATCTCACCAACAAAACCACCACAAATTGGATAATCCGAAGCATTTCTTTTAAGAGCATAGCAGAATAACGCCCCTTGAGTGGTCCTAGATCTGCCAAGCTCATTGACAAAATCGTTGTATACCTTTGCAACCCACCGGGACTTGGTCCTATCCGTTTCAGTATAAACTTCATTCATGGCGTTGTTTTCTGTGACCTCTCCCCTTGTGTGGAGATTATTCTAGTCTTTGGCCATTATCAAGCGTTTCGTTATGAAGGCGCACCATTGATAAAGTGGGAGCGTCATCTCTCAGAGGAGAGATGTACGATAATATCCGCAAAACGAGAGCGCTTTCTCGTAAGGCCTTGGCTCTCATCACATCGGCCTTGATAGCTCTTTCATTCACCAGCTCGGCCCGCAGCTACGATGAGTTCAATGGCACAGTTTACAGTCTAGGATTAAAAGAGGTTGTGGTCGTCCAGCCTGTCAACGCCAGCAAACTGAATCTCACCCTATCGCAGAAGAGTGAGAACATCACTTTGCTGGATTTGTCTGGAGCGCGGGTGGGATTTAACAGCAGCTATCTCTTCTGGCGAGGAGACCATATCTACAGCCTGAACTTCGATCGAAACGTCACAGGGAAGCTGATCTACATCATGCCACAGCAGGGACAGCAGTTCATACTTCCGCTGAGAGGCGGAGGGCCAGTGCGCATAATACTCCCTGCTGGATACACAACAGGCAACCGAGTCCTTGGAATCGCTAGTCCTGCTCCGGATGACTTCCAGGAGGGAGATTCTGGAAGCGTATTAACCTGGTATAACACCTCCCAGATTCCGTATATCGAAGTGAGTTATTACAAGAATAATGCTCTGCAGGCTTTGACGAAGATCTTCGCCATCATGGCCCTGGCAGCCATTGTCCTGCTGGCAGAGTATTACTACAGCATCAGAAAACTTAGGTCCATTCGAAAGGATGTGGAGGAGAATGCCAGGCACAAGATCTAAGCTTTGGAGATCCAACCATCGATCATGACCAGAGCAAAAGCCATTTGTGATCGCGTTTATGCTGTGGGTGGCCCTGAGCTCTCCGCCTCAGAGGATGCCTATGTGTATCTCGTTGACGCTGGCAGTGAGCTGGTGCTGATAGATTCCGGCGTAGGCTATGGCACAAAGAGGATCGAGGACAACATCAGATCGCTTGGGTTTGAGCCTGCACAGATCTGGCATATAATTGCCACCCACTGTCACATCGACCATACAGGCGGCCTGTCTGACCTGAAGGAGCGCTACGGCTCGAAGGTCATTGCTCATGCGATGGACAGAGCCGGAATCGAGGGTGAGAATGATGATCTTACAGCTGCCAGCATGTACGGCGTGAACTACAAGCCCGTCAAGGTGGACACACTTCTAAGCGGCGAGGATGAGCAGCTTATGCTGGGGGATCTCATGTTCAATCTCCTGCACACTCCCGGCCACACCCCTGGAAGCATCTCAGTATACATCGACACCGATGACGGCAGGGTTCTCTTCGGTCAGGATATCCACGGCCCCTTCTCGCCTCTGTGGGGCTCAGACCTGGCCATGTGGAGGCAATCGATGCAAAAACTGCTGGCGCTGCATGCGGACGTGCTATGCGAAGGGCACGCAGGAATTTATAAAGGAGAGAAGATTAAAAAATATATCGAGTCGTATTTGAAGAGGTACCCTCCAGTGTGATACCTCTCAGGCCTAATGGGCCTCGAACTTAGTGATATCCTCAGTAAATAGAGATATCTTTCTTTCCAGAAAGTGCCCTGCAGTCCATATATTCGTCATGGCATGCGATGAGGCCTCGCGAGCGGTGTAGCTGCCTCCCGCAAGGGCGAGATAAGGAATAAGCTGATCTGCCAGATGAATGTCTACTGTGGACATGGACTCGAGCTCCGTGATGAGGTCCTCTGCAGCCTTTCGTCCCACCATCTCTGCCGGCAGGCCTCGCTCGCCAAGGCTGCTTGCTCCCATGAAGCCTGACCAGAGGGTTATGCCGCTGCCCATGGACGGCAAACGATGTGATTCTGTGGCAACCTCAGCTGCAAAGCCTGCCTGCTCCAGCAGCTGGACGGCAGACTCAGCCTGTCTTTGAGCCACATGCTCTGGCAGGTTTCCTGAATGCGAGATTCCATACACTCGCCCTTTGGGCGCAGCTGAAAGGTGCGCAGGTTGAAGAGCTACTGGTTCGACCCGCAAGATAACTAAGCCTTGGCCTTTGGGATAGTATCCCCTCTGCCTGAGATCGAGGCTTGCTTTGACGCCGAAGCATCCGAGCGCAGGCAGAAATACATGCCTGAAATAGTCCACCGTTGGAGACCATCGGACATCTGTCCCTCCATGCACATCCATGACGATGGGTCCATCGGCCTTCAGCAAGGCAGGCAGGAGGCATTGCATGAGAAGAGTGACGCTCCCGGCAGTTCCGATCTCCACGCTGTAGCTGCCGCCGCGAATCTTTCCGGGCGCGAAGGTGATCTGCATGGAACCGGGCTCAATGCCAGATGTTTTAGCACTGCATATACCTGCCAGTGCTGTGATCGCCTGAACGTGCTGCGGAGCCAGCCCGGGCTTTGGGCGACCCTGCCGGATTCTTCGTATGCAGACCGGCTTGCCAGTCACAGCCGAGAGCGACACTGCAGTCCTCACGATCTGGCCACCGCCTTCACCGTATGAGCCGTCTATCTCGATCATATCCCTCGGCCTCGCGAGAACTGTCATCATCGACGCATATTCATCATCGACGCATATTAATCATTTTCGCGGCGCTTAGATCAACTATATCTACTTTCATGTCAATCTTCATTGGGTGGCAACGTCGTCTGGCGCGAAGTAGCGTCGTGCTGCGACTACGTCGACAGCAGCCTCGATGTAATCGGGGCATATTCAAGCCTGTGGAGAACCCTTTTGGTGTTCCATGAATCAGGGAGCTCCGTCCTATCTCATGGCGGGGAGGACGTCACAGTCTTCGCAAGTATGATGGTGATTTAGATGGCACAGACACAGATAGGTTACTCCAAGAAAGTCATGGATCATTTCCTGAACCCCAGGAATGTGGGTGTGATGGATAACCCGGATGGCTTTGGCAAGGTCGGCAATCCGGTCTGCGGCGATCTCATGGAGATATTCATCAAAGTCAAGGACGACCGGATCGATGATATCAAGTTCAGAACTTATGGCTGCGGCTCGGCAATAGCAGTCTCCAGCATGGTCACTGAGATGGCCAAGAAAAAGACGCTTGAGGAGGCCATGTCCATCACTCGCGATGATGTGGCGGACGAGCTAGATGGGCTGCCGCCTCAGAAGATGCACTGCTCAAATCTTGGCGCAGATGCGCTACATGCGGCAATCAAAGACTACTGGATCAAGATCGGGAAGATAAAGCCAGAGTAGATTGTGATATGCAATGAAGTGCTATGAGAAGCTGGCAGGTGAGCTGCGCAAAGAAGAGATCGAGGGAGATTGAGCGCAGTGGATATGTATGAGTCCTGATTGTCAAAGGATCGCCGGCTCTCGTCGATTATCTCAATAGGAACTTTTCAGTGCACTGGTACCGGGGCTTGGGAAATCCTTATATGCCAATTTCGCATCCTAGGTTTCGATGTGCGGGGCCATAGGGTAGCCTGGTATCCTACAGGACTGGGGGTCCTGTGACCGGCGTTCAAATCGCCGTGGCCCCATCAGAGCCTGGATGAACGGAATTAGATGGACGGAGATTCTAAAAGAACTGAATGAACTATCTGATCTGCATGAACGCGGAGCGTCAGATCCTGCGAAATGCCGGGAGTTCAACTCTCGTGCATCCATCTTCCTTGACCGGCTGGAGGAGATGGGTGCCTATGAGATAGCGGACAGGGTCATGGGGATTTTAGCGGGCTGCAGCCCAAAGGATTTCTCTCCATGCGAGAGACGCCTGTGCACAAAAGGATCTCTGGAAAGATTGCAGGAGCAGGTAAAGAGTAGGTTGGAAAAAGGCTAACCTGTGAAAGAGAACGCTGAACCTCTCAACATGTGAGGGGAGTGCTGCAATCTTGAATGCATCGAATGCCTGTGAAACGATCAGAAGGCTCAACTCCGACCTCATTTATCTCCTCGATGAGCCCAGTGAACGCCTCGATCTCCCTGTCCAGAACCTGTCGTGGCGTCATATAAATGCTTCTCTCCGATTCCACTGTGAGGTCATCGGGACCTCTGAAGGCCAGCCTCCTTTGGCCATCACGCCTCAAAGCCTTGCGAATCTCTCTGTCGTGAGCCAGAACCATTCCCGGAATAATAACCCTCTCCTTTACATTTTTAAGGTCGAGTTCATTGAAATCCTCTATCGTCATGAGGTTTCCAATCTCCTTTTTGACTGAAACGACATTGACCTCGCCACCCAGATCTCCAAATATCGATGAGAGCAAGGGATATGCTACGGAGCTTGTGATGATGGTTGCACTGTTCTCTATTTCAGGAAGTTTTTTCAGCTCTTCTTTGTGATGGGCAAGGGCAAAGGGTGCGCCGGTATAGGGATCCATAAGCGGAGTCCCAATTACCCTCATATCGTATGCCTCGTCGACCATCATCGCAATCCTCTTGATGCTCTCAACAGAATAAGGACTTATACCTGGCATTATGGGCTCATTGCCAAAGATGAGACCCTGCTCCCTGGTATTTGCGAAGCTCATGAGCATGAGGCCTTTTGCGCCCATCTCTTCCAGATCACGGGCGGTCTTCTCCAGCTCAGCACCATCGTTGACACCAGGTATTAAAACGATCATGCCATAAACATCGCATTCCTCGCAAAAGATCCTCAAATTGGACAGCACTGCCTCAGGGTGTCGGTCGTTCACATACTTGCGGCGAAGACCGGCATCCGTGGAAAATATTGAAAAGCTGACCCTGCGCACACCTGCGTCTACGAGCTGACCCGCCTCGTCTCCTCTAACAAAGCCCTTTCCACTGGTGTAATCCAGACATACAGGCACTTCTCCGTCGCTGACAGTCTTCACGAATTTAAGAATATCCGGGTAGCAGCTCAGGTCACCATTTCCTTTGACGATGATCCTGTCTGGTGTATTGCTGCAGCTCTGCTGTGCTACCTCAAAGATCAGCTGTTCCAGGGGTTTGAAGCCTGGTTCGATCTCGATCACAGCTCTCCTGCAGTAGTCGCAGCTCTTCTTATGAGGTTTACATTGCTTGCATCCGAGCGGCTCTACGTTCTTTACGCCTTTAAAATAACAAAAGCTGCAAAAACCTCCACAATCCAGACCCGGCCTGCCACCAACATCTACAGTTACTTCCATGGAGATGGAATAATCATTTTGGGGCAGTTAAGTCTTACGCAAATCAGTGAAAATGTGTGGGGTCGAGCAGTCTCAGCGCCTGCCCAAGCTCCGTCATGCTCATCTGTCCTGGAGCAGTCGGCTCTGCGATGTAGCCGTAAGCTAAAGCTGAGCCGTAAATTGGAGCTATTGCCCGCAGGTGTCTGCCAAGAGGTCCCATCGCGATCACGCACGTAGGCATATCGTTCTCAAGCAGAAAATTCAGGATGTTCACATTGTCTTTGAGACTGGTTGGCGTGACAGCGATCTTTGCGATGGCAGCCCCACAGCATTTCATCTCATCGCGTATCTTTTGCAGCTCCTTTTGGGCGGGTGTGCAAACGAAGTTATGGTAGGATACTATTACAGGTTTTTCTGCTCTCTTCATAAGTTTGGATCTGGCGTCAGAATGCAGCTCGATGTCGATGAAATCGGCAAAATCAGCAGCCTGCAAAAGAAGCTCGAGCCTGTCCTCTTCGCTGCCCTTGAACTGCCCACCCTCAGCTTGCATGCGGTTGGTTGCGATTATCGCTTGTGAGGTGAGAGCTCTTACAGTCTTTATGGTCTCCAGAGGATCTCCGGCAATCAGGTCCAGCCGGACCTCGACCATGTCAGCATCGCCAGCTGCCATGACATCTCTGGCAGCATCCTCTCCCAGGACTGCCACAAGCCGTGGCTTGAGCATCATAATAGTCGACCATCCTCATTTCTCTACAATGCTCTCCTCGATCTTCATGCCGAAGTGCCTTGCGCTCTTCTCCAGATGAACCAGCACCTCATCTCCTTCTTTCAACTCTGTCACTGAGACCGGTCTTCCCTGGGGACTGACGAGCTTGATCGTCTCTGCGTTCTGCAGCAAAGTGCTGATCCTCTCTCCTTTTGCCTCTGCCTCGATGAGGATCATTGGCCTCTTCTCTATCTTGGCCCTGCCAACGATTGCGCTCCTGGCCTCCCCATCCTTGCTCACAATTGTGACTTCGTCTCCTGATCTCAACTCCGAGAGGTAGCGTGTCTTCTCTCCGACGCGGATGTATGCATGCACCGCACCGGCATTCACCCTGAAGGGCCTGGCAGCGACGTAGGGGCTATCTTCGGATTCACTGTGTACGAGGAAGAAGCCCTTGGCCTGAGAGCCGATGAGCATGCCCTCACCAGGGATCATCATGCTGGCTGTGTCAACGCAGACTCTGTCGCCCATGCCAACCGGCCTGACGGCTGTGACAGTGCCAGGGATGAGCTCCAACCTGCCCCTCTCCGACTGCTCGACCGCCTGCGAGACCCTCTTGATCTCAGAGAGATCATCGGTGTCGAGCAGGATGCCGTCCGATCCGTGCTCGAGAGTTGCCAGCGCGAGCGTCGCCTCCTGGGCGGTCTTCACGCCGCTTATGATCTTGACCTTCACGCCCTGGAGCCCAGCGATCATATTCTCCAGAGGGATGACCTTCCAATCGGTGCCGATGACCATGAGGTAGTCGACATTCTTGCCAAGCTCTACCGCAAATTGCTCGTACTTCTTGTTGGCTATGATCACATAGCCGGCCTTCGTGCCTGGGATGGTCCTGGCCAGAGCGATGTCCATGGAATTGTTCTGGCCCTTTGACAGTGGAATGGACCCATCGCCTTCGCCACCTCTTCCAATGACCAAAATATCCTCGGACCCGCGCTCAGAGCCAAAAGCAGCCACCTTGATGCTTCCCAGCTCCCGAACGCGGTCGACGTTCTCCTTATCCACGAGCACACAGTCGAAGCCCGACTCGAGAGCTGTGGTGATCCTGGGCTTGACCTCTGCCCATGAACCCTGAGCCATGAGCCACTTCTCTTTCATATGCTACAATTTAACATGCCATTACAAATCTTTTTTCTTTCGCTCCATACAGGCAATGCTTTTAAACCAAGTCCCTATCACCGATCTCTACATGGTAGACCTTACTGTATTGCAGCAGCAGATCCATGGGAGACATCTTCCTGCTGAGTCCAGCCTTCTTAAAGCATCCCCTCAAGCTCGCAGTATGCATGGAGTGACTCCCTTGGAACGCCTCCCCTTCCAACCAATCCCTGGCCAATTGTTCCATATCCCTAAGTATGGAACTATATCTACATATTTTTATTGTTAATATCGATTCGACGCATTCTGGTTATCAGTAGAATGTATTCCCTGCATCATGATGGGAGTTAAGGTTTATAACTTATGAGAGGGGATATGAGATCGGGGCTTGGCTGTCCAAGCCGGATCAACCATGAAGGTCGATATTGTATCTCCGGGAATATACACCTACGGCTCCCTGGTGCTGGGAGGCATACTCAAAGAGAAGGGACATGCCGTAAGCATTACAAGGAAGCTGGAGTCCCATGGGAATGCGACCCTCCTAAGCCTCTTTTCCACATTGCAGCTCCTAGATCCCAAGATCATAAAGTTCGTAGCATCAAGAGAGGATGTCTATGTCGGCGGTCCTGTTGGCATGTGCCCGGAGATGGTCTTGGGAGAGCTGGATGCGAAAGCTGTAGTCATAGGCGAAGGCGAAGAGATTGTATCCGACCTTGTAATGCGGGGTCCTGAGGATTTGCCAGGCGTCGCCTACAAGCAGGATGGAAAAGTAATAAAAACGCCTCCGCAACCCGTTGTATCGCTGGATCACACAGTTCCTCTGATTCCAGAGGACCTCTCACAACAGAGCGTACGTGGTGCCAACATTTACATCGAGACCCACCGCGGCTGCCTTGGAAACTGTACATTTTGTCAGGTCCCCCGCTTCTTTGGCAGGAGCATTCGCAGCCGCAGCATCGAGAACATAGTTGCCGAGGTCCAAGAGATGAAACGTCGGGGCGTCCGCCGGGTGGCAGTGAGCGGCGGCACTGGTTCTCTCTTCGGCTATCGCAGCAGCATCAATCGTGATGCTTTTGTGGAGATGCTGCGCTCTCTATCATCGATACTTGGCAAGAGAAACCTCTCAGTGCCTGACATGAGGGTTGATCTGGTAGACGAGGAGGTCCTGTCAGCCATCCGAGACTATACCATCGGATGGGTATTCTTTGGACTTGAGACTGGGAGCGAGCGCATCCTCAGAGCCATGAGAAAAGGCGTGAGCGTAAAGGATAATCGCGAGGCAATACAGCTTGCCAAAAGCCTGGGCGTCAGGGTCGGAGGCAGCTTCATTGTCGGCTATCCAGGCGAGAGCAGGCAGGACTTCGAAGAGACCATGGACTTTGCAGAGGAGGCCATGCTGGATGACGTTTTTGTGAGCATCGCTGAGCCAATACCAGGCACGCCTCTGGCCTCTCAGACTCTCGCAGTTCCAGAGGATGAGCTCTGCCTCTATCAAGAGCATTGTGGCGATGCTAAAGCGTTGAGGCTCTCAGAGGCCGAGGCTCGATGCTTCGAGCTGATGCTGCATGCTGAAAGCTGCAAACCAGTGCCAAGAGCCATAACAAATGATCTTTACAATACATTTCTCGCCGAGGCCAAGGGCCAAGGAAGGGACATCAGACGGGTCATAGAGCTCTTGAAAAAGTACCGGGAGCATGTTTGATCAGACAGGCTCTCGACCATCTTGAGGCGCTCCAGATTCACTTTGTTATAATTAATCTTAAATGTTAAAGAGGATTATAGATCTATGGTGAAACTTGTATGAGATACAGTAAGATCGCCAAGTTCATGGTAGTGCTCGCTGCCTTGCTATCGGTTGGAACTGCATGTGGTCAGGACTGGCTGGAGGGCGGATACGTTCGAAGCTATGACCGCTCGATTTTCATGGACCCGGGGATCGCGGGCATGGTTCGTTGGCTCGATGCGCCCGTCGACAGCTACCCATGGTACAGCTCAGATGTAAAATTCTACAAGCAGCAGGTTCCAGACACGATCTTCTCGCGTTACAATGAGTACTTTACAACGACAAGCCCCTCTGTCGTCGGCGGGATAATTGGCAATCCCTCTCTTTTCGATATCACTAAGGAAGCGCCTTCAAGCGTGTATTACGGCTCAGGCCAGGGATTGCCATACTCTCAGTACGTCTCCCTTCTGCCCACCAAATCCAATGATCTTTGGATTCGCGGGACAACGAATTGGACGCAGTACCTTGTGAGCCCGGTGGGCGCAGTTTTACATCTGGTTGCCAGTGTTCCAGTGGGTGGCGATGGCGGCTTCTATGAAATAATTCAGACAGACACCATAACCTCGAATTACAAGACTTATCAGTTCTATCAGGGCTACAACACCATGAGCTTCACAGCAGCCCAGATTGGAAGACACATGCTCTACTTCGTTGTCGCCAACCAGCCGAGCAATGTGGTAGTGATCGACGTGTTTGCCCAGGTGCCATCGACTCAGTACACGGCATACGCTGCCACAACAACGACCCCAACCACATACACTGTGCCGCAGGCGACTGCAGCAGGCGGGGATACCCCTGTTCAGATTCGGTCCCAGGGGATGAGGGGCTATCAGGTCTTCCTTGACGAGAATTATATCGGAACTGATGGGGCCGGCGGAGATGTCCTGGACGGGGTGTTTAGCTTCAATGTAGCTGGAGGTCAAAGCCACAATATAAGAGTGTACGACGGTCAGTTCAACTATCCCAAGATCATTTACTTTGAAAGAGGCGTTCAGAAGACGATCAATGTAGAGCCTGGAGCAGCAGTTTACATTTAAATTAATTTTTTTAAACTTCAAAAAAAGAAAGATTGTAGGTCCTTTGACCTACACTGAGGGCATGACCAGGGATCTTTCGCCTGCAGCGCGGAACTCGCGCGCACCGCCCTTGCCGAAGCAATCGCGGATGTTGGCCCAGTCGAATACCAGGCCTGGATTGGCGAAGGTTACCTTGATCAGCGGGCTGACTGCGAATGCATCCATGCGGCCTGCATGTGCGGCGCTTGTGATGCCTGCATACTCGCCCTGGTGGCCCACGTTCATGGCGTAGTTCGGGTAGTTGGCTCCCCTCAGCTCCAGTGGGTTGCCCTCGTCTGACTGGTAGGAGAACACGTTGGTCGGACCGCACTGATCCTGCAGGTCGTAGCCGAAGAAGCCGAGTCTTCCCCATGCCTCCTTGTGCAGTAGCATGGACAGGTACCAGCCTGCAAGGCCTATCTGGCTGTGGCCAGAGGCGATGGCAGATGTGATGCCGGACGCGGCTGCGAGGACTGCTGCCCTCTGGGATCCACCGAAGTGATCCTCGAGCAGGGTTGGGAAGGCCTCGTACTGCTCGATGCCGTACAGAGTGACCTCAGTTGCCAGCTCCTTGGCGACATCGATGGTCTTGGGCGCCTTGGCGAATCCTCCGAACTTGTCCACGGCATAGTCCACGCCATAGTAGGAGAAGTCATCCAGGACATCGTTGGTGTAGGCTGCAGTGGCGTACTGGGTGAATCCGACACCGCCGGACATGTAGCTTCCGAGCCATATCTGATCGTAGAGCATTGAGCCAGCAGCGACAACGTTCAAGGAGACATAGACTGGATCCTGGGGCTTGACCCTGGATGTCTGGACCATATCAGCCATGTAGCCGAAGGAGAGGCCGCCTGGGTTGTTGGGGCCGCGGGCCCTGCGGGCGGGCAGCATGTCTGACATGTGCAGGACTGCTGCGTGCTTGGCTGCATATGCGAGGTCTGCCACAGCCGCCTCGCCTGCGCACATGTTGTACGCATCGATGAAGGTCATTGAGAGCTGCATGGCGCTCCACCTGGATGTGGTGCCGCCGTCGCAGGACCTGACGACGATGGTTGGGATGTGCACAGCCTGCCAGCTTGTCTTGCCGATAGCTGCCTTCAGGACCTCTGCCTGCTCTGCTGGGAACATCTTGTTGATGTCGATCAGGTACTGGGCATCTATCTCATCTGCAAGGGCGTCGTCGCCTGTGAAGACGCGCACATTGCAGTCGTCCACGAGCCCGGGATGCGTCTCGACCATGTGCTCCTGAACCACTGCTGCGCCTGGCATGGCGTGATTGAGGATCTCCAGGTAGTTGTTGATGGTCTCTGGTGTGACCTCCTTGCCCAGCCTCTTTTGCAGCACCTCGTGGGCCATATCCAGTCCGACGATGATCGTCCTCCTGATATCATCCCACATCTGCTGCATTGCGGGGTTGTTGACGAAGTGCAGATCGTCGCCCTCTACTACATACTCAGTGGATGAGAGCTTGTATGGAACGAGCTGCCTCTGTCCCAGGGGAATGCCGCCAGCGTGGACATAGGGGTTGTAGCCGGTCATGCCGCGCTTGCCTTCCAGCTTCTTGGCATACTCCATGAACTCCCTCTTGCGGGCGCTCTGCTCTGGACCCAGCCTCTTGTACTCGGTCTTCTGGCTGGCTAGGTCGAAATCCTTTCCGAACTTCTTGTTGAGAGCCTTTATGAATAGCTTCTTGGTGTGCTTGACTGCCATTTAAATCACCCCTTTACTCCGGCCTGTAGCCCCACTTGCTCCTGTATTCCCACATGTGGTGCGTCATCTCAATGGCCTCGTCGAACTTCCTGGCGCCGATCTTTCCACCCATGGGGACCCCATCGAACCTGAAGATGGTGGTCCTCTTCTTGGCCTCAGCCTCGGTCATGGGCTTGCCCAGGTTGATCTTCTTATCCAGCGGGATGCCTACCTGGTCCTTGACAGCATAGACATTTCCGTCCTTGCCCATCTCCGTCCTGGCTAGCATATCGAACTGCATTCCGTTCTCCTCAAGCCTCAGGGAGTGGCCATGCACAGTGCAGCCCCTCATGGAACAGAGGGCAACATCGGTCATCTCGCTGTCGTACTGCTGCTTTGTGTATTTCTCGATATCTCTCTCCCTGGCCTCGATGATCTGCCTTCCGGAGAGGGTGCCCGGGTCGCAGCCCTTGCAGTTAATTGCTCCCCAATAGGATCTGAAGTAGGGTATGGATGGGGCAAAGTACATGGAGTCAGTCCACTGGGAGTACCTCACACGGTCACCGGCTGCTGCGCCTGCGGTCGGGGCAACCAGCTGCCTGACAGGACAGTCGGGCTCGCCCATCTCCTTGAGCGGTGGATGGGTGCTGGCGTAATCGGCACCAGGAGCCCTGTGGCCCATGATGGCTACTACATCCGCCTCAGGGATATCTCTGAGCTTCTCGATGTTTCCGGACATGTGCTTGCGCCTGTTGATACCAACAGAGGTGCTTCCGGGATAAAATTGTGGTGTGTATGCCATATTTAACACTCCTCTTTATCATCAACAGTCACTTGAACTTCAGACAATATAGCCAGTCTGTTCCTCTTGGCCTTTGGATCGATCAATCCCAGGATGCGCTTGTCTTCCACCTTGCCGAACTTAGCGTAATCTGTGATCGTTGGACGAGTATGGAAGAACTTACCACGCTTGATCTGGAAGGAGAAGGGCAACGCTCGCTCACACGCCGCCTTGAGCCCCGCTAGGTATTCTTCGCTCTCTAGCTCCAATCTTATCCTTCCAACTTTGACGCTCAGCTCGAAGGCCTGCCCACCGACCTCAATGAGGAGATCTCTGTTCTCTTCAATGGGCGTTCCCCTACCGGGGCCGTAGGGTACTGATCTGGGGAGGTTTGGGCCATGGACCATTATCCTTGTGATGCCACCACTCCCATAGATCTCATTGAGCAGCCTTTGAGTCGTTGCTGGCGTGAGATATCTGTTTGGGATTATCTCTACCTGTATCGATTCCGTGTCTGATTCAGTGACCATTTCTTCCGCCTGATCTAAATAGCCTCCGCAACCGATACGATCGGCTCACGGAATTCCTTGATCTCGCCGTATATGGCACCGACAAGTCCAGATGTCATCTCGGGTGTGAACATCTGAGTGCCGGCGTCTAGCGCAACGGCTGCAGCCACGCACGGTATGGCAAATCCTCTGGAGTGCCTGGTTACCACGTGGTTGCCGTTGAATACACCTGGGCCGCCGCCGCCATAGATCGAGTGGCTGAAGAACGAGAAGCCCACAGCGGTACCCATAACCCTGCCAAAGTCGCAGCCGGGCAGAGCGGTCTCTTTCTCAATTATATCGTTGAAGTACAGCAGCGTCGAGGACACAGCCTGGGCACCCCTGAGGGAGCCGCAGTTGACCATCGTGGCAGCCAGCACGCCTGCTGCGCAGTAGGCATTCCACTTGGAGACATCGTTGGCCTCATACATGACATAGCCCGAGGGCAGCTTCTTGCCGGCCTTGATGACCTTGTCCTCAATAGCCTTGGCAACAGTGCTCTGAACGACTGTGCCTATGGTTCCTGTCTTGCCGTTGGCCTTTACACACTCGTAAACCATGTTGTTGGCATTCAGGCCCTGATATGCCATGCCCAGGAGCTGGTGGCGCTCGAATATGCCGAAAGCATTGCCCATCTCGAACTCGCCGATCTGCTCGTATATTGAGGCAAGAGCTGCGGCATTCATGGCGTTCCTCTTGGTGATGGCTGCAAGGTGGTTGGCCATGACGTTCCTGAGAGCAAAGCCCAGACCCTCATCGTTCTGGGGGATGTTGAGTACAGATGCAATGTTGCCGCCGTTCATGCCTACAGTCTGCGGGTACTCGCCCCAGACGGAGGCGTGAACCATTGGAGCCTCTGCGATTCCGACCTTGAACTGCTGAACCAGAGCCTCTACGGTTGCAGCAGCAGCAGCGGTCATTCCTACCACGAACTCAGAGGCAGCATTGACCCTGGCGGTGGGGATCTGAACGAGCAATTGCTTGCCGCCTCCCAGGACTTGCACATTGGTATCGTCGCCAGCGTTTACCTGCAGCAACGACTTGATCTTTTCAGCCAGAGCATTGGCGTTTGCAACAACATCGTAGTTGAGCTCGCGTCCCTTGATCTGCCTGCGGCCTCCGCCTACCTTTCCTGTCTTCAGGGCACCTTCGATGCCTGCCAGGTTGACGGCCACAGTTCGCTTAGTAAGGGCAATGAGCCTCTGCATGGCAGCGTTCTTTAGAGGGCTGACGGCGCTGAGGTCGACGTCGCTCTTCAAAAGAACTCCGCGGTCGCTATATAGGTCTATCTTGTCAGACACGTTCTTTATCCTCCTTTACCTTTTTAGCAGCAAAAACTGTAGCGACGGACTGGTGCTGAAGCGATGATATGATTGCCCAAGCTAAAAGGTATCATATCCAGCACCTTCACAATTCGTTACAATCTCCCGCCGCATTTATTAATGTGCCATAGCTACTTAAAGTTTTTGCGTGATATATTTATAACTATTTAAATTATAAGAGTCTGTAGCCCTCGCTGCAATATAATATCGATAAATTATATTCAAATATAAATCTATAATGACGCAGTTTTGCGTCTTTCAAATCTCGGCCTTTCATGACTTTTGGCCGCATCAGCATCATTGCAATTCAACGCGACGATGAGCAACATCCGTCTGAGAAAGGGACTTTTATTTCATCATACTAATAAATAAAAGCATCATCCTAAAAAAGTTTATTTTTAATTTATATTTTTTCACCACATCTACATATCCTTCTATGGGGTCGAAATGGCTTTTCACATGCGGTTTTATTGGAGAAATCGCCTGATGTAAACAATCGTAATTTATCGAATAATCGTGTTGATTTAGGCTCTGCAGCAATGGATGCTTTGAGGTTTTGCGAAAAACTTAAATCAACTGCAAGATTTGGGTTTGTGGAATGCATCTCATCATAGCAGAGAAGCACGATGCAGCCAAGAGAATCGCCCAGATCCTGGCTGGCAAAAAACCCCGCTCCCAGCGGGTGGCAGGCGTCGAAGCCTTCCGTCTAGATGATAAGGTGGTCCTGGGCCTTAGTGGCCACATCGTGGGAGTCGACTATCCACCTGGCTACAACAACTGGCAGAAGGTGGACTGCAAAGACCTGATCCGCGCCGAGATCGTAGTTCGTCCTCTTCAGGAGAAGATAATATCTGCCCTGCGAACTTTGGGGGCACAGGCAAGTCGCATCACCATTGCCACGGATTACGACCGGGAAGGGGAGCTCATCGGCGTCGAGGCCCTGAAGATCGCAAGAGAGGCAAATCCCAAACTGAAGGCTGACCGTGTTAGGTACAGCGCCATCGTCAAGGACGAGATCTTAAAGGCCTTCCAGAATTCTGGAAGCGTTGACTTTGATCTGGCAGCTTCAGGCGAGGCCAGACAGATCATTGACCTTGTCTGGGGTGCAGCTCTGACAAGATACATCTCCCTCACCTCAGGAAAGCTTGGCAAGGAGTTTCTCTCAGTTGGCAGAGTGCAGTCTCCCACATTGGCGCTCATCGTGGACAGGGAGCGTGAGATTCAGGCCTTTCAGCCCCAGCCCTACTGGGAGATATATGCAGATCTTGAAAAAGAGCTTCGTGTGCAGCATGCCAAGGGTCGCATCTGGGAAAAGGCGGAAGTAGACAGGATAGTCGCAAATTTGGGCCCAGAGGGCACAGTTCTGTCCATCGAGACCAAGCCCAGAGTGGACAAGCCACCAGCACCCTTTGACACCACCAGCTTCATTGCAGCGGCTGGTGGCATTGGCTTTTCGGCAGCCAATGCCATGCGCATTGCGGAGTGGCTCTACACCAACGGCTTCATCTCCTATCCCAGGACGGACAACACAGTTTATCCCCCGTCCATAGACCTTCGTGCCCTAACCGCTCTTTTTGCCAAAGGCGCTTTTGCACAAGAGGCCGAGAGGCTGCTCAAAGGAAAGATGGTGCCAACCCGCGGAAAAAGGTCGACGACCGACCACCCCCCAATTTATCCAACTGCTCCTGCGGAGAAGGGCGATCTGAAGGAGGATCAGTGGCGTGTTTATGAGCTGGTGGTTCGACGCTTCTTCGCGACCCTTGCAGAGCAGTGCGTCTGGGATGCCACTAGCATCAAGGTGAACATTGGCCCCGAGCCCTTCAGGGCCAGCGGAGCGCGGCTGGTCGATGCTGGTTGGAGATACTACTATCCTTACAGTAAGGCAGAGGAGCGCATCCTTCCGGAGTTGAAAGAAGGCGAACGCTTAAAGGTTCTGGGGCACGCAGTGGAGGCCAAGGAGACGCAGCCACCAGCGCGCTACAGCCAGGGCAAGCTCATAAAGCTCATGGACGAGCTGGGCCTGGGAACGAAGTCCACCCGACACGACATCATAAGCAAGCTTTATGCTCGGGCCTATGTGCAGGGCAACCCGATGAGGCCGACCAACACAGCCTATGCCGTCGTGGACACGCTGCAAAAGTATGCTCCCACGATCACAAAGCCAGAGATGACCCAGACCCTTGAAAAGGACATGACGAGGATCTCTGAGCGAAAGATCAAGGAGGAGGAGGTGATCGAGGAGTCAAGGGTGATGCTCACATCTGTCTTCGAAGAGCTGACGCAGAATCAGGAATGCATCGGCCAGTCTTTGAAGGACGGCCTGCGCACCGACAAGATAGTGGGCACATGCGAGAGGTGCGGCTCAGAGCTCATCATCCGCCGCGGTCATCGGGGGTCTCGCTTCATCGGCTGCTCTGGCTATCCCAATTGCAGGTTCACACTGCCACTTCCGAGGAGCGGGGCTGTTGTGGTTACGGAGAAGATATGTGAGAAGCACGGCATGAATCACATCCGCATCATCAACAAGGGCAAGAGGCCATGGGAACTGGGATGCCCGCACTGCAACTTCCTGGACTGGCAGGAAAAAAAAGCCCAAGGAAAGGTTGAGCCGGAGAAGGAGAGAAATGACCTTGGGTCCTTCCCAGGGATTGGGCCAAAGACACTGGAAAAGCTAACAAAAGCAGGCGTTAAGACCTCCCAGGATCTGCTAAACGTCAAGGCCAATGCCCTGGCTGAGAGGACTGGCCTGTCCGAGAAGAAGATTCAGGCATGGCAGAGTGCGGCCAAAGCATTGAGCTGAATCGCATTTGCCAGCATGGGCCTGGCCGGATTTGAACCGGCGGCCACTCGGTTATGAGCCGAGCGCTCTAACCGGACTAAGCTACAGGCCCTTGAATAGAATGCGCCGCCAACAGGGCTCGAACCTGTGACATTCTGGTTACTGCTTTGTTGCAAATTAACAGCCAGACACTCTACCAACTGAGTTATGGCGGCTCGACACCCTCCCTGGATGCACAACGATTTAAGCCTTTTGATTAGATGGTGGTATTCATGCGCGTCTTGAAGAAGAATTTGCGCGGAGACGAGGGCGAGATAGCGTTGCTTCCTGAGTCGCTGGACGACCTGTGGCATCTTCAGCACCTGGTAGAGCGAGGCGATCTCGTGTTTGCCTTAACCCACAGGAAGATGCCTGCAATCGCCGATAAGGCAAGGCCCGAGAAGATGGAACGAAAAACGGTGCGCCTGGGGATCAAAGTAGAGGATGTAGAGTTTCATACCTACTCCAACTGGCTGAGGCTGCATGGTGTGATCAAATCCGGCATGGACGTGGGGTCGTACCATACCCTGAACATCGAGGTCGGGACGGAGCTGTCCATCGTCAAGCATCGCTGGCGACCTGACCTGCTGCAGAGAATTGAGGATGCAGTGGCTGAGTCAAACCGACCGCGCGTCGTTTTAGCTCTGGTGGAAGAGGGAGAGGCCACCATCGGGGTTCTGCGCCAGTTCGGGGTGCAGATGGCTGCGGAGCTGCGGGCGGGAAGTGGCAAAGGCGACGGCCAGGATCACCGCGCTGCATTCTTCTTTGATGTGGCCAAAGCCATCGACCAGGCAGCAGGCGAGGGCGCGCAGGTCATCCTGGCAGGACCTGGCTTTGCCAAAGAGGATCTCAAGAGGCTGATAGATTCCAGCTATCCTGATCTGGCGGCGCGCATCACCATGGACGATGCATCATCGGTTGGACGTTCCGGCTTTCAGGAGGTCTTGCGCCGTGGAGCTGTCAAGACAGTCCTCGAGTCCAGCCGCATTGCCCAGGAGGCTAAGCTCATTGAGGAGCTCTTCCGTGAGATTGCCACTGATGGGCGCGCAGCTTATGGCTTAAAAGAGGTACAGTCTGCTGTGAATTATGGCGCTGTGGAGCGCCTACTTGTTCTGGACGAGATGGTGCGACGAGGTGGTATGGATCAGATGATGCGCGAGGTTGGGAATGCTCGCGGAAAGGTCGTGGTCTTCAGCTCCGAGTTTGAGCCCGGAGAGAGGCTGCGCTCTTTGGGCGGAGTGGCAGCGCTCCTCAGGTTCAAGGTATCTCAAAGTCCATAGGTTATTGTTCTTCTAGGATAGGCCAAGGGATGAGCTGAAATGACTTGGTGCGATAAATGCTGCAGCAAGGCGATAATATACCAGAGATACTCTGGCATGCATCTGTGCCAGGCTCACTTTGACGAAGATGTGCACCGCAAGATCAGGGAGAGCCTGCGTCAGACTCGACTCTTTGGTCGCGGTGAGCGCGTAGCAGTAGGGCTGTCCGGGGGAGGTGACAGCGCAACCCTGCTTTATGTCCTGAAGAACATGTTTTCCCGGCGAAAGGACATCGATTTTGTAGCCATCATAATCGATGAGGGGCAGGGAGTGGCGCAGGCCAGGCTCATCTCCCAGAAGCTCGGGGTCCCAAGCATCATTAGGAGCATGCATAGTTCCACAGGCTCGAGAGCGAAGGCCGACCTTCTGATAAAGACGGCGCAAGAGAGCGGCGCTGACGTTCTCGCCACAGGCCACAACCTCGATGATGAGGCACAGGAGGTCTTCTTAAAATTCCTCAAGGGCGATGTGGAGGGCCTCTTGCAGCCGAGTCCTGGACGCCCGATCCCCTGGATAAAGCCCTTGCGGCGGGTCCCTGAGAAGGAGACGAGGCTTTATGCGATCACACACGGACTGTATCACCACAAGTCTGAATGCTTCACTTTTGGATGGAGGTTGGAGGTCAAGAGGCATCTGAACGGCTTTGAGTCCAGGCATCCCGGGACGAAATACTCCCTGCTGCGCAGCCTTGAGCGCATCCTTCTCTTGAAGGAGTGACCAATCAATGGGGCAAAGCCTTTAAGTGCAGATGGAAAATAAGCCAGGAAGAGCGCCTCGGTAGCTCAGCTGGTCCAGAGCGATTGACTTGTAATCAATAGGTCGCGTGTTCGAATCACGCCCGGGGCTTTTCTGACCTCCAAGGCGATCTTTGGCGGTTTTATGGAATAGTTTGGCGCTGGTACTCTGTCGACAGAACTTCAGTTCAAACTCATGCACCCTTCTTTCTTTTAACGTCCAGCCTGGTTTTGCACCTCGGGCATGCCTTCGGCCTGCTTACCCGCGTCTCCCATCCGTAATTGCATTTGGGGCATCTCATTTGCTTCATATTAATACAGTTGTAATAAGAGTATTAATAACTTTCCATTGATATGAATATACATACTACTCTCACAAGCGCAAAGCCTATAATTGTATGGAGAAGGTAAATAGAGAATTTCATGAATGAGATTTTGGAGATCCTTTCTGAAAATGCCAAGGCAACGCCATCTGAGATCGCAGCGCTGCTGGGCAGATCCGAGGCAGATGTGGCCCGGGAGATCTCAGAGCTGGAGGACGCGGGCGTAATAAAGAAGTACATCACCCTGATCAACTGGGAGAAGCTCGACAACAGCGTTGTCTTCGCAGTTCTTGAGCTGAAGGTGGCGTTGCAACGCAAGACGGGCTATGATGCAGTAGCAGAGAGGATCGCCAGGTTCTCTGAGGTGGAGTCGGTGCGTCTCATATCGGGGGATCACGATCTCTCCGTCACAGTGCGCGGAAAGTCCATGAAGGACATTGCCTACTTCGTGGCTGAGAAGATCGCGCCTCTGGAAGGCGTTCAATCGACCTGCACGCACTTCATCTTGAAGAACTACAAGGAGCATGGCGTCATTCTGACCGAAAAGCCCAAGCCCAAGAGGCTGGTGGTAACTCCATGAAGCAAAGCCTCAAGAATCTCCCTGCCTGGAATGCAGATGCGCACTTAAGCCATGTCGTGAAATCCATGCCGCCTTCTGGGATTCGCAAGTTCTTTGACCTGGTATCCGAGATGGATGGAGCGATCTCCCTGGGCGTGGGCGAGCCTGATTTCGTCACGCCCTGGCATGTGCGCGAGGCCTGCATCTACTCTTTGGAGTCTGGCGACACTCATTACACATCGAACCGTGGGATGCCTGAGCTGAGAGAAGCCATCTGCGACCAGGTTCGTAGGGATTTGAAGCTGGACTACAATCCTGCCAAGGAGATTTTGATCACAACAGGCGTCAGCGAGGCTGTTGATCTGGCCTTCAGGGCTACGCTCAATCCAGGCGATGAGGCCATTGTTCCTGAACCGTGCTACGTTGCCTACGCCCCCGACATCATGCTTGCTGGAGGGGTGCCGAGGATGGTCCCCACGCGCTTGGAAGACGAGTTCCGGCTGCAGCCCGAGGAGATTGCCAAGGCTGTGACTGAGAACACCAAAGCTGTGCTCCTCAGCTATCCCAATAATCCTACTGGAGCGATAATGACGCGCGCAGATCTCGAGGATCTGGCGGACGTAGTGGTGGAGAACGATCTTCTTGTCATCTCAGATGAGGTCTATGCAAAGCTGAGTTACTCGGTCAGCCATGCCAGCTTCGCCCAGTTGGAGGGCATGAAGGACAGAACGCTGATCCTAAATGGTCTGTCCAAGTCCCACGCCATGACTGGCTGGCGCATCGGCTATGCGATGGGCGATTCTGCGCTTGTTGGGGCCATGACCAAGGTTCATCAGTACACAATGCTCTGTGCACCTACCATGGCGCAGGTAGCAGCTCTTGAGGCCATGCAGAAGGGCAACGAGGAGATGCTGCGAATGAGACATGAGTATGATCTGCGCAGGCGTCTCTTCGTCTCCGGTTTGAACCGCATAGGCCTCGACTGCTTCGAGCCCAGAGGTGCTTTCTATGCATTCCCATCGATCCAGAGGTGGGGCCTCTCGTCTGAGGAGTTTGCGGAGCGGCTGCTACAGGAGCAGAAGGTTGCTGTGGTGCCTGGCAACGTCTTTGGGCAGAGCGGCGAGGGCTTCTTGCGTTGCAGCTACGCCACATCGCGTGAGGAGCTGATCGAGGCCCTGGACAGGATGGAGAATTTCATCAGCGGCCTGTGATAATATGCTCAAGGCCAATCTCAGATCAGAGCAGACGGATGGACTATTGAAGGGCCTGGCCGTCCTCGGGCTCAGCCCCAATGTCTGGACGCTGCTCTCGCTGGCGCCCGCAGTGGGGGGACTTGTGGCGCTGCTGCAACACCATCTGGCAGCGGCGCTGGCGCTCTATGTGCTCTCTGGCTTCATCGACATGGTAGACGGAGCTGTGGCGCGGGCCACGAGCCAGGTGACGGCCCGCGGGGCTTACATCGACGGAGTGGTGGACAGGTATGTGGAGCTGCTGCTATACCTCGGGCTTTTGTCCTACATTGGGCCAGGCGAGTTCCTGAGCCTTCCCAGGGATGCCTGGTTCATGCTGCTCGTCTTCGGGGCGCTGATGACCAGCTTTTCCAGAGCCTATGCAGATCACCGAGGAGTGGTAAAGGACCCGGGCGAGCTGAAGAGGATGGGCGGGCTCCTCGAGAGAGGCGAGAGGCTGATACTGCTTTACGCTGGAATGGTAGCGGGCCTGGCAAACACAGAATGGCTGATGGCAGCAGTGGCCGTCGCGGCTGTACTCGCCAATGCCACAGCGCTGCAGAGGATATCGTATGCCCTGAGAGCCTAAAAATGGCAGAAGGTCACAGGAGCACCACTCAACTGCTCACCGCACCACCAGCACAGGCATTTTGGAGTTGCGAACTATCTTTTCGGCTACACTGCCCATCAGAAACTTGTCGAGGCCTGTAACGCCTATGCTTCCTATGACGATGAGATCCATCTTGGAGTCCTGAGCGAACTTCATGATGTCACTTGCAGGATGGCCTTCGAGCACTACCTTCTGAGCAGGAACTCCGGCTTTTTTTGCCATCTCTTCTACGGTTTTTGTTGCCTCCTCTCCCTTCTTCATCAGCGAATTTCTCATTCCTTCGACGACTTCGTCTGCTATGTTGAAGCTCACATCTCCAATGGGCGCATATTCTTTTCCGATATCCGCAATGTATATCGCTGTGACAGCACCATTGGATAGCTTGGCCATCTCGATTCCCTTCTCAGCAGCTTTCTCGCTGTGCTTCGAACCGTCGGTAGCAATCAAAATTTTCTTGAACATAGTCTCACCAAAGTAACTATCACCTTTTTGCGTTATAATTTTTTTGTGCTATTCAAGTGATTTTTTCTCGGTGAGAACATCTCCTCAGCCTCTCATGAATTTGTCCCAGCCCTGATAGTGCGTCTTCAGGACCGTACAGATATCCTCCATCATCGCGAATGGTATGCCGACCACGACGCTGTTGTCATCCAGACCCGCATTGCGCGCCGAGCCATCACAGCCCAATGAGACGTTCACCTCGCCTTTGAGATAGGGGGATGTTGTGGCGTCGACGCAGAATGATTGAATTCCAGCGGTGTTGAAGTTTGCCCTCCCGCCCTTTGCGAACATGACCGCTTGGACAATTCTCCTGGCCTGAAGTGGATTTCCCACAAATATCACTACATCTGGATTCATCACCATCTTGCTCAGAGGTGCTACGTAGGTGGCAACTGTGGTGCCCGCGAGCAGTCGAGGCATATTTGCCGCAATGTTGACTCCCACATCCTTCGTCTTGCACTTATGCAGCTTGTCGAAATACAAGGACCCTGAAGCGATATTCTCCGGACACTCCACCAAACCAAGGCCTGATGCACCTCCCTTGCACTCGTGGTAATCTGCCCTTGCCAAGAAGCTGGTCCCCTCTAGCCTGGCGTTCTGAATCATAGAACAGTAGCGGAAGGGCCTCTCAATTGGATCGAGATCCTTGGGGATCTCATCATCCCTCTTGAACAATTTCACTCCCACGATATTGTCCCTGATTCCAAGGGATGATCTCATAATTTCCGACATCTCTTCAAGATTCATCTAAGTAACACCATAGGTGTTTTGGGCTGAGATCGCATTTCAGATTTGCGCTCATATGAATTGAAAAATTAAAGGGCTTCATGCCCCTTTCAGCTCCTTTGGATAGCTGAAGATTACGTTTTCCGAGGCATCCTTCAGCGTCGCTACGTCTCCGTTGTTGTTCCAGATGGAAGTGTTCTTGTTCCAGTACAGATCAGATGATGTGTCGTTTCCAACTCCTGTGTGTATCTTGACGCTGGCCCCAGCCTTCAGGATGAAACCTTGGAACATGTATGTGTGATTCTGCTCATCTTCCAATGTCCAGCCAGTCAGGTCCTCATCCATATCTCCGAGGTTGGAGATCTCGACCCATTCATCATTCAAATTCTCTTTCTCAGGACTTGGAGCCACAAAGCTGACATTGGTTATCGATATGGTGCTTTCGTCATCGACGGTCTCTGCCTGCACCAATGTCGCCCCAAGAAAGATGGCGAGAATTGCTGTCCATGCATATGTTTGGATACTCATTTTTGTACCTCTCACTACTGCATACTTCGATACAGTACTTTTAGTACTGATTTGTTCTAAGTAATATAAATTTTTCTGACAAGTTCTCGATCTGGCAAGCATAGAACGATCGAATATCTGCGCGCTGACATCCGGTCCTTCGGGAGCCTCAAAGCTGCCACAAAATGTTTGGGTTGCTTCCTTGGATGGTGTCTAATATATCGCACTTAGGTTACATGGCCTAACGATGCAGCTTTTCTCGGCTGAGGCGTACTATCCCTTGGTGAGGATCGGCCATAACAGGACAGCAAAGCCTAAATCATCAGAATCGGGATTTGAGATCATGCTTAACGACGCGACCAGGGTGAGAAGCGGCAACATGCCGCCTGAGCTTCAGGCCAAAGTGGACAAGCTCATGGAGGAGTTCATGACGGTGGTGGACCGCATGGTAGGAGAAAGGCACCTCCAGAGAGGTATTGCGAGGAGCCAGTTGCCAAATAGCATGGTGGCAGTCCTCGACAAAGAGAATCTCTCCATTCTGGCACAATTCCGGACAGAGAATAGGTTTGCCAGCTATTATTACAATCCAAAGATCGCTCTGACGCCCCAGCAAGCAGCCAATAGCGCACGGTGGGAGTTTGGCCTAGAAGACCCAGTCGTCATCCAGTTTCCTTCAAGCCTGTTGGATTTGGACCCAGGAGAGCGCCAAAAGACTCTGGAAAAGATATCAGCTCATCACATCGACTCGGAGTTCATGA
>MVQH01000092.1 GCA_002067755.1 Methanosaeta sp. PtaB.Bin018
TAGTTCTCGTATGGTACCACGAGACCTGCATAGCCCACGTGGAATGGTTTGATCCAGTGGAACTCAATCCAGGTATTGTTGAAATAAGCTTCTCCCAGCTTTTCGATATCAGTGGGATATAGCTGGCTTCCGTAAGTCAGTCCTATGGACTGGGGAAGGACGGCGCGAGCTGCATCCGTCAAATTCTGAGATACTGTAAGATTGATCCAGTATGCGGTGACGGTGCTCTCTGGAGACATCTCCAGGACATCATCCAGACTGTCCAAGCTCCAGTCCACGAGGCGACCCTGTACCCCGAAGGTCTCCAGGGACGTGGCGTCCGTTCCCACAATAACATCGTTTTGGTCACTGCCCCTCAGAACGAAGCCTGCAAAGGCCGAGACGACCATGATTGCGCCAACGAAGATAGCGAAAGCCTTCTGATTCATCCGCAACTTCACACGAGGCTATTCTTATTTAACTTTTATCAAGGGGCAATAGAGATTCATCCTGGACATAACTTCTTCCCAACGACAATGCAATCTCTGCCTTCTCCAGTTCGCGTCCCAGGTAGCCGGCATGGTCCAGCCTGGAGACGAATCCTCCTTTGATCAGCGTGTTAAGGATGTCCTTGGCACTGGTGCCAGCCACAGTCACGCGACGGTTCCTGGCCAAGATCATTCCCTTGGACAGGAAGATCCTGAAGCTGCCGGCAGGATCGGGATGGTATCGATGATCTGAGCTTGCCAAGACAAACCTGTCCGGCATTGTCTCCTCGGGCTTTGGCCTCTTCTCTTTTAGGAGCAGAAGGTCGAGCCCCAAATCTTTTGGGGCGGTCCTTCTATTCGATGCCAATTGCATCATCTCAGAGGCTCGCCTGAGCTCTCTTACGCTGCCTCGTGCCTTTGCGCTGCACTCAGGCGTGAAGAGGATGCAGGCTCCTACCTCCGCACCAAGGGCAGCCAGAAGAGCATTCACACCATGTGTGTCTGCATCAAGCAGCTCCGTCACATTGCCTGCGCCAAAGAAAAGAGGAACCTCCGGATGAGCCTGCCTGAAGAGAATGTACCTGTGTAGCGAAGATACAAGCCCCTGTAAAGGCGGATCAAGCACTGGATCGGCGATGACTGGGATGCCCATCTTCCTGGCGAGCTGCAGATTATCCGTCAGGCTGGCCATTCCTGGCCCGGGAATGATCACTCCCGGCACGCATGCGGCAGCGACGGCCTCTCCCACGGACTTCAGGTTCTCGCCATTCAGGCTCAAGATCAAGTCAGCTCCGCCATCAAGGCCTGCCAGTATAAGATCAGGACGCACAGTATCGACGCTTACGGGAAGCCTTGTGATTTTTTTGGCGTTCCTCACAGCCTCAGCCACTTGAGAGGGCTTAGCATCCAGAGGAAGGCCCAGGTCGATCATGTCTGCACCCTGCTCTTCATAGTAGCGTATCTTCTCTGCAAATGCCTCGGCACCAAGGCGCGTGCAATCAACTATCTCCGCAAGGACCTTCATCCTTGAGCCGCCGCCGATCTTGACGCCTTCGATCTCGAGCGTGGCCTCGGCCTTGGCCTCGAGCATCATCCCTTGCAGAGAGGCATCTTTACGCATCTTCTCCTCCAGGAGCACGCATGCGGGAATTGTGCGGGACAGCTCAACGTCTTCAATGTGGCGAAGAACGAATCCCAGATCTGCCGCATGCTTGGGTCCCAGACGTATCTTTGTGCCCAGTGCCCGCTCCACCTCCTGAAAATCTGCTGTGATGGATCCTGGAATGAGTATGAGGTCGTAGCCGGCGGGAGCTGCACGCCGTAGCATCTCAGGCGTGATGAAGGCTGCGACGTCCAGATCCAACACCAGCACCTCCGCATCTTGGGATGATTCTTTTACCAGGTCCTGGGCAAGCCTCCCAGTGACGACGAGGACTTTCATATTGGCATTTGGCTGGGATGAGATCAGGTCCCTCATCGGGCGTCGCAATATCTCACTTCATCCACATCCAGGGTGAGGGGAGTTCCCGGCTCAAAAGATGCTATCCTTCTGACTCGGCCTACTCCCACCAGTTGCAACTGCGCTCTTGCGGCCTGAGCTTCGCTCTCCTCATAATAATCCTGGCCTGACTGAATCGTCCTGTGGGTGATCGTCTGCAGGGCTCTGATTCCTGCAATCAGGCCGGTCGTCCCCGGAACTATGTCTGTTGTGCTCGATTCAGTTAGGAATATTCGGTCACCTGGCTCTGAATTGAGAAGCGTGAAGAAGTTGTTAGGACTCCTGATCTCCACTGTTCTTACCCTGGCGGTGAGAAGTTCTCTCATCACATGTCTGGCCATTCCAGTTAGTGCTGCGTAAATCATGAGGCATCACCCGTACATTGGGAACTCTTTGGCCATCTTTGGCTGCTCTTCGGGCTGAGCTGCTCTCATCTGTTGAGCTAGCTGGGCCATCTGCACCTCGATCTGTTGTGCCTGCTCTGCCAGCTTTGCAGTGCTCACGCCAAGGCCATAAATCTTGTTCAGAGTCTCGATCGCTGCTATCGCTGCTCTGGGATCTGGTTCCGCAGAAGCAGTCTCCCCCAAAAGGCAAATGGCAGGCAAATTCCGAATACGGCACTCGTTCATGATGCTGCCGGTGATGCCTGTTATCGTCCCCAGCTCGAAGATCTCTGCCATGTCCTTGATCTTCTCAAGCAGCTCCTTCTTGCTGACAGCTCCAAAGACCCTGTGCTCATCGCTCATCACAGTTATTCCTGCCAGGCAGACCATCTCTTTGGCATTGATGGACTCAGCCCAGGAGACGATCTCCTTTCCGATGTCGTAAGAAGCCAGTGGATGCACTGGAACATCTGCCGTGAGGATCAAGATTCCCAAATTCGCGTCTTCGTAGATGCGAACTGGCATGTTCACCACACCTCCCAAAAGAACGGCCAGCGGCGGGAAGTACTTGGAGCTCATAGCCCCCAGATACGTCATTTTAAGCTCGTTGACTATGTACTGGCTGGCGATGTTGCCTACCAGGCCAATTCCAGGGAAACCCTCTATCAAGATTGGGTTCTTGATGGATGGCTCCCTCTCAAGGATGACCTGAACAATATCCTTGTCCATGGAATGATTTAAGGCGTTGATCTATGATAAGAGCATCGCTTTGAGTGCCCGGGCTTCTCTAGCCGCATCGCTCCATCTCTGCGATGTAAGGCCTGTTCTCCTTGAGGCACCATTGCATCTGCATTAGCAGAGGCTCTATCCTCTCGTCAGTCTCCTTGAGCTGCTGCACCATGACCTCGGCCAAGCTGCCCTGCTCGATTTTTTTTGCCACAAGAGGCAGATAGCGCCTCTCCTCCAAAGTGGCCCTCTTCTCAGCCTGGCAGAGAAGCTTCTCCAGCTCGGGCCTCATGCCCGAGACGCCCTGTCTCATGGCACTTTCGAGCAATGAGTACAGGCAATTTTCGTCCTCCTCCAGCTCCAGGTCGCATCTCAGCAGTGCCAGCAGAAAGGCAGAAATTGCCATATCCGAGCGCAAACACTCTTGCTCATCCATAGCCTTCACCTCAAGGCACTTCCTTGTGAAGCGCACGATCACTCCCCTTGAGTTCACCCACTCCCTGCAAAGGATCTCTGCATCGCTGCGTTTCAGCTCGGAATAGATCCGGCGGTTGATCTTCACATAATCCTCCACGCTCTCGAGCTTCTCCGGCAGCACATTGTGACATATCTCTGGGATTTGGCGTTGGTTCTCCCTGTAGTATACCAGCCGGTTGTCCATGTACGAGGTGAGCTCTCCCTCGACCATCGGCGAGGAGGCGGATACTGCCACAAGGTATGGCATCAGGGCACGAACCTTGTTGAACATGGAGACGATATTCTCTTCTCTCCCGTAAGGTATGTTGACCTGCAAGGCCTGAATGTTCAGCCAGCCGTGCTGATGGATGTCGAAAAGCCGATCGTAGGCTTGGTAGTACTCCTGCTCGTCGTGGTCCCAGTAGGCCGTCTGCTCCAGCTTCAAAAGGGGATGCATGCCCAGGCCCAGGAAACTGTACTCGCAGTTGGTAGCCAACAGTAGCTTGCAAAGTCCCTCGTGAAGATTGCCCTCCAGATAGCTTAAGGACCCAGGCCTCGCGGGGATCAGCTCTAGTACATGCTTTTGCAGCTCCTTGGAGACCTTGATGCCTCCAAAGGCCACCTCATGCTTCACTGAGCCATTCAACCTCTGGATGATCCTGTCTGAGATGGGCAGTGGCTGAAAATTCTTGTCGTTTATCGAGAGCTCATGCTCAGTGCCCAACTGCGACGAGGTTGCTAATGCCCTTTGCATCTTTCTGGACATGGCTTCCAGTCCTCTTTGCTGATCTCGGCCACAAGATCCGTCTCAGGCTCCTCGATTTTCAAGATCTCCTCCAGCTCGGATGCGGGCAAAGCCCTCACCAGGTCGATGATCATCTCTTTAGATACCTCAAACAGCCAATCGTAAGCCAACTTGTCGGCTTTCAAAATTCTTACCATGGGACAGATGCTCTCTCTCTTCAGGAAGATTCGCAGGGTAGCGCCTAGCATATCAAAGGTAAATGGCCCGGCCACACAGGTCTCAGGCTTTATCGAGTGAACCGAGCATCTGCCGTCCTGAAAGAGTATGCAAAAGCCGTCAGGCC
>MVQH01000093.1 GCA_002067755.1 Methanosaeta sp. PtaB.Bin018
TGAGATATCTGGGCCGCCGTACATCGTATAATAATTGTCTCCACCAAGCTCATAGGGTATGTAGGTGTTCTGAGCCTGAGCTACAGCCATTACTGTGAAGCAAAGGCATAGCAATGCCAGTTCGATCCTCATCATCATCCTCTTCTTGCGTTTATTGATTTTATATATTTCAAAAACTCTTGCTTTGTATTCTCTACAACCTCTCGCCGAATCTCCATGCGATACATCAACACAATAAAGACAGTGAAGGTTGTGACCAAGGCAAAGATGATCGCTAGAACTGTCACCAGGCCAAAGTTACTGGTGATGCTGAAGGGCGACGATATCAGGGCGCCAAAGCCAAATATCGTGGTCAGGCCTGATGCGATCAACGCCGAGCCTATTCTGCGAGCAGAAATGCAGAGCGCCTCCAGTGGATCTCCTGATCTGCCAAGTTCCTCGTAGAATCGCTCCATCATCAAGATAGCATATTCAGAGCCGACCCCAAGGATCAGAGCTCCAAGGGTCGCTGTCAGGGGCGTGTACTTCAAGTTCGCCACGTACATCACCCCGCCCATCCATCCAATCACCACCAGCATGGGCAGCACGGGCAGAAGCGCTTTGATCAGGTCTCTGTAGATTGCCAGGAGCACTATGAAGATCAGGACCAATCCCAGCAAAGTCATCTCCGTCCTCCCCGTCGTCAGGGCGCTGATGACTGTGGTCATCACCACTGGATCTCCGCTCTCTCGAACTGAGACGCCAGGAGGCGGAGTAAGCCAGGAGACATCCTTATCGATCTCTTTGATAAGGCGGTCCGTACCCTCTGCACCCAGGCGAGAGATCATCTGACCCACGTTCAGATCGATGATGGCCGTATCATGGCCGTCCAAATATCTGCTCCTTATGGTATCAGGCAATGCAGCGATAAGGCTCCGGGCCAAGGTGAGATCATTTGGCATCTCGCCTCCATTTGCCTGCTTGACGTAAGTGGCGATGCTCGTGGCACCATAGATCTGCTCTCTGGAGGCTGTGAGGTAAGTGCTGAACTTGTCCATCCATTTGAGAGTATCTGGATCTGTTATATCATCCGCCTGGACTATGAGCTCGATGGCGTCTGTGCCGCCGAAGATGTCGCTCATATGTCTGAACTGCACAAGAGGCGGAAGATCCTGAGGTATGTAGTTCTTGAAGTCCGTATCCACCTGAACCTGCTTGTCCGCATAAATTCCGCCCAAAGACAAAACTAACGCCATGATCAGCACAAGGTGCCACCTTTGTACTGACAAGTTGGCAATTCGTTCCAGAGCCAGGCCAATAGCTGTCTCCTTAGGGGTGTTGATGCGATTATTCTCACTCTTCGCGCTCTTCCTGTTGGATCCTCTTCGTTCCACGATGAAGAGAAGCGTCACACCGACAAAGAGTGCTGAGAGATAGCACAGGAAGAGCCCGACCAGGCATGTCAGGCCGAAGTCCCTTGTCATGGGCACCGAGGATGTTAATAACGAGACGAACCCTGTGGCGGTTATTATCAATGCGATCATGACAGGGACAGAGACGTGATCGATCGTCTCAACAACTGCCAATATCGGTGAGTTGCCTTTGGAGAACTCCTCGTCTATCCTGTTGTGGAACTGGATGGCGTAATCGATTCCGATTCCAACAAGGACTGGAAAAGCGGACATCGACACCATTGTGAAAGGTATATGCAAGTAACCCATGGCTCCAAATGTCCAGGTGACGCCCAGAAAGACGACTGGAATTGGCAGAAGGCACCACTTCACATGTCTGAATGCGATCAGCAGCGCCACTATCATGAGGAGGCCAGCCAGTGCAAGGACTGGCCCATTGGACTTGGACATTTCTCCAGTTATTGATTTCATGAGAGCTGGCTTGCCTGTAATTGTCACGCCAACATCTGGTGGAAAGTTGGCCATCTTTACCTGGCCCCCGGTCTCTGTGTACAGCTCTCCTAATTGTTTCTCCGTTAATGATACTGGCATTTCAATGGAGAGCATGGTGTGGCTCTTATCAGGCATCATCGCATTTACAGCCATCATATTCTCAGGAAGGGCGAGTATCTCTTCGATCATCTCCTGGGAAGGAATGTCTCGAATGCCAGTCTGAGCAGCCCAGGTGTCAGCAACAATGTCTGCGATGCTTTGCACGCCAACGACATCCGGAGCCGCCTTCATATTGTCCGAGAGCGTGAGCATAGCTCTGAGAACTTCTGGTTTTGTTATGCTGTCTCCTTCGATCAGGACTGCGATGGACTCAGTTCCGAACTTTTCAACGTATAGGTGATCGTACAACTGGTAAAGAGGGGAGTCCTTTCCCACCATGCTCTCGGTGGTCATTCCCTGCATCTCGATCGTCTGAGCATAATGGATTGAGATGATGGTCATGAGCACTGCCGCCGCCACAATAGCTATGGGATTGTCAGCGACCCAGTAGCCAATCTTCTCCATGAAGCTCAAAGGTCACACCTATATTCGGATTTTATCAAACGTCCGAAACATGCGAAAAGTACTTAAAATTTGTGGTCTTCTAAATAGCGATGAACCAAAATGAGAGGAGGATCCTGAGGAGATATATCGTAGATGCCTGTGTGAAGTCTGCAAATAGCAAAGGATATGGGGATGCAGTAGGCATTTTGCGTGGAACGCTCTTCCTAGCAGACGAGCCCATGTCTCTGGATCAGTTGGTGGAGGAGACCGGATACAGCAAATCCACAGTCAGCTCCAATATGAGCCTTCTGGAAAACCTGGGGCTTGCGAGAAGGCTGATTGTACCAGGCGATAAGAGATACCATTACATTCCCGTGACGGATCATGATTCATTGAAGAAGGCCATGCTCACCAATGTACGAAACGAGATCCAGTATATCATGACTGCTCTGGATATGACTGAGAAGGATGTCAATCCAAAAGATCCCGATTCGGAAGCATTTTTAAAAAGGATCGCAGATATTAGGCGCTTTTATAAGCAGACAGACCGGCTGCTGGATCTGGTCGCCCGGTACACGACGGACGAGCTGATAGAACTATTGGAGAACGACTGCAGATAGTTGGCTCCTCGCTTAATTGTTCTTCGCCGTTATCAGTGACATCCCTTTCGCCCGAAGGGCAGGGCATCCAGATTCATAGAGCAAGTGCTCTGATATCACCACACGTCCATCACAACCTTTTTAAATCCGGCTTTTGTAGGGGTACATCATGGGAAAGACAGGAAGCATAGAATGGGCTAAGATCAAAGGCAGAAAGGGTCAGGTAAGGCAGGTTGCCAAGGCCGAGACCATCTACAAGAAGCCAGGTCCGATGCAAAAATATACGGCGTCAGGTTCGAGAATCAAGAAAATAAAGAGATCTGCTAAGGCTACACAAGTCAGGACATGATCTCCGGAACAGAAGGCCAGAACACCATCCAGGATGTCGTTCTGGTGCGTTACGGAGAGATCACCCTCAAAGATGGATGGACCAGGCGGAATTGGGAGCGAATTTTAGCAGGTAACATATCATTTAATCTGCAAAAATCCGGCGTAAAGTTCAGGATTGTGAGAGATGAGGGCAGGATCTTCGTTCACACATCCGATCCCCGTGCGAGCGAGATCGCCTCACAGACTTTTGGCGTTGTCTCTGTCAGTCCAGCTCAGGCGGTAATTCCCGATTTGGGCGCGATCGCCCACGCCGCGGTACAGATCGCCCAGAGGGCCAGGCCGCTCTCTTTTGCCATCCGGCCCAGGCGTTTTAAAGTTCCATTCAGCAGTGAGGAGATCGGCAGGGTAGTGGGAGACGCTGTGCGCAGCAGCAGCGGCAGCGTCGTTGATCTGGAGAGGCCTGAGCTGGAGATATTCGTTGAGGCAAGAAAAGAGCGCGCCTACATCTTCACCAAGACTGTGAAGGGCTTGGGGGGCCTGCCCCTGGGCTCTCAGGGAAAGATGCTGGCGCTCATCTCTGGAGGAATAGACTCGCCAGTGGCAGCCTGGATGATGATGAGGAGAGGCTGCCCAATCTCCCTTTTGCATTTCGACTCCCGGCCATATGCAGATGCTACAGAGCAGTCAATGGCGAGCGCCAAGGTCCTGGCGCGCTGGACCTCTGGGCGCAAGATAAATTTCATCCAGGTTCCTATCAGCAGAGGGATCGAGAAGATCGCAGCACACTGTCCAAGAGCCACATGCGTTCTCTGCCGAAGGCTGATGTACAGGATAGCAGCGGAGGTCATGTTGGACCAGGGCGCTTTGGGGATCGTCACAGGATACTCCATGGGCCAGGTGGCGTCGCAGACGGCAGAAAACATTCTGGCAGAGCAGGCTGCCATTGGAATGCCTATCTTCCATCCCCTCATCGCAATGGATAAATCCGAGATCATGGACCTGGCCAGGAAGATAGGCACATTGGATGTGACAGAGACGACCAAGCCCTGCAGCGCCGTCCCAAAAAGACCCATGACAAAGGCCAGGGTCGATGAGATCTTGACCCTTGAGGAGGACCTTGGGTTGAGGGAACTGGCAAGGGCTCTTGTCCAGGAGATGAATGTGACCAAGATTGGATGATGCCATAAAAAACTGCATGAGTGGCTTTACCTGCTAACCCTGAAGTCTATTACCACATTAAACCTGCGTGGAGCATAGCTTCTCACCACGCCCTGATAGGTGGCTTCAACCTCAACTCCGATCTGTTCTGCCGCCGATGCTATCGTTGTCCAATCGCCAAAGAGATCTTCCTTTGGCGCAATTGCGTAGTAATGGACGATTCCCTTGGACTTTGCAGCCTCAATGGCAGGGATGAGAAACTGGGATGCGCTGTGGGGGAGGTTCATGATCACGTGATCTGCCATGCCGACATAGCGCAAAGCCAGCTCGTTTGCGTCGCCCTCCAGTATCTGGATATCATCGATCTTGTTCTTGCGCGCATTCTCACGCAGGTATTTTACGGCGACTGGATTTTTGTCCATGGCGACTACCTTTGCTTTTCGCTTCGCCATCAGTAGTGCGAAGGGACCAACGCCCGCAAACATGTCTAGCACCACATCCCTCGGGCGGATCTGGCTGGCGATCCTGAGCCTTTCAGTGCCCAGGCGGGGCGTGAAGTAGACGCTCTCCAGATCCATCTGGTAGAATAGGCCATGCTCCTTATGAGTGGTTATGCTGCGAACCTCTCCCGCAACATGCCTGAATCGGCGCGTCCGAAACTCTCCTTCTACGCTGGAGACGGGGGCGATCACAGTTCGAATGCTCTTGTTGCATGACATCAGGGCACTGGCTACTCGCTCTGCATCTATATCTTCCACGATGGCGATGTCGCCCACCACATCGAAGCTGGGCCGAAAGCCCAGGAGCTCTTCTGGGGATGGGTTGTGTATCTCCGGCTGAAAGTATCTGTCTTCCCATTCGAACTTTGCAATCTGGCGAAGCCTGGCTGCCGCTTTCTCATCCATCTCCAGGACCGGAAGATAGACATTTGACTCGTCTGAGATTATCTTGCGGCAGCGGTCGAAGATGCCCATCTCAATCAGAGCTTTGCGAAACTGTTCGCCGTGACTTCGTTCTACCTTTAATCCTCGAGAAGCGCCAGAGATCATCATCTCAGCTCTTTTGATGGCGGCATTTGATTTGTAGTTATCTAGAAACGAAAACGTGCGGCTGCCGGGATTCGAACCCGGGTTACGGGCTTGGGAAGCCCATGTCATAACCGCTGGACCACAGCCGCGCTCAGTATGTGGCGAGTTTTGCGAAACCCACTATCGATTTTACTCCAATTCTCGAACTCAGCTTCGCTTCCACTGTATTTAAACATTTTCGTGCTACGGAATTGGGTTTTTTCAAGCTCGATTTCACCGTGAATGGTCTTGAGAGATCGCGACCTTGTTCCATTACGATATTCTTTTCTCTTGCCGGTTCGTTCATAGGGCTGGGCCTGGAGCTGCTTTGCAGCTTCTAGTGCTCCGTAACATTAATTTTCAAATTAATGTAGTGCCTCTGAAGCTTTGTTCTGGCATTATCTTTATTGAACTGCCATCTAACAGTTGCTCCAATTGCGTTTCTTTCTTTTTCCCATGCGCGGACTTCATCTGCAAGCAATCGAATAGATCCAATTCTCCGATCCAAACATTGCTTTGAAAGCCCAGAGAGTTCAATCTCAGCCATATTGAGCCAGCTCCCCTTCTTAGGCGTATAATGAAACTCGAACTTCTTTGCGAGTTCAAATGCTTCATTTGGCGGTAGAGCTTCGTAAAATGAACCAGCAGTGTGGGTGTTGAGATTATCTTGGACCAATGCAATGGATTTTGCTTCTGGATAATTCTCAGCAAGCATCTTCATAAAGTTCGCATAATCAACTTTGGTTCGCCGCTCGCTCACATATGCCAATCTCTTGCCAGCACGAGGTTCAAAGGCTATGAAGATACAACATGTGCCATTGCGTATGTATTCATAATGCTCTTTCTTGGTTCTCCCTGGTTCAATTGGCAAGGGAACAATAGAATCGCCAATCAGCTGGCAAGGCCGCTCATCAAAACAGACAACTGGTCGGCTTGGATCATAAGGCTGCTCGTAGAGATCCAGCACATCTTCCATGTGCCAGATGAAATCGCTCGTTATCTTTCCGATACACCAGCGAGTCTTTAGCCAAGGCTTAATTTCATTTTTTTCAATAGCCTCTGCACACTCATGTGAGATATCGAGTCCACAGCGCCTAGCTCGACCAGCCTATCGGCCAGAAGCTTCATCGTCCACCTCGATCTTCCTTCAGGCGGATCAGAGCAGGCAAGCAGCGTCAGCTTTGCCTCCACTCGAGAATCTATCCTTTTTGGGGCTCCACTGCGTGGCTTTTCGCTCAGCGCAAAATCCAATCCGCCTTCACAGTATCTCTTTCTGATTCGGCTTACTGTTGATTTGCTAACCTTCAACGTATCTACAATCTCATCATCTTCACGTCCTTCGTCTGATAGCAATAGTATTCTTGCACGTGTTTGACTTCTTGCAGAGGACTTGCCTTTGCGCAGATATTGGTTTAACTCCTCACGCTCTTCTCCCTTGAGTTTAACAACGTTTACCCTCTTCCTTCCCATGGTCCTTGTGGTTTGAGAAGGTATACAATTTATAACTTGTGTTATGCTGCACTAGCTGCATTACCTCATTCAGCAGACAGGCAGTCAAATTCCTCATTCCTTCCTTCTTATCGAAAAGATAATCTTCTGCAAAGTCGGATATGTTCATGGCTCTGTATCCCTCCTTGAGTTGGGTTACTTGGGGATACAGAGCCAATTATTATATCTTGTGACCAAATAACTTGCTGTTTGGTTCTCGCAGTAAGGTAATTTATGTCACTTGCTACTACTAATTTGCAGCAAAACCGACACGCTACCCAGAAGTCGAGTGGCAGGAACACTCTCCAATGATCAATCCCTCCTGAGAATGGCTGTCTGCCTCATGATGGACATCAATGAGGAATGAATAACTGATAGAAAGTATTTATCCTTAGTGAAGCGAATGAAATCGGATACAGGGCCACAGCAAAATTGCAGCAATTCTGGCACGCTACCACAAGACGACCCAAAGATTCATCGATGGTGTGGTTTGAAAGTGGTTCTCGCAAAGATCCATTTTCATCCACGTGGGTGACCTTGGGTCATGGGTGTTTTTTTAAGAGATTGGCTTTGTCAGCAATTCAAGGAGACGGCAAAGAAGCAAAGAAATCTGCAGCACGATCTCGTAGAAACTTTTAAGTATTCTTTTTCTATGCTACCCTCGATGGACCTCGCCGCTGCAGTGAATTTGACAGACCCCCAGATCCTAGCGGACCAGATTCAGTACAGCGTGGATTCTATGACTGGGAAGCATGTAGACCTTGTATCTTTGCAGATCCTGGCAGATACCGTGCACAGCATAGATGTTACATCCATAATAATAAATCTTATAATTATTATTTTAATAGTATTACTTACCCGTGCAGCAGTTCGCATTGTGGACCGTATGCTTCTGAACTATATCCCGAAGGTGGTAGGAAAGGTCGAGGTAAAGATGGACGAGACGATGCAGCTCATGATTCGGAGGATTGTCTCCGCAGCCATATACATCGTCGGCTTGATGCTCGTCATACTCCAGATACCTCAGTTGCATAGCCTTGCCACTGCCATGCTCGCAGGCGCCGGAATCGCTGGCCTGGCCATCGGCTACGCAGCCAAGGACTCTCTCTCCAACTTCACCTCGGGAATATTCATAGCAATATTTCAGCCCTTCCGGGTGGGCGATCTTGTGGACTTCAAAGGAAACTACGGTCAGATAGAGGATTTGACATTGAGACACACCATAATTCGCACCACTGACAACCGCAGGATCATCGTTCCAAATAGCATAATGAGCACAGAGCCCATAATCAACTGGTCGATAAAGGAGCCTGAGATAACATGGAGCGTAGACTTCGATCTTAAGAAAGCTTCAGATATAGATCGAGCAAGGGAGATAATTTTGGAGAAGGCTCGCAGCCATCCCATGGTTCTAAAGGACAGGCCCATAAGCGTTCTCCTCGTGGATTCGAAATATTCGCAGCTGACGCTCAGGTTGGAGGTCGCTGTTCCTGCCAGGAATGTAGCCCAAAAAATAGGCTGTGATATCCGAGAGGCTGTGATGAAGGAGTTCGAATTACATGGCATACATCCAGCCGTTTCTGGTTGATTATTTGGGCAGCCGGGCAAGCCTTCCGGCGATGATGGTCCGAAGAGGCTCGATCTGCCTATGCTTTGCACTTATGGGCGCAACCCGATCGATCCACTGCCTCCACGGAGGGAGCATGCCTAAACGCTCGCAGATCAGGTCCAGCGCATTATCCAGGTCAAGCTTGGCGATGCGGTCCACCTTATTTGCTGCCAGGACAACATCCAGGTCCATGTCGCACAGGAACTCCCATAGCTCGATCTCAAAAGGCATCTCGCCACGCCCTTCCCAGCGATCTGCGATCTCAAGAAAAGAGGCTGCATCAATCACTTGCACTGCCAGCAAAATATCCCTTCCATGTTTCTCGAGGTATTCCACAATAAGGTCCTTCGTCTTCTCCTGATCGACCTTGGATGCTTTGAACATGAACCCGTAACCCGGCATGTCCACGTAATAGACCCCTCCAACCAAGACTTTGAATGGGCGTTGGGTAATTCCGGGACGTCTTCCGACCACTACCTTCTTTCCCGTCAGCTCCCAAAAGAGGGTGGATTTGCCAACGTTGGACCTGCCGACCAGGACGATCTCCTTTGACATAAAGTGACCTTCTACCAAATCAGGATGAATGACAAGCTTGAAAAGGATGTCTGTCTAAATTGAGAGGACGAAGCAGGATAACGAAAGCCTGAATGCCCATGCCCGAGACCCTGAAAGACCCAAGGATGATCGCAATCATGCTCCTCAAGGCCACAGCACTGCCCGACGAGCAGGTCTTCATGGAACTGGCCACACCAAAGTACACCTCAGTCGATTACTACCGCATGGCCTGCCACATGCTTTTCGAGTGTCAGCGGTGCGGCAGGTGCTGCACCACAGGCGATCCCATCAGGCTCAGGCCCAAGGATGCAGCAGCCTTGGCAAAGCATCTCAAAATACCCCTCAACAGAGCCATCAAGAAGTATACCATACCCGATCCCGATAAGCCAGGGGCTCTGGACTTCAAGCACACCAAGCCATGCAAATTTTATGACGTCAGTGCGGCCGGATGCAAGATTTACACAGCGCGGCCATGGTCCTGTCGCATCTTTCCATTTCTTGGAGTTTATGGGTCAGAGGAACAAGTAATTGTAAATAAATCCTGCCCTGGATCCCTGAAGACGATGGAGATTCTGACTGTAGCCCTGCAGGATGTTCGGGCGAAGGTGGCTTTTGCCGCGCCAGGGCTAGATGAGGTAAGACGGAACAAGGAGCTGCTGAGGGCTGTACTGGAAAGCGTTTAGTTACAATTCTACCTTAAACACCTCGACCAGCGAATCCCTTGCTTTCTTCATCACTTCCATTGGGCAGGTCTTGTAGGCCTTCTGCAGGTGCTCCACAGCACGGGGGTCTTTGATCTCGCCCAGGCTCCAGGCCGCCCATGCTCGGATCTCCTCGTCATCTTTCCCGAACATCACCTCTACGAGCGCCTCCAACGCCTTGTTGTGGCCTATCTCCCCGAGCGTTGTGACTGCAGTGTAGCGGACCTGCCAATCCTCATCCTTCAAGGCTTCAAGCGCCAGATCGCAGGATCTCTCGCCTTTGATCTTCCCGAGGGATTTCAGGGCCTCTGTTCGCACCGCAGGCTCAGAGTCCTGCAAAGCACATGTCAGATATTGCAGGGCCTCATCGCAGGCAAACTCCCCCATGTAGCCTGCAGCCCGGCGTCTTACCTCTATGTCCTCATCTTGCAGCAGGCTGCCAACCTCATCAAGCGATTCGCGATGCCCTATCTTTGCGAGCCCGGTGATTGCCAGGCCGCGAGTCTCGGGTTCTGCATAGCTCAAGAGCCCTCGCAGCTCCTCTGCTGCCTTAAGGCCCCGCAGCGCCACTGCTGCCCTGAGGCGCACGTCTTTGGAGCTGTCTCGTTTCATGGCCAAGGCCAGTGCTGGAGCCGCCTTTGGGCTGCCCAAGGCTTCCAACGCTGCTGCACACCATTCGCGAACCACGTGGTCAGGGTCGTTTAGCATAGCCCTGGTCAGGGGCTCGATAGACCGTGGGTTGCCGATCTTCCCCAGGATCCAGGCCGATTTGTACCTGAGGTCGGAGAACTCGCCCCCTTCAAGGGCTTTTGCCACAACATCTATGGCAGGCTCTCCAATGTTTACAAGCGCCCATGCAGCCTTCTGGCGTTCGAAGTAGTCATCGCTCTGGCCGAGCAGTTTGATCAGTTCGAGGGCCTTATCCATGCTGATTCATCAGCTCGCTGTCTTTTAAGCTTTGCTGAACGGATTTTAAGGCCTGCGAAAAAGGATCAAATATAACCGCTGGCTAAAGCAGAAAGGGACGAGTAAAAATGGGATACCTCTTCGGACCTGTGCTCTCGCGGCGCCTGGGCCTCTCGATGGGCGTGGACCTGCTCAAATACAAGACCTGTAACCTGGACTGCATTTACTGCGAGCTGGGCAGAACTGCCTGTCTTACTTTGCGCAGGGGCCGTTTCGTGCCGCCTGATAAGGTCTTAGCAGAGATCTCTGCGAGACGGGACGAGCCCTTTGACCATCTCACCTTCGCGGGATCTGGCGAGCCGACGCTGAGTTCGGATCTGGGCGAGGTCGTGCGCAAAGCCCGAGAGATCGTCGGCTCGCCCGTGGCTGTGATCACGAACAGCACTCTCCTCACCAGCCCAAAGGTCAGGAGGGAGGTCGCCGCAGCTGATGTGGTCTTGCCCTCGCTCGACGCAGCGTGCGCAGAAGCATTTCGTGCCATCAACAGGCCTGCATCGGGCCTGGTAATCGACGAGATAATTCAGGGCCTGAGGGATTTCAGGAAGGAGTTCTCCGGCGAGATATGGCTGGAGGTCATGCTGGTGAAGGGTGTAAACGACCACGACGCAGAGATGATCGCAAAAGCAGCTGTATCTACTGACCCAGATCGCATTCAGCTCAATACTGTTGTCCGGCCTCCTGCAGAGCCTGTCGATCCCCTGGACCAGGAGGAGATGAAAAGGATGCTGGAGATCTTCCCAGGAGCCGAGCTGATTCCCGATTGGGACTGGAGCGTTCCTGCGAAGACCAAAGATCTGTTGAGGGGGCTTCTATCTCAAAGGGCCTGCACCCTTGAGGAGATCTCTGCAGCCCTGGAGTTGTCGAGCAGCGATGCCATAAAATACTGCAAAATCATGGAACACGACGGCTTGATCTCAAGAAGACTGCATGACGGCAAGCTTTTTTTTCATGCTGTGGGCTACAGCCCTATGTGAAGATGAAGGAGTGAAGGCCCAGACGAGCTCGCAGATCTGCACAGAAGGCCGCCATAAAGGTTAAGAACATCCAGAGCAGGGTTCTCAAAGGGCCCGAGAGTTTAGCGATGAAGTGGAGGCCCTGTTCGCAGGGCAGTCCACTGCCTTCAGACTACACAGGGATTTGCAATGCATCGCATACTGGTCACCAATGACGATGGAGTTTATGCAGCAGGCCTCCGGGCAGCAGCGAGAAGCGTGCAAGGCCTGGGAGAGGTGGTGGTAGCGGCGCCCTCGGGCCAGAAGAGCGGAGTGGGAAGATCTGTATCTGTCTTTGAGCCGCTGCGATATGCGCAGATGAACCTGAACGGCTTTTGCGCATACGCGGTCACTGGAACGCCCGTCGACTCAGTGATCATCGGCATCTTCGCCATAATGAGGGGCGAGCTTCCAGATCTAGTTGTATCAGGAATAAACGTGGGCGAGAACATCAGCACAGATACAGTCACTACGAGCGGAACTATCGGAGCTGCCCTTGAGGCTGCAAGCTACGGTATTCCGTCGATTGCTGCATCCATCCAGGCAGTTGATCAGGGCGATAAGTTCGACATGCATTTCGACGAGAAGCATAGCTTCGATGTGGCAGTAAAAGTCCTTCGACGCATTGCCTCCAAGGTGCTTGAGCGTGGACTGCCAAAGGGCGTGGATGTTCTAAATCTCAATGTGCCAGTTACAGCCACTGATGACACTGAGATTGCAGTCACCAGGCTGGCCCGCAAGATCTTCAAGACATCGGTTCAGGAACGCTTCGATCCGCGGGGCAGGCCTTACTACTGGATCGACGGCGAGCTTATCTGCTGCGACGCAGAAGGTACCGATGTGCAGACAGTCTACCAGGAAAAAAAGATCTCAATTACGCCGCTGACTTTGGATGCCACGTCAAGGATTGATCTGTCGGATATTGAATATCTATTTTGATCCTCTTCACATCATCGGTTGCTGCTCTGGGAATTCAGCCTTTGTGTATTTGGCTGTCGTCAAATCACGCCTTTGGTGCTCGGGACTCCAAAGCCTTCTTTCGTTGCAGCTTGGCGAATTGCGAAGCCTAGGGCCTTGAATACGCTCTCTACTTTGTGGTGGTCGTTTTCGCCTGAGAACCGAACGTTCAGCGTCAGCCTTGCTCCCACGCAGAGTGCCTCCAGGAACGGCCTCAGAAGCTGAACCTCAAAGTCGCCTATCCTCTCGCTCGCAAGCTCGCCATTGAATACCAAATAGGGCCGTCCGCTGAAGTCTAAAGCCACATCTGCAAGAGCCTCGTCCATCGGAACCGATGAAGAGCCATATCTCCGAATTCCGCTGCGGTCCGCAAGGCTCCGATCCAGGGCTTGGCCTATGGCCGTTCCCAGGGCTTGGATCCTGTAAAAGCCAGCATCAGCTCTGGCTTCAAGGTCCAGCAAGCCGGTCCTCGTCATGGAGGCCAGCATGTGATCCAGGAATTTCGATCCTGAGCACAGATCGGCAAGGCCCTGCCCATCCAGATTCAGACAGGCGCTGGCCTTGCAGCCTCTGTATTCCGCTTTAGCTTCTCCTTTTCTCATGTTCTTTGCCTCCGGAGCGCCTCAAGGGTCCGGCGCACGCTGAGCTTTCCAGTATAAATTGCAGTGCCTGCCACTGCACCTTGGGCGCCAGCATCTCGCAGCGCCAGAACATCCTCAATGGATGTGACCCCACCGGCGGCGACGACCGGGATCTCCACCGCCTGCACGAGCGCGCGCGTGGGCTGGACATCGATGCCCTTTTGCTGGCCCTCTACATCGATGTTCGTGAAGAGTATGGAGCCTGCGCCCTTCTCCTCGAAGAGCCTGCCCAGTTCCACAGCTTTCCTGCCTAGGGTCTTTTGCCAGCCCTGAGTGGTCACGTCGCCCTTCTTTACATCGAGAGCAACCATGATTTTATCCGAGCCATGACGGTCGGCAAGCCTGGATACCATCTCAGGGTCCTTCAGGACGGCAGTTCCCATGATCACCCTGTCAACGCCCAGATCAAGGATGCTGCTAACGTCCTCTTCAGTGCGAATGCCTCCGCCTACCTGAATGTAAAGGTCAAGCCTCTTCACAATCTGGCCAAGGATCGGTGCATTGACCCTTTTTCCCAGGATCGCACCGTCAAGGTCGATTACATGCAGATGATCTGCGCCTTCTGCCGCCCAGCGCTCAGCCTGGGCCAGGGGATCGTCGAGGGCCACGACCTCAGTGCCCGGAACGCCCCCGACTAACTGCACGCATTTGCCGCCACGAAGATCCACTGCAGGGAAGAAAGCAAAAGTCATGGCTCTCAATGATGACGCTTATGCTTTAAAGAACTTATTAGCCTACCACCTCAGCCCAGGGCTCCCAGATTACTACCATCACGAATCCCACTTAGCCATGCCCACTCATTCCACCCCCACAGGGGCGGCGAGATTCAGACACATGGCAGTTTCGATACGAGAAGAGCGGCATCCCCTTGCCCACGGCATGTCTCCCCGCGGCCACGAGGGCCGTCCGGGCCAGGAAAGACAGCCCCCGCCAGCATAGCGAAAACGGGCGACGCGCGGAGCCCCGGAAGAGAGTGAAAGTTCGGTTCGATGAAACTGTGATACCAACACTTTAATACCATCAATCACAGATAAAATCCGTGATGAGTGCAAGGCCCAACACCATAAAGCTTGACGAAAAGGGCAGGATTCAGCTTCCAGCCGATTTGAGAGCCAGGCTCAATATGAATCCAGGAGATGAGTTCATTATAGGAGAAGCCACTAGCGACACGATACTTCTCAAGAAGATGGATCTTGCCATCATAATGAAGGGAGTCATAGGAGAGGCTCGGAAGGTAGATCTCGACAAGCTTGAGCAGGATATCGAGGAAGAGGGCAACAGGATTGCACGAAAAACGCCCATGACCCAAGGTCACCCATGTGGATGAAAATGGACCTTTGCGAGGACCATTTTCATACCAAGAACACCCGCGATGGCAGAAGGACCGACTGATCAATTGCTTTTCAAGCCTTGACGATGTCTGGACTATCAAAGAGTTGATGACTTTCAAGATACCAATTCAGTAATGTGCGTACATAATCGGAGTTAAGGTTAAAATTTGGCTCCTCGCTATTTAGTATGGGTGAACTTGAATCGCAAAATCTCTGTGTCTTCGTGACTCTGTACTGAAACGTGATTCGCTAACTGAACCACAGAGACACAGAGGCACAGAGGAGACATTTTATGCCCGATCTCACCCACACAATTTAGCGAAGAGCCTAAAATTTGCTAAATGCAAATGGGCATCAGTTTGCGGATGTGATAGCATAAGAGCACTCATTTACGGAGCTGGAGCGATAGGATCGTTTGTCGGTTTTCTGCTCTCAGATACAGAGTCATCGGAAGGCAAAGCAGTTGAAGATATTGCGCTTCTGGGAAGAGAGAACCATATTAGGGAGATAAAAGAAAATGGCTTAAAAGTAAACCTTTTTGAAGGAACAAAATCCCTCAGATTCAAGCATTGCTTTTCAAGCCTTGAAGAACTGAATGGTTCCATGTTCGATCCAGAGTTGGTGGTCGTTTGTGTCAAGTCGCACTCTCTGCCCCAGGTGTCCCGGGAGATAAAAGAGCATGGCCTGCTAAACGGTAAATTTTCGCGCGCAACATTCATCCTTTTAATGAACGGCATGGGAAACAAAGAGATGCTAAATTTGCCACCCGAAAGGGTCTATGAAGGGGTAACCTCCATCGGAGTCAAATTTTCGCAGGATGGAATGGTTGAACTGAAAGGAATAGCAAAAACAGTTTTTGAGGACGGGATCATCAGCGACGTGAAAGAGTTCCTCAAAAAAAGATTCGGGCAGAATGGATACGAGATAGAATTTGCGCCTGATTTTAAAAAACAGCAATGGAATAAGCTTTTTGTGAACTCTGTGATAAATCCGATAACTGCCTTGACAGGAAAAAACAATGGAATCGTTCTTTCTTGCCAACTGAAGGACACAGTCGAGAGGATCGTCGAAGAATGTGTAAAAGTCGCAGGGATGGAAGGAGTCGAAGCCGAAAAGGATGATGTTCTAAAGTTCGTCAGTTCTGTCGCCTCAAAGACCGCCCTGAACACCTCCAGTATGCTTCAGGACGTGCAAAAGGGGAAGGCTACGGAGATTGATTCGATAAACGGCTATGTGATCCGACTGGCGAGGAAACATGGTGTATCTGTGCCTGCGAATGAAACGCTTTATGCGCTGGTGAAAGCACTTGAGGGCTAGATATCATAATCCTGCAATTCTTCCCATGCATTCCGACTACCTTCCATCCTGCCACGCCTGGTTCAACGATTACACTAGCAGCTTTCACAGCCCTGACCCGAAGCTGGAGAAGAATATAGACCTCAAGCTGAAGCACACCGCCAGAGTCTGTGACAACATCTCAAGGATCGCGAAATCCCTGCAGCTCGGGCAGGGGGACCTTGCTCTGGCCGAAGTGCTGGCCCTCTTGCATGACGTGGGCAGGTTCGAGCAGCTCAAGTGCTATGGATCTTTCGACGATCGGATCTCCACAGACCACGCGGCCCTCGGACTGAAGGTCTTGAATCGCGCAGGCATCCTGTGCAGTCTGCCGAAGAATGAAAGACACCTGGTCCGCAGAGCGATCTGGCTGCACAACAAATATGAAATCCCAGAGACTGAAAGCCCCCGCAGCCTTCTCTTCTGCCGTCTGATCCGGGACGCAGACAAGCTTGACATCCTTGGATTAATTGTCGAGCACTTTGAGGCGAGGTCTAAGAATCCCAATCCTGCTTTGGACTTTGGGCTTGAAAACTGCCCTGGATATTCCAGGGAAGCGATCTTGGACATACTGAAAGGAAGGATGGTGAAGATTGCGACTTTGAAAAACCTAAACGACATGAGATTGATGTACTTGAGTTGGGTCTTCGACATCTACTTTCCCGTGACCCTCTCTTGCATCGAGGAGAGGGGCTACCTGAAGAAGCTGATAGACCGTCTTCCCCAGGACAGCGAAATCGTCGAAGCTGTTGATTTCATCATGGATTACCTGAATTGTAGAGGTCGGATCTTCATTTGAACATGATCACGCCGCCTTGACCAGAGCTGCCCCTGCTTCGCCCAAATCTTTGACTGCCATCTCCTCCATCCTGCACCTGTGCACTTGTGAGCCTCCGTGTGCATCCAGAGCCTGTCTTTCTTCAGTCCTGAAGGCTTGCAGACGCTCTGTGAGCTGATCGAAGTCCACCTCATGCCCATCGAACTCAGGCCCATCAACGCAGGCAAATTTGACCATGCCGCCTACTTCCACCCGGCAGCTTCCACACATGCCGGTTCCATCGATCATGATCGGGTTGAGGCTGACGATGGTCTTGATGTTAATTGGCCTTGTGATATCGCAAACGCGCTTCATCATCGACACAGGCCCAATGGCCACAACGACACCAGGAGTCTCTTTTTTCAAGACCTCCTCCAAGAGTTCAGTGACAAGAGCATTGCGGCCAAAAGAACCATTGTCCGTGCATATCTGCAGCTCATCTGATACAGCATCCATCTCCTCGCGAAGGATTATGAGCTCCTCGCTGCGGGCACCTATGATGCTGATAACCCTGTTTCCCAATTGCCTAAGCTTCTTTGCAATTGGATAGAGAACTGCCACACCAGTTCCACCGCCAATGCATATCGCTGTCCCCACCTTCTCCAACTGAGTGGGACATCCCAGAGGTCCTACAACATCTTGATAGGAGTCCCCCTCTTGAAGCTTACTGAAGAGGATTGTGGATCTGCCAACCACGGCAAAGATTATTGTTATCGTCCCCTTCTCGGGGTTTGAATCCACCATCGTCATAGGTATGCGCTCCCCTGTTTCGTTCGCTTTGAGAATTACAAACTGTCCTGGTTGGGCCTTGCGGGCAATGATGGGCGCCTCGATCTCGTTGAGGATTATATTGCCTCCAGCCATTTCTCTGCGCCTGACTATCTTGAACATGCTGATCCCAAACCATTATGCGATTCAAATTAAAAAGACTATCGAAAAAAATTTATCATTAATTACAATTATTAACTTTATTTTTGCTAAAAATGCTAAAAGCGATGTCACAGTTGCTAAAAGTGGTCAAGGGCCAAAAAGGGCATCAGGCAGTCTTCATCTTAGCTACTTCCTCCAGGCCCAGTTCCTCAATTGACATCTCTCTCATCTTGAATTTCTGAATCTTGCCGCTTACGGTCATGGGGAAGTCATCTACGAACTTGATGTACCTGGGAATCTTGAAGTGCGCGATCTTCCCCTTACAGAAGGCCTTTATCTCCTCAGGAGTCGCAAAGGCACCTTTCTTCAGCTTTATCCAGGCCATGAGCTCCTCTCCATACTTCACATCGGGAACACCGATGACCTGCACGTCGCTTATCGCTGGATGTGTGTAGAGGAACTCCTCGATCTCGCGTGGATAAATATTCTCTCCGCCCCGGATCACCATGTCCTTCAGCCTGCCTGTGATCTTGCAGTAGTCGTTCTCATCGAGCATGCCGAGGTCTCCTGTGTGCAGCCACCTGTTTTTATCCACGACCTGGTCGGTCGCTACAGGATTATTATAGTAGCAGCGCATGACCATATAGCCCCTGGCGCAAATTTCACCCGTCTCGCCGCGCGGGACCATCTTGCCGGTCTTGTGGTCCACGATCTTTATCTCAGTATGCGGCATCGGCCTGCCGACGGTCGAAACCCTTCGCTCCAATGAGTCGTCTGTCGAAGACATTGTGATTCCAGGCGAAGCCTCGGTCTGGCCGTAGGTTATCACGATCTCCTTCATATTCATGAGTGTATTGACCTTTTTCATGAACTCTATTGGGCATGGAGACCCGGCCATAATCCCAGTGCGCAGGCTGCTGAAATCGTATTTGGAGAAATCAGGATGCTCTAGCTCCGCCACGAACATCGTTGGAACGCCATGCAATGCCGTGCAGCGCTCTTTCTCAACGGCGGCCATTGTGGATACAGGATCGAAGTACTCGGCTGGGAGCACCATTGTCGCGCCATGAGTCACACAGGCCATGTTTGAGAGAACCATCCCAAAGCAGTGATAGAAGGGCACAGGGATGCAGAGCCGATCCTTTTCTGTGAACTTCATGCACTCCCCGATGAAGTAGCCATTGTTCAGGATGTTGTGATGCGTCAGCACCACTCCTTTTGGAAATCCCGTTGTGCCAGATGTATACTGAATGTTTATGGGATCGTCGAAGTCCAGGCTATCCTGGCGCTCTCTTAGCACCTCATCGGGAACTGCCTCACCCATCGTCATGACCTCATCCCAGGAATACATGCCAGGCTGCTTCTCACCACGAATCATCACCGCAGTTCTCAGGAAGGGGAGTTTATCTGAATGAATATTCCCTGGCTTGCTGGTTTTAGCCTCTGGACAGACCTCGTAAAACATCTTGGCGTAATTTGATCCCTTGAATCGATCGAGCAGCAATAGCGCCTGAGTCTCCGACTGGCGCAATGCGTACTCCAGCTCATGAGTTCTGTAGGCCGGATTGATGTTCACCATTATGATGCCAGCCTTCGCTGTGGCAAACTGAGTGATGATCCACTCCGCTATATTTGTCGCCCAGATCGCCAGGCGGTCGCCCTTTTTCATGCCCAAGGCTATGAATCCCTTCGCGGCACGGTCAAGCTCCTTTTGCAGCTCCTGATAACTGTATCGCACTCCCTGGTGCAGTGAAACAATTGCGTCATTATCTGGGTAAGTTTCAGCAATATCGTCGAACATATCGCCTATCGTCTTTCCAATAAGTGGCTTTTCTGAGCCACGAAATGCATAACTGTGAGAGACTTTGCCTGGCATAAGGTTGCCTGTCAATCATTAAGGGAATATAACAGTATCTTAATCCAAGTTTTAAAAGGGTCGTTGAGTTCATAATTTTTCACAAGTTTTATGAATAGATCTCAAATATCTATAAATTTAAACTTCAGGTTGTAGCGTCAAGGAGGCAAGCAAAATGCCAATACAGACGAAGACGAAAGATGATGTATTTGAGGCAATTGACAAGTATAATGTCAGATTTGTCCGATTCTGGTTCACAGACATTCTGGGATTTCCCAAGAGCTTTGCAGTAAATACAAATGAACTGGAGGGCGCCTTCAGTGAGGGCATGGGATTTGATGGCTCATCAATAGAGGGTTTCGCTCAGATCCACGAGAGCGACATGGTCTTCAAGCCCGATCCATCCACCTTCAAGATCATTCCCTGGAGGCAGCAGGAGAATGCAGTTGCCAGGATGTTCGGCGACATACTGAATCCAGATGGTTCGCCTTATGAAGGAGACCCAAGGCAGGTCCTCAAGAGAAACCTGGCGCGCCTCAAGGATAAGGGTTATACCTTCTACACAGGCCCAGAGCTTGAGTTCTTCTACTTCAAGAATGAGAATGGCACGGAGATCCTCGATAAAGGTGGGTACTTCGACCTTACGACTCTAGACGCCGCATCAGACCTGCGCCGTGACACTGTTTTGGCTTTGGACGCCATGGGCATCGACGTTGAGTTTAGCCATCATGAGGTGGCCCCCTCCCAGCACGAGATCGACCTTCGGTACGACGATGCCCTTGCAATGGCGGATACCGTCATGACCTACAAGATCACAGTGAAGGAGATCGCTCACAGATATGGCTACCACGCCAGCTTCATGCCCAAGCCCATCTTCGGCCAGAACGGCTCAGGAATGCATGTTCATCAGTCCCTCTTCCAGGGCAAGAAGAACATAATGTACAGCGCTGGAGACCCATTCCACCTATCAGACGAGGGCAGATGCTATATCGCAGGCCTGCTCAAGCATGCGCCTGAGATCACCGCTGTAACCAACCAGTGGATCAACTCCTACAAGCGGCTAGTTCCGGGATATGAGGCTCCGGTATACATCTGCTGGGCAAGGAGGAACAGGTCAGCACTGGTCAGGGTCCCGATGTACAAGCCTGGGAAGGAGGTTGCGACGAGGGTAGAGTTCCGCAGTCCAGATCCTGGAGCCAACCCATACCTGGCCTTCTCAGTCATGCTGGCAGCAGGCTTGGCCGGGATTGCCAACAAATACGAGCTCTCTGAGCCGCAGGAGAAGAATATCTTCCACATGACTGAGAAAGAGAGGATTGCAGCAGGAATCTATTCTCTCCCAGGCAGCCTGAACGAGGCCATACAGATCACCGAGAAGAGCGAGCTTGTCAAGGAGGCGCTCGGGGACCATACGTTCAACGCTTTCATAGCCAGCAAGAAAGCAGAGTGGGACGCCTACAGGATCAACATCACCAAGTGGGAGCTGGACAGGTACCTGCCTCTACTCTGAGCCCACAGCGGGCTTGCCATTTTTTTAATATCATTATACCTCAGATCTTGTGAGGAGACATCATGACAAACGGAATAATTTCAGCAGATGGTTTCGTTCATAAGTTTTATGAACGTTTCTTAAATAGCTATAAAACGTTTGTCATGTCCTTTTCCAAACCTACACCCCATCGATTTTGCGACGAGCGGGACACTGGTGAGCAGTATTTATGTAGTTGTTTTGGTGATGTATGGAGTTCAAGATTACTATGCCGAGGAAAAGAAGGGAGCTTTATAAAAAGGATATCTGCGCCTGCTCGATCTTCGGGGCAATGAACCGAGATGGGGATCGATTTACAGGCGATGGAGTCATGTCGGCTATAGCCAATATGCATGTCAGAGGCAACGGTTTGGGTGGAGGTTTTGCAGCCTATGGCATATATCCTGAATACAAGGATTATTATGCTTTTCATCTCATGTTCACAGGCAGCAATTCGGATGCCAAGAGATCTGCAAAGCAGGATTTCGATGTTTTCCTTTGCGAAAACTTCGATGTGGTCTACGACGAGGAGATCCCTCATGGCGATGAGGCTACAGTGAGCGATCCCCCATTGGTCTGGCGCTATTTTGTTGCTCCCCGGAAATGTGGCGATGAGACAAATCTCTCGGACGATGACTATGTGGTCATGAAGGTCATGCACATAAACACTAAGATCGAGAACGCCTACGTGTTCTCCTCAGGGAAGAACATGGGTTGCTTCAAGGGCGTGGGCTATCCTGAGGAGATCGGCGAGTACTTTATGCTGGACCGGCTTTATAAGGCCTACACCTGGACGGTGCATGGCCGCTTTCCCACCAACACACAGGCCTGGTGGGGAGGAGCTCATCCATTCAGCCTCCTGGATACAACCGTGGTTCACAACGGCGAGATATCCTCTTATGGCACAAACCGCTGGTATCTGGAGATGTATGGCTACGCCTGCACTCTTCAGACAGATACAGAGGTCATAGCCTATGCGGCAGACCTTCTCATGAGGAGACAGAAACTCCCAATAGAATTGGTGGCAAAGATCCTGGCTCCGCCCATCTGGAACTGCATTGATAGAATGAACGAGAGGGAGAGAAGGCTGTTCACTGCCCTGAGAATGGTCTACGCACCTCTGCTCATGAACGGGCCTTTCTCCATAATCATCGGTCAGACAGGAAAGATGATCGGACTGACGGACAGGATCAGGCTTCGCCCTCTCACGGCAGCCACCAGAGGATCGATGTTCTACCTCTCATCTGAAGAAGCATCAATCAGGCTAATTTCGCCGAAGCTCGACTCAGTCTGGACGCCCAACGGAGGCGAACCGGTCGTCGGAAAGCTAAACAATATGACATGAGGATGGTAAAGGATGAAATCATTCGTCTTTCCCGAGTTCCATATCATAAGGGACGAAGCAAAATGCGGGCAGTGTCGAGGATGCGAGCGACAATGCGCCTTCGGCACTCACACCTACGATCCGGTTCAAGATCGGTTGATATCAGACGACTACAAATGCGCCGGCTGCCAGAGGTGTGTGGTCTTCTGCCCCAAGGACGCAATTGAAGTTCGGCCAACGCAGTCTCCTTACCGGCAGAATGCCTCCTGGTCCCGCGAGAAGATGGAGGACCTGAAGAAGCAGGCAGAGACCGGTGGTGTGATCCTCACAGGATGCGGAAACGATAAGCCATTTCGCATCTACTGGGACCACATTGTGCTCAATGCTTCACAGGTGACCAACCCCTCCATCGATCCCCTGCGTGAGCCAATGGAGCTTCGCACCTTCCTTGGCGCCAAGCCAGACTTCATGGATATCAAATCAGAGGGCGACGACGTGCAGATAGAGACAAAGCTCAGCCCGAATCTGACGGTCGAAACTCCTATCCTCTTCTCAGCGATGTCCTATGGAGCCATAAGCTACAACGCCTTCCGGTCGCTCGCCACTGCAGCCTGCAAATCAGGGACGTTCTTCAATACTGGAGAGGGCGGCCTTCCCATGGAGATGAGAGAGCAATTTGGGAAGTGCGCCATAGTGCAGGTGGCCTCGGGCCGCTTCGGCATCGACGCAGAGTACCTCAACTGCGCAGCAGCAGTGGAGATCAAGGTCGGCCAGGGAGCGAAGCCAGGAATCGGAGGCCACCTTCCAGGCGAAAAGGTCTCTAGGGAGGTTGCGGCCACGAGGATGATTCCAACTGGCACTGATGCCATATCCCCGGCACCTCACCATGATATCTATTCCATCGAGGACCTGTCCATGCTCATCTACGCCCTGAAGGAGGCCACCAATTACGAGAAGCCGGTATCCGTCAAGATCGCAGCCGTTCATAATTTTGCAGCCATAGCCTCTGGCATTGTACGCGCTGGAGCTGATATCATTGCCATCGACGGCTTGCGTGGCGGCACTGGTGCGGCGCCCAAAGTGATCAGAGATAATGTTGGAATACCAATCGAGCTGGCCATATCATCACTGGATGGGCGCCTGAGAAAAGAGGGCATAAGGAATCGATGCTCCATCATCGCAGCTGGCGGGATTCGCTGCAGCGCCGATGTGATTAAGGCTATTGCTCTTGGTGCAGATGCCGTCTATATCGGTTCGGCTGCGCTGATCGCAATGGGCTGCAACCTCTGTCAGAAGTGCTACACAGGAAAATGCAACTGGGGGATCTGCACTCAGGACCCGCGCCTTGCTGGCAGGCTTAACGTCGACATAGCTTCGCTGCGCCTCTCAAATCTCATTTGTGCCTGGTCTCATGAGATCAGCGAGATGCTGGGCGGAATGGGAATCAATGCCCTGGAAAGCCTGCGCGGCAATCGCGATCATCTGCGTGGCGTGGGCCTGTACGAGTGGGAGCTTGAGGTACTTGGAATAAAGGGTGCCGGAGAGTGAAAAGTAAATGGCGAGGGCTCATTTGGCAGATCCACATATGAAAAAGACGGCACAAGGCGAGGAGAGAATGGAAACGGCAGAGATCGATGCCACTAACATGGAGACCAAGGAATTGAATGGCCGCCTCAGGGATCTGATGCTCTTGGGCGTGCAGAAGATCGCACTAAGGAACGTATGCGGCCAGAGGTACATCGGCACTCGCCTCTACAACCCAGAGCGCCGAAAGGTTGAGATCGAGATATTCGGAACTCCAGGAAACGACCTGGCAGCCTTCCTTTTTGGCCACAAGATAACCGTGCACGGAAATGCTCAGGACGGCGTGGGCAATACTATGGACGACGGAGAAGTCGTCGTCGAGGGTCGTGCAGGAGACGTGCTCGGATTTTCCATGCGCGGAGGAAAGATCTTCGTGCGAGACAGCGTTGGCTACAGGACTGCTCTGCATATGAAGGAGTACGAAGACAAGAGGCCCGTTCTGGTCATAGGCGGCACATCTCAGGATTTCCTGGGGGAGTATATGGCAGGGGGAATTGTCATACTCCTGGGCTTGGGTGGCAAATCGCATAAAGGCAACTTCATCGGCAACGGCATGCACGGTGGCGTGATATATCTTCGCGGCCGTGTTGAGAGGGCACAGGTTGGCAGCCAGGTGGAGATCTCGCCCTTGGACGGCGCTGACAGGGAGATAGTGGATCATTATGTCTCCGAGTTTATAGAACGCTTTCCCGAGCTTGGGCTAAATAAAGAGGAGATCTTGAAAGATGAGTTTATGAGGCTCTCGCCTAGATCGAAGAGGCCATACGGAAAGCTTTATGCCTACTAGATAAAAAAGTTGGGGATTAAGATGCCACAAGTGCTTGTTCCAACGGTCTGTCCGTACTGCGGTGCAGGCTGCCAATTTTTCATTTCAGTCGAGAAGGAGCGCGCTACCGGGATCGAATACATGCCTGAGCACCCTGCCAGCGAGGGGTCTCTCTGCTCCAAAGGCAACGCAGCTTTAGAGATCCTCTACCACCCAGATCGCCTGCATCATCCCCTTAAGAGAAAGGGCGACGGCTGGGCCAGAATATCTTGGAATGATGCCCTGGAGCTAACTGCCAGGGGGCTTGGAGGAGCTCTCAAGAGGTTCGGTCCGGAATGCGTCGGGTTTCTCTCCTCGTCCAAATGCACAAATGAGGAGAACTACCTGATCGAGAAGATGGCCCGCTGCCTTGGATCGAGGAATATCGACAACTGCGCGCGGCTCTGTCACTCTCCATCCGTCGTCGGCCTGAACAGGACCCTTGGGGCCGCAGGAATGACCAACCCAATATCCGACATTGCTAACTCCAAGTGCATCTTCATCATCGGATCCAATTTGGCAGAGAACCACGCAGTCCTCTCGCGTTGGATTCACAGGGCCAGGGACTCTGGCGCTGTGGTGATAGTAGCCGACCCGCGCATGACGCATACTGCGTGGATGGCTGACATCTTTTTGCAGCTAAAGCCGGGAACGGATGTGGCACTGCTTTGCGGCATGGCCCATGTGATAGTCAAAGAGGGCCTGGTAGACAGCGAGTACATCGGCAAGTGGACGCGCGGGTATGAGAGGCTGGTGGAATCTGTCCTAGACTATACTCCCGAAAAGGTATCAGAGATAACCGGCATTCCGGCGGGCGACATAGTGCGAGCTGCACGGGCCTATGCCATCTCTCCTGCATCCAGCATCCTCTATTCCATGGGCATCACGCAGCACAGCACTGGCACAGATAACGTTCAGGCTATCGCAAACCTGGCTTTGATCTGCGGGCAACTGGGCAGGCAGGGCACTGGTGTCATGCCCTTGAGAGGTCAGAACAATGTGCAGGGAGCCTGTGACATGGGCGCCCTGGCAGAGTTTTATCCGGGATACAGAAGAGCAGATGATCCCGAGACAGCCAAGTTCTTCTCTTGTGCCTGGGGAGTTGACCTTCCTGTGGGCAGGGGGCTTACCGCCACTGAGATGGTTGACGCTGCTGCTAGGGGCAAGATCAGGGCAATGTATATAGTGGGCGAAGACCCTGCTAACTCAGATCCCAGCAGCAGCTACACCAGAGATGCTCTGGAAGGGCTGGATTTCCTCGTGGTGCAGGACATATTCATGACCGCAACTGCACAAATGGCTGATCTCGTTTTGCCAGCATCGGCCTGGGCTGAGAAAGAGGGCAGCTACACCAGCACAGAAAGGCGCGTGCAGTGGAGCTGCAAGGCCATAGAGCCGCCGGGGGAGGCCAGGTCGGATCTGGAGATAGTGTGCGCGCTTGCCAATAGCCTGGGGCTGGAGTTCAACTATCCTGATGCAGCATCGGTGCTCTCAGAGATCAACCAACTGGTGCCCCAGTACGGCGGCATTGTCAGGGAGCGCCTGAATGGGGCCGGGCTTGTCTGGCCCTGCCCGAATCCTGACCATCCTGGCACGCCCATCCTGCACACACAGGGCTTCAAGCTTCAGGATGGTCGGGCGGCTATTGTGCCAGTGCAATACAGGCCAGCTGCAGAGGAGGCAAGCTGGGAGTATCCATTTATCCTGACCACGGGCCGTGTTGCTGTGCACCACAATGCAGGGTCCATGACCCGCCGCAGTCCCTCGCTGATCGAACGCGAGCCGGAACTGTTCGTCGAGATCAACACCCAAGACGCTGTCAAGCTCAGGATTGCAGATGGCGATGAGGTGAGGGTAACCTCGCCGCGCGGCGGAACTACAGCTCGTGCGCGCCTCACAGGCCGGGTGAAGAGAGGGGTTGTCTTCATGCCCTTCCACTTCCCAGGAACGAATATGCTCACCACAGAGGCAACAGACCCAGAGGCCAAGATACCTGAGTTCAAGGTCTCTGCCTGTAAGATCTCCAGGAGGGATTAAATGCCGGTTTACGTTGACATCAGCAGATGCATAGGTTGCAGGTCTTGCGAGGTGGCATGCAAGCGCGTGCACGGCGGCAAAGGGCACGTGAATGTGCATATGGCAGGAGATCATGCCTCTGTTCCAATATTCTGCCACCACTGCGAGGAAGCGACCTGTACCATGGCATGTTACACGGGCGCACTTTACAAGGATGCAGAGCGCACTGCTTTCGACGTCGAGAAGTGCACAGGATGCGGGCTATGCCAACTGGCCTGCCCGTTTGGCGTGGTTTGGTCTGACAAGATAGCACACAAGTGCGACCTGTGTGCTGGACGAGAGAATCCCGCATGCCTCGTTAGCTGTCCTGCAAATGCGTTGAGCACCGATTTCGAGCTTGCCTCTCGCAGGGCTCGCGCCAGGGCGGCCATGGCAGTGGCGCGGGGGAGGTAGAAGATGATCAAAGTCGATGTGAGCAAATGTCTTGGCTGCTTCTCGTGCACCAATGTCTGTCCAAACCAGAACATCACTCGCGAAGAAACGCCTGAGACGAGGTCGATTCACTGGAAGAGGTGCAAGGAAGAGTGCGATCTGTGCGTCGAGTTTTGCCCTGCTAAAGCACTCACGCTGGTTCCATTCGATCAGGCAGGCGAGGAGCCGACGATTACCTTCGATCTTGTGGCCTGCAAGATATGCAAAGCTCGATATGCTACTGAGCCCATGCTGAAGAGGATCGAGTCGAGCCTGCCTGAAAAACTGCAGAAGGATTCGACAGGCCTTGACTGGATCTGGATCTGCCCGGTGTGCAGGCGCAATATCGAGGCAGAGAGGGCAACGAAGCAGATGGTGCTTGGAAGAACCAGGAAGAGTCCATAGGGAGCTAGATGCTCAGCAACTCCAAGGGTCGATATTCTCTGCGCCCTACCCGATCTTCATTCCAGGCATGGCCATCATGATCACGATGCTTGGCATTCAACCTCCTGGGCGACGGGCTGAGAGATGCTATGGACCCCCAAGTCACAGGGAATGGCGGACGAGATGCGAGGATAATGCAATGCTGCAGAATTCAACCCAAATCCTTTTCTCTCAAGTGGACCTACATAGCCTTAGATGAAGCTCAAGATCACAATCATTGGTCCAAAGGTTCATGACGTTGGCTATCGCTACTTCCTTTTGGGCATTGCTATGTCCAATAGAATCCGGAAGTTCGAGGCACACAACATAAAGATCACCGAGGGCGAGGCAGTCCTAGCCTTTGTCGATGGCGATGAGTTGGCTATTAAAGCCTTCTGCACTCAGGTTGAAACAGAGCGTCCTGCCCGTTCCGAGGTGTCAAATGTTGTATTTGATGACTTCCAGGGAGAGGTCATGAGAATTGGAGAATACGCCCAGTTCTGCTCCACGATTCAATTGAACAAGGCAATCCCAGTCCTTTTGGAGATAAGAGATAATACCAAAGTAACCCCTCAAATCCTGGAAGAGATCAAAGCAGTGCGAAAGAACACCGACTTGATACCTCAGATAAAGAAAAATACCGATTCTATACCTCAGATAAAGGAAAATACCGATTCCATACCTCAGATAAAGGAAAATACCGATTCTATACCTCATGTCTTGGATGAGATCAAGGGCTTGAAAGATGACATTCGGCCTGGGTATGCGAGCAATCTCAGGCAGGTACAGGCCGATGTACGAGCTATAAAGGAACGCTTGGGCATGCAGTAAAAAGCAGCAGCTCGTCCTGTGACAGTGTTGGCCTGCCGGGATCGTGTTTATATGGAGCCCCGAGAGCACGCCCTATGATGCACCTGCTCGAAGGTGCGATAGTATGTGCATCTTATTCGCCGTCTGTGAGATGGAGTCGAACTGATGACGATAAACCCAAATACAAAGAGCAACAAAAGCCATCCTGATGAAGAGGCTTACAGCTTACGTCTCAGGCCAGGTCCAGAGGACTGGCTACAGAGCCCGGATCGTCGATTTTGCCCGAGCCCTTGGTCTGAAAGGAACAGTCGAGAATCTCGATGACGGCCGAGTGAAGGTCATAGCCGAGGGAGACGACGATAAGCTGAAGTGGTTCGAAGAGGCCATCGACATCAAGAACACTCTGATAAAGGTATCCTCAATCAAAAAGGAATATTCTGAGCCCAAAGGAGACTTCGCCAACTTCTACAAGGTTGTAGGGCCTGGAGAGACAGACTCCAGGCTGGATACTGCTGCTGATCATCTGAAGGAGCTCATTTTAGCTGTAAATCGCATGAACAATAACCTCGGCGGAAAGATGGACGTGATGATTCAAAAGCAAGATCAGATGCTGGACAAGCAGGATCAGATGCTGGACAAGCAGGATCAGATGCTGGACAAGCAGGATCAGATGCTG
>MVQH01000094.1 GCA_002067755.1 Methanosaeta sp. PtaB.Bin018
CAGGCAGAAGGATCGCAAGAAAGCTCTGCAGTAAGCTCCAGCAGCACTCAAAATCCGCCCGATAGGCTGGCATCATACCCCAATGGCAGTATCATGAAGCCCATGAAGAGCGTCTCCAGCTCGGATGTGATAGTAGATGCATCCAACGGAGATGGCTATGCTGCATCTCATATCAAGAACGCTATTCACATCCCCAGCAAGGACTTTCTGGACAGCAATGGCAATCTCAAGGGCGATGAAGAGCTGTCCAGGCTCCTGGGTGAGGCAGGCCTCTCGAAAGAGGACTCCGTGGTTGTATATGGAAGTGCAGAACGCTCTGGCGAGGCGCAGTTAGCATTCCTGGTCCTGAGACATCTGGGACAGGATGATGTGAGGCTATTGGAGGGAAGCCTGGATGACTGGAAGGCTGCAGGCCTGCCGGTTGAGGCCCAGAAGACGGTAATTCCAGCTGCTGAATATAATCCCTCCGTAAGGCCTGGCGTGATAGCAGAATACGATTATGTTAAGTCCGGCCAGGCTCGGATCGTGGACGTCCGGCCTTTTGTGGACTTTGGAAAAGGCCGCATACCCGGCTCCACAGCCCTGGACCCGGCCAATGTGATAAAAGGAGATAAAATCAAGAACGGTGGCGATCTAGGAACCGTCTTCAGCCGGCTGGATAAGGATATGCCTATTGTGGTCTATTCCGATGACTACAGCCAATCTGCTCTGGTGGCATATTCTCTGCAGCTCATGGATTACGAGGCTGCCGTCTACTCCTGGGGAGACTGGCAGTCGCATGAGGGCAAGGGAGATGATTCTGATTCTAAGTACGTAAAGCTCGGCAGGACATAATTGCATTTTTAAGGGGGATGGTGGAGCGATATGTCAAGTGGATCAAGTGGGTCAAATGGGATGAGCAAGGGGCTGGATTTTCTCTCTCGCTACCTTACCATCTGGATATTCGTGGCCATGATCCTGGGAATCGCCCTTGGCTATTATGCTCCCGGGATAACCCGTTTCATCCTCAGCCTGCAGATCGGCACGACCTCAATTCCCATTGCCATCGGCCTGATACTGATGATGTATCCACCTCTGGCCAAGGTCAAGTACGAGGAGCTGGGACAGGTCTTTACAGATCGAAAGGTCCTGGGCCTCTCCTTGATTCAAAACTGGATCGTGGGCCCCATTCTGATGTTCGCCCTGGCAGTGATCTTCCTGCGGGACTCGCCTCATCTCATGTATGGCATAATCCTCATAGGACTTGCCCGCTGCATCGCCATGGTCATCGTCTGGAACGAGCTGGCCTGCGGCTGCACCGAGTACTGCGCCGCCCTGGTGGGACTAAACTCCATCTTTCAGGTGTTCTTCTACTCCATCTATGCATACATCTTCATCACCGTCCTGCCGGCAGCTTTGGGAATTGCAGCGGGCACGGCAGTTGATGTTACCATATCCCAGATCGCTGAAAGCGTATTCATATACCTGGGAATTCCCTTCCTGGCAGGGATAGTAACCAGGTTCAGCCTCATCCGGGCGCGGGGAAAGAGCTGGTATGAGAGGGATTTCTTGCCCAGGATATCGCCTTTAACCCTAGTCGCCCTGCTCTTCACCATAGTCGTCATGTTCTCTCTTAAGGGGGACTACATCGTGCAGCTCCCCCTGGATGTGGTGCGGGTGGCCATACCTTTAGCCATCTACTTCCTGCTGATGTTCTCGGTCAGCTTCTTTATGTCCTACAAGCTGGGCGTGAGCTACGAGAACACTGCAGCACTCTCATTTACTGCGGCCAGCAACAACTTCGAGCTGGCCATCGCCGTTGCCGTGGGCGTCTTTGGCATCGCCTCCCAGGAGGCTTTCGCTGCGGTCATCGGGCCTCTCATCGAAGTTCCCATGCTGATCATGCTGGTGAACGTGGCGCTTAAGCTGAAGGAGAGGTATTTTGCAGGGGATCGGGCAATGTGCGACAGCCGGAACCAATAAAAAATAATAATTACTTATTTTTTAGACTAATCAGTTGGCTCTATTCGCGATCTGATGTAGCCGGTTTTTCTTTAGTAATCATTTTTTTCCGATGGCCTTAAAACGCGTTGAGTGCGGTTGGCTGACCACTTACGAGATTGAGTTGATAAGCTCTTGTAGCTTACCCACGGTATTTATTGTCTCCGATATTTCTCGGCTGAGAATCAGTGCTGTTGGGTGCATCGTTCCGCATTCATCGCGTTCCTATCACACTCCAACATCAGCATTGAGGTTCGACGAGCTTGAAAGCCGTAACATCAGACGCTTGGTTAGTCTGTGTCTTCAGGCTTTCTGGTGACAACCTCATAGCCAACCATTCGTGGATAGCTGATCGCTCCTTCAGTTGCTGTGTGCTCACGTTGAAAGTGATGTATTTTCCGCCTCTTGTGCCAAACGAAATTCCTTCCTTATTCAAATAGTCAACAGCCTCTTGGAAGTTTCCCTCGCCGTGCTTCACCTCTACGAAGGCTCGGTCGTTCTTCCTCTTAGTAACCCATACTCTAGCCGTTCCACTTACTGAAAGGGAGATATAGGACTCAAAATACTTAGTGGGAATTTCGCCATATATCTTTTCGAGTAACGCCTTATACAACCGAGCACAATCCAATGTTCCCGGGTAGTTATCAATCCAGTGCTTCTCATCATAGGCTTGTTGCGGCGTCTCTTCTTCCTCCTGCTCATCATAGGAGTCGACGACCTTGGTAAAGACCAGTCCCTTCATTTCGCCGATTTGCACAATATTGGCTTTGATGGCGATGATTGGAACCGTCAGACCAAGTAGATGAACGACGTTGAAAAATCTGTTCGTTATTTCCTCAGCGACGAGAACGGCTGTATGACTCCGTTTTGGCCATTTCAGTTTCATGTTGTCCCAGTATTCTATTGTCCTGATGATGTGTGATTCATCAGTGGCTCCGAGTTGAAGTTCGACCTCGAACATCGAATCATCTTCAGGATTCTTCAGGAGGAGATCCAGACGTCCTCCTTGGGACAGTTTCTTTTCCTTTATAACTGCCTGCAAGTCGCCGAGACCGAGTTGGGCGGGATCATCGAAAATCCTGTCTCGCAACCAGTATTCGTCGTGTCCGCATTCGCGGATCGTCTGTACCTTCGCAGTTTCGACTGTATCCATTGTCATATCCCTTTCTTGCGAACATCATGCTTCAAACTGATTCGACCTGGGTTAGGCAATAGCCTGAAAGCGCTGGTTCGGGTGTCTGCAAATCCTTTAATCATTTCTACCGCCACGTGTGCTGACAATAAAGACATTGTGGCTTGTGAACACGGAGCATCTCACCGCATTTCGGGTAGCTCGCTTGCATCTCGTAATTTGCACAAAATTATGAATCTAGAAATCCTTATATATGAATCGATTGATATGACTAGTAATAAATCACCATGGTAGGCTGTGCTGATGCTGGATAAAGAACTTCCAATGATCCAAAGAAAAAGATTGCCCCTTCCTCAGCCGGAAGAAGAGAAAGAATCCTGCTGCGACAATAGCGCTTGTTGCGACGCAGAAAAAACTCTGGCCAGACTTTATGGAGATAGAAGCATAGCCCGAGAGAGATGTCTCCAGGTATGCACTCAAGTAAAAAAGATAGATGAAGACGAATTAACTGCCGAGATGAAGGTCTTTAGGGCTTTAGCAGAATTAACTCGCCTCAAGATTCTCAAACTTCTGGCCGGAGGAGAGCTTTGCATTGGTGAGCTAATGTTGGCTCTTAAAAGACCGCAGTCCTCCATATCTCATAATCTCTCCATACTTGAGGACGCTGGCCTCGTAAAGGAGAGAAAGGAAGGAAAATGGTGTCGGTACAGGATCTCTGATGAGGCAGTTATTGATATGGTCAGCTTAGCAGGGCGGCTTAAAATAAAATGATTGATTTGCGAATGGGGTGGACAATATGGTAGGAGGACAGGCTGATGTTAAGCTCGTGAGCAATGCCATGGCCAATGCTACGAGAAGAAAGATCATGGCCATGCTGGTGGAAAAGGAGAGGACAAATGAAGAGATAGAGCAGGCAGTGGGAGGTACCATGCTCGACTACCATCTGCAGATGCTCAAGCAAGCAGGCCTGGCTGACACGAGAGAGGGCAGGGTCGTCATCACGGATTTCGGAAAGAACTTCATGGAGACCAAGTCCGATAAGCCGGGAGTAGCCAAAAAAGACCTGGCTGGCACAAGACCCCTGCAGGTCGTCGATCTGCGTCAGCTCCTGCCCTGCATCGCCGACAGCAGCAAGTTCAGGATAATCGCCCGCTTCGAGCCACCGCTGGAAGGAGCGCTAAAACTGTTGGAGCCCCTCTTCCCCCGGGCCAGGTACTCCGATCGGATCGGCGCTCTGATCATTCAGAGAGGTAACATTCTGATCACCGTCTATTCCACGGGCCGCGTGACCATGACCATGATCAAGAGCGAGGCAGAGGCCAGGGAGGTTCTGGAGGATCTGAAAAAGACCATCAATGAGGCCATTATTAAGGGGATCACCCCCGTTCCGCGGGAGAAGGTCAAGGTGGACCATGCCGAGATCTACCAATACCTCCCCCGCACCGACTGCCAGATCTGCGGCGAGCAGAGCTGCTATGCTTTTGCCATTAAGCTGGTGGGCAGGGAGACCGAGATCGATAAATGCACGCTGCTCATCGAGCCCAGGTATGCCACCAATCTCGAGCACATCAGGACTCTGCTGGAGTACCTTTGAGGATGCCATGCAGGTGAGCAGTTGAAGACCTTGACCATCATCCTCACAGACGGGCCTTATATCTCCCAGTATGCAGATATGGCCTATAAGATCGCCTCCCGAGCGCTCAATGTGTTCCAAGTGAACATATTCCTCTATCTGGATGCAGTCCATATACCAAAGAGCGGCCAGAATCCCTCTCAATTTAAAAATTCCGGCAGGCTATTCCAGGAGCTGGCGGATAGAGGAGCTGTGGTCAGGGCCTGCGCCAGATGCGCTGCTGCCAGAGGCTATCTGGCAGAGGAGGACGGAAGCTGCCCGGATTACCTGCAGGGGATAAAGATCACCAGCCTCTATGACCTGGCAGAGATGCTGGAGAAGAGCGACCGAGTGATTGCGCTGTGAGATCGATCTTCTATCTCCTTGACAGCGCTCCCTACGGAAGCGAAAAGGCTTATGGCGTTCTCAATGCGGCAGCGGTGAGCATCAAGATGGATGCAACGCTGGGCCTGTACGCGGATGGCGTGTATCTTGCCCTTGCCGGTCAGAACTCCAGCCTTCTTGATGTGCCAAATCTTTCCGATATCCTCTATGCCTATCCCGAGCTGCGGGTCCTGGCACACGAGCCCTCCCTGGTGGAGAGGGGCCTCTTGAGCCGTGGGCTGGTGGAGAGGGTGGAACTTCTCGATGAGGAGGATTTCGTGAAGCTGGCCCTTGCTGCCGACGATCTGATTGCACTATGAAGGGTGAATTATGGCAAATAGAGATATCTTCCTTCTGACCAACCCGCCCCAGAGTAAACGGGCAGAGCTGTGCCTGCGCCTGATGGAGCACAGTGAAGATCCCGTTCTCTATCTGGCGGGAGATGGGGTCTACAATCTTCTGGATGAGGCCCTCATGAGAGAATGGCCTGGAAAGGTTATGGCCTGCAATGAGGACCTGGAAGCGAGAGGATTGCAGGCAGGAGAAGGGGTGAGGGTGCCTGAAGACTTCTACCAGCTCCTGGTGGAAGAGATGGTGGCAGAAGGCAGTCGGATTTATTCATTCTAAGGAATTTGGATGTGATTAACATATCAATGGATGGTGTTTTGGCAAGGAAGAACGGCAAGAAGGATTGCTACTACGAGTGGACCGTGGGATTTTGCCAGGTCAAGGTCGGAAAGTGCTCTATGGAAGTAAAAGGATTGGACGAATTATTTCAGGATTACTTCAAGAAGGGAATGACTGCAGAGGAGATTGACGGCAGCGAAATGATCAGGGACGTAAGAAAGCAGAATTTTATTCCCGAGGATATCGAGGATCTATATGAAGAGGCCCTCAAAAAGGAGTACAAAAGATATTTTGAATCCAGGAAGAAATAGAGAAGATGGTTCGAGAGCATTTGACCGGCCAGAGAGATATGGCAGATTCCTATCCCCGCAGCTTCGTAAGACGGGGAAAGAGCCTGGAGATGAGGTTTCTTGCCGAGAGTTCCCTCTCAGACCTGGCCGCCTTGCAGTCTCTGGTAGTCAGCAACCTGCACGAGATTGAGATCTTCATGCCCCATGATGAGGAGTACCTCAGCCGGATATTCCAGACGGACCTCTCCGTTCTTGGGGTCCTGGCAGGGGAGAAGCTTGCTGCCTATAGCATAATTCGCTATCCAGGGATGGGGAAAGATAACCTGGGCCGGGATTTAAACCTCTCGGATGAGGATCTGAAAAAACTCGCCCATCTCCAGGCAATCGCCGTCCACCCTCATTTTCGGGGCTTCGGTCTGCAACGAGAATTGGCCGCAGCCCACCTGCAGGTGCTGGAACGCACAGGGTATGAGCACATCTGCTGCACCGTATCCCCGAAAAATCCGGTGAGCCTGAATAACCTCCTCTCCTGCGGGTTCAGAGTTCGGGCACTTAATCCCAAGTTCGCTGGATGGTGGAGATATATCCTCTACAAGAATAAAAACTGGCCCGTGACCGGTGCAGCCCAAGCCCCTATCCGAGATGAAACCGCACTCAATTGCTTGAACATTGAACACCAGAGATGGCTCACCCAGAGGGGCTTCGAAGGCTATCGAGTGGAAGGGAACGGCGAAAAATCTGAGATATTCTACAGGAAGAGAAGTACCCCGGCGATGGACAGCTCATCCCGCATCATCTCATAGCCATTCCTACCAGGTCCACCAGATCGATCACCCTCTCTCCTCCTCCCCCATCTCTCAGATTCCTGATGCACAGCGGACAGGAGGTCACAATGTAGTCCACATTCGCTGGTACATCCTCCAACCTCCTCCTGGCCATCTGCAGGGATAGATCTTTATATCCCGCTCGCACCCCTCCGCCTCCACCGCAGCAGCGGGCATCCTTCCTGTTTGATTTCATCTCCACCAGGCGGCAGATGGCTCTTATGACCTGACGCGGCTGCTCATATACCCGGTTGTGCCTGCCCAGGTGGCAGGGATCGTGATAGGTCACAGTGATGTCCAAGGGCTTCAGATCGATCTCGGAGATGTGCTGGGCCAGAAATTCGGGCACGCTCAATACCTGAAACTTATTCCCATAGCTGTTTTTCAAGGTGGTATAGCAGCCCGCACAGCCGGTGATCACCGTTCTCGCCCCAATCTCCCTGATCTGTCTGGAGTTCTCTTCGATCAGCTCCCGGGCATCAAATCCCATCCGAAGCAAAGGCGAGCCGCAGCACTGCTCTCCTGCTAGCAGAGTGGCTCCAAATTGGCCGAGGATGGAGAATGTTTTCTTAGCCGTCTCCTGGTAGCGATAGGAGTTCATGCAGCCCACAAAGTAAACATAATCCGCCTTCTCCTTGATGAGGCTCTTGTTCCGTAGCCATGCCAGCCGGTCTTCTCCTGATCCAAAGGTATTGCCGGTCTGGAAGATATGCCGGCTGAGATCATTTTGCTCCAGGGTCATCTTTCCCTGGGAGACGAGGGATCTTCTTGCCCTCTCGATGATATCCGGTGGGGAGATGCCTGCCGGGCAGCTCTCAGTGCACAGGCCGCAGGTGGTGCAGGTGTTAAGGCTTCTGAGCGCATCCCCATCCGCCTGCAGGCGGCCCGAGGTGAGCTCCTTTATGATCATCATCCGCCCTCTGGTGTTGGCCGACTCCCAGCCGGTCTCCTCGAAGACCGGACAGCAAGTGCGGCAGGTACCGCAGCGAACGCACAGATTGAAGGCTCTTTCATCTTGGTTCATGGTCTGCATCCTATTCTGTCTCCCTGAATCATCAAGAATAAAAAGATCTCCATCGAATCAGATTGACGGGATATTTTGTATGGCAAAGGATTGATCATCAATAATGCCGTCATTAGCATAATGGAGGCTTTATGACTGAGGGCACCGGGAAAGAGAATGGCTGCATCTTCTGCCAGATCGTGGCGGGAGATCTGCCATGCTACAGGATTTATGAGGACGAACTATCACTGGCGATACTGGACATCAACCCCTTTTCTAAAGGCCATTGTCTGGTAGTGCCCAAGAGACATGTACCCTGGTGGCATGAACTCTCCCCTGATGAGAACGCCAGCCTCTTCAGAGTAGCGAAGGTGGTGGCAGAAAAGATGATGATCGCCCTGGAGCCGGACTT
>MVQH01000095.1 GCA_002067755.1 Methanosaeta sp. PtaB.Bin018
GAACTTGGGCGAGAAGTAGTACAGAATGCCCATCCCTAAGAACCCTACGACCTGCTTGCCGCCGCCTGTCTGGCCCGCCATCGTTGAGAAGGGCAGTCCATTGGGGGTCGCGCCCTTGAACTCGCGGTCAGCGATGCCTATGCCGTCAACCTCTGGCATGTAGAATCCTATGGTCTCGAAGCATCCGCAGGATGTGTGGGGTGCATCGAAGAACGTGTACAGCTTCATGACGCTGTACTCGCCGCCTGAGCGCTTCTCAGCCATCTCATTGATTGCAGCGTACTCGCCAGCGATCGGGTCAATGGCCGTCTCCTTGGGGATCGGGAACTGGGGGCCCTCTGGGTCCACCTTGGCTGCGGCGCGTCCGTCAAACCAGGTGATGGCTCCGCACAAGGACGGTCGGTCGGGCGTGACCACGCAGGCGCTGGTGGGAGCGAATGCCTGGCACAGCGTGCAGCCGTAGAAGACGTCGACGTCCTCGTCGTGCAGGCCCTTTGCGCGCTCGTCGCGCTGCTTGTATACGGCCATTGCCTTGGCCAGCTCTTCCTTTACCTTGGCGGGGTCGGTGACAATGGTGACCTCCATCTTCTCGATGAAGGGCATCTCTGCCTTGTACAGCTCAATGACCGGGGTGAAGATCTCTACCCAGGAGGTGACTCCCTTCTTCTTCAGGCCCTTTCCTATCCTCATCCAGATATCATATCTCTGGTTGAGGTGCATGAGGCCGCTGATGTAGGAGAGCAGGGCGTGGTTGCGCCTCTCGATGATGGACTCCAGGTCCTTCTCGATCTTCTCTCCGGCAACCTTGAATATCATGCCGAAGGGGATTGTGGAGCCTTCCTTGACATCCTTGAGGTCGGGGCCGATAACTGTGACCTTTCCATCCTGAACCTCGTCCATAGAGGCAGCCAGAGACAGCTCGAATCCATCTGCCTTGGGGCCGCCAAGCTCTACCCATAGGTCGTCCTTTCTGATTCTCTCGCCCTCATACATGGGGGATATGTCCAACTTTACATCTGCCATTAATACACCTCTTCTGTTTCTACTTTTATTAGATAAATTTTATTTCTTCATCGCTGCAATTAGCTCGTCAATAGCGGCATGATACTCGTCCGGATTGAAGGCCATGTTGCCAAAGGTCATATTGGCATTGACATGATAGTAGCGGTCAATGGATATGCGCCTGATGTTCCTGTTGAAGTTCTTGAGCGTGGCGAACATCGCGTTGGCGAATTTGTAGAAGATGCCCATGAATATTACGGTATCATACTGGCCCTGTCCATCCAGGCCCTTCCAGTCCTCGAACCTGAGGTAGCTGGTGAGGGGATGCAGGCCGATCTGATAGACATTGTTCATGTAACCTCTGTCAACAAATCCCTTCACGCTGTGCGCTGTTGCTGCAATGGTCACGCCCATCTTGCCGATCTCAATCGCCTTCTCGAACATAATCGGGTCATCGAAGAGCTCTGCTCCTACTACGAGCAGAGGCCTCTTTGACTTCTTTATGATCGCACCGATGACCTTCGGCATATACGTCTTGGCCATCTCCGGCCCAGGAATCTGGGCCATCTCAAAGGGAATAGGATTTTTGGTGGTATCAACGCCCTTCTTTGCTTCTGCTGCCATTTTCTATCTCCTCCTTGCCCTCACTCACTTCTTCGTCCTGATCTTGCGCGGGAGATTGGTCGGATCGAAGCTCACATCAGCAGGCCGCAGCGGTCCGGACAGGATCTTCTTGGCCTTCCAGTCGATCTTCCAGCCGAACTTCTCCTCCAGAGTCTTCATCATGTTGTCCTTGTATGCTAAAGGAAGGTCCTTGACATCTCGGACAAAGACGTGCCAGTCGTCCGGCAGCTTTCCGAAGTACTTCATGGAGATATCGCAGTAGTGGGTCAGTTTGATGGATCTGCCGATGCTGTTGTCGGAAGGTCTGAAGCAGAGCTTGGCCATCTCCAGCATAGCCTCTTCCTTTGACTCTGCAACGTAAAGCATTGCCTCAGGCGCGGGCTCGATCTGCTGCATCTTCCCGTCGCGGGCATCGATTACCATCCAGTCCTCAGGCTTGTCGGTCCTCCCCATGAAAGTGCGGCGGTACATGACAGAGTGAGGCTGAACCACTACTGGAATCCCCAGGCGGTTACAGCCTGTCGCAATGGATGCGGCCTTTTGTGAATATGCTCCCCATGCGATACCACAAGCACCTACCTTGTTCAGGATGTAATCTGCGATATCATCGAAGTTGCCCCTGTGGTTCCTGTGAGCGAATATAGTCGCAACCTTGATAGCAGCATCACCGATGTTGGCATTTGAGACGCATGATCCTGTATTGCAGATGTTCCTGCCATCGAATCCGCCTCCGTACTGCTCCCATATGGTCTTGCCCTCTGCATCGGTGTATAGCGACATATCCATAGCCATGCATCCCGATGTGACGACAATATATCCACGGTCCACGAACTCCTTGGCAATGTCGTAGCATTCTTTGGTTCCATTCGGGTAGTTGCTGCATCCTACAAGGGCAATGACTCCTGGAATGCTTCCCATGACTATCGGCATGCCCACAGCCCTGATCTCTGTGTCTCGTGCTGGGCCGCGGCCAGATCTCATCTTGAACTTCTGGTTCTTGACATACTGGCGGTTGGCATACTCGAAGAGGTCCAGGATGTTTATTCCTTGCGGGCAGACCTGCTCGCACCTGCCGCATCCTACGCAGACCTCATACATATCTGAGAAGGCTGCAAGGTTGCCCTTCATGGCCTCTGCTATCAGGTTACTGATCCTGATATGTGGTGGGCAAACGAAGGCACACTCATTGCACGTCGTGCACTTCTTAATTCCTTCCTGGAACTGTGTTTCTGTGATCAGATTCTGAACCTTTGCCTCAGCCCTCTTTGGCTTTACGGCTATGGCAGTCCTAATGCCGATCTCTCCAGCCTTTACCGGATCGAGAACTGCAACGCCCGGTATCTTGAAATTCACCAGATCATCCACAATCGCATCTACAGGGTCATTTGTCCTGTCAGGCAAGCCAAGCATGATCTTGTCTGTGGTGGCAATCACTGGGATCTTACGTTTCTGGGCATCCCCCAAAACATCGCAAAATACGCACTGCTCATCTACCATTATACAGTCCATGACGCCTGAGCGGATCATCTTTCTCCACCAGCCCATGGCGCCAGCGACCTTGGGCTTGGTTCCTATGCCCTTGGGCACCTTTAGCTCGCCAGTTCCAAGGCCGATCCTGTTTAGATCATGAGCTGTACAACATACGCCGCCGATATCTACCTTGTCCCAGAGGTTATTTTTCTCGGCATAGATCATGGCTTCAGCACCTGCAGCCAGGTTGTGGCCATAGGCGATTAGAACGCCCTTATTTTGGTCCAGCGTGCCCATGCCGATCTCTATGAGCGGGGCATCAGCTGCACCACGTGGCATATCATAGGCTACGATCTGCAGCATATCACATATTTCCATGCCCAGCAGATCCAGCATGCCTGCGTGCAATGCCTTGGACTCAAAGTCTATGAAGGCTGCCTCTTGGCCAGTGTGGGTGGCTGCCAGAAGCTGCACGACCTCTTCTTCAACGTAGTACAGCCCTTCATTGAAGTCCTTGAGAGTCCTGGGCTTGCTGCCCATGATGGTCTGGTATAAGGGTGAATCTACAAGGATCTCATCGCCCATGTCGAATTTCATGTCGCCAAACTTGTCTATGCACCAGTGATATAGGTGTCTGCCGTGGGCTGCATGCGCACAACAACCCATCAGGCAAGCGATGAGAACTATCTTACCACAAGCACCGGCTTGATCTATTCCGCATGCTCCTTTCTTATTTCCTGTGAGATCACACGGCCCGTAGGTACAAAGGGTGCATGTATCGTCTGCCGGTGCGTACATGATCTTGTATCTGTTGGCGATTATGTGATCCCAGTTTCTCAGCGTTGCAACGCCAGGCTTGGGATGAGGACCCATCTCCTGGTCCCACTCTTCTGCCTCTTTAACGACAGCCCCTATGTTGATCTGGACGTTCTTCATGTCCTCAACTGAGAAGCTGCCCTCTCTTGTTGCCATCGGGTTCTTAGCCTCCTCTTCCTTTGATATACGCCGGTTTGGTTCGCATAGTGTAGATAAAACACTTTCGGATACCTCTTAATATAAAAAATCCAAGATCATCAAGAATTTCATAGTAGTAATTTTATATAAGATAGATAGGACAGAACGAACCTAGCCCATCACGATTGTTAATGGAGGATTTCGGTCCACAAGTTTGAAATGCAATCACTTGGGTAAGGGCACTGAATCCATGATCAACCGGGTACGCAAGAGCTTTGCCCTGGCCAAAGAGTGCAAGCATGGAGGCAAAGTGCATGAAGCCTCCGGCCTCCTGGGAGCGGAGCCTTTGGACTTCTCGGCGAACATCAATCCACTGGGATCGCCGCCACTGGGAAATTTGGTTTTGGAAGAGCTGAAGAGAATAGGTCACTATCCTGACAACACCTATCGGCTCTTTCGTCGCGCGGCGGCAGATTTTGTGGAAGTTGGGCCGGAGCATATCGTTCCTGGGAATGGCTCCTCAGAGCTCATAAGGCTCTTCGCAGAGGTCTGTTTGGAGGAAGGAGACCTGGCTTTGATCCCATTCCCCACATTTGGCGAGTATGAAAACCAGTCGCTCCTTGCCGGAGGAGCTGTAAAAAAGACAGAGATTGGCAAGGACGGGCTGCCCGTCCTTTGTGAGTCGGATTTGAACCAAGCAAAGGCCCTCTTCCTATGCAATCCAAACAATCCCACAGGAAAGCTGCTTTCCAGGGAGATGGTGCTCGATTTAGCCCAGAGATGCGAGCAAAAAGGGGTGTTCTTCCTCGTCGACGAGGCATTCATCGAGCTTGCCGATCCAGGGCAGAGCGTGGCAAGCATCGCTCCCAGCATGAACTATTTATTCGTCATGAGATCCCTGACGAAGTCCTTCGGAGTGCCTGGCCTTCGGCTGGGCTTTGGGGTGACGAATGCTGCGCTGGCCAAGATCATGAACCTGGCCAGGGTACCATGGTCTGTCAGCTCGATTGCTGCCGCCGCAGGAGTATATCTATTGGGCTGCAAAGAGCATCTGCACAGGTCTCGGGAGCTCATAGGAGAGGAGAGGGCCTTCCTGATCGCTGCACTGCAATCACTGGGCCTGGAGCCACTGCCAAGCAGCGTCAACTTCATCTTAGTGAACATCGAGCGCTCAGGCTTGAGCTCAGAGAGGCTCGCTGAGCGCACTATGGCATGCGGCGTACTTGTGAGGGACTGCCAGTCCTTCGGCCTGGGCAAGAGCTACATAAGGGTGGCAGTGAGAGGCAGAGAAGAGAACAAGCAGCTCGTCGCAGCCCTTGAGAAGGCCCTGAAATGCAGAGATTGAACTGTGAGAACTTCCCCTGCCACTTCCCAGGACAGGACTGCTCACTATGCTTTTGTCCCTTTTACCCTTGCCGTGATCCCAGAACAGGGGGGCAGGAGAGGGATGGGTCTTGGTCATGCGAGTCATGTCTCGTCGTTCACCGTCCGGACGTGGCCGCACAGATCTTGGATGCGCTGATGAAGGGCGAACCAATGGCCCTGGTTTGGAAGAGGCTGGTGCAGCTGCTATGATCCAGGAGGGTCTGGCGGTTTTACTTATTGCAACTGCCTTCGATATCCTCATCGGCGAGCCGCCTGCCAGGATCCATCCAGTGGTCTGGATCGGCAGGCTGATCGCATTCCTGCGCAGCCGTGCAAGGCCTACCAGGCTTCAGGGCATAGCTCTCGCATTCACTGTATTGCTTTGCACAGTCCTCACAGGCCACTTTCTGGTGAGCCTGACATCATCAGTCCCTCTTCTGCCCCTGCTGATCTCTGCCTTCCTCCTGAAATCCACCTTCGCGATTCGCTGTCTTCTGCAGACTTCTGCAGATATCGGCAGGATGATCGACCAGGATATCGATGCTGCCAAGAGCATGCTGCCAGCTCTTGTAGGCCGCGAGACCTCCACTCTGTCGCGCGCCCAGGCTGTATCCGCGGTGATAGAGTCGCTCTCGGAAAATTATGTGGACTCGATACTCTCGCCTATCTTCTACTACCTTCTCTTCGAGCCCATAGGCCTGGGCCTTGAGGCAGCACTTGCCTTCAAGGCAATAAGCACCATGGACTCCATGCTCGGATACAAGACCCGTGAATTGAGGGATCTGGGGTTCGCCGGTGCGAGGCTGGACGACCTTGCCAACTTCATACCAGCGCGCCTGAGCCCTCTCTTGATGGCGTTGGCGAGGCCAAAAAGGGCAGGCGCGAGCCTTCAGGCAGCACTCAAATATCACAGCGCCACGCCAAGCCCCAACTCCGGCTGGCCCATGGCAGCCTGCGCAGGAGCCTTGGGCATCCGCCTGGAGAAGCCCGGATACTATGTGCTGCTGGATGGCGGAGAGGTGCCCCAGACATCTGATATACCCAGGGCATTGGGATTCATGCAAGGCACAATAGCCTTAACCCTGGCAGCATCGTTCTTGATTCTGCTCCTTTGACGGTTGCCGCTCGAGCCCTTGCATAATGTTTATCCGATACTAGTTACGAGGAAAGATAAATGGAGACCATGGGAGATCTGCTGGAGAAGGTTCGGGAGTTTGCCTATCATAGCTACACAAAGGAAGAGGCCAAGAGGCTATTTGGCTGGGATGTGAAGGAGATCAAGGCCACGAGCGGAGAGAATGATGAATCCCATGTAGTAGTATCATTTGAGAATGGATACCTATTATACATCAGTTACTTCCTCAACCTGGACCCCACCGAGACTGAGGACACATGCGAGTTCACCCTCGGGATGAGGACCGACCTGCGATCTCGCATAAAGTACGAGGTCCATTATGCAAGTTACATCCACGGCCAGGGCTATTTGAGGCTCAGAGTTGCAGAGGCAAAGAACCGAATGCTCCAAAAGATGCTGGAGGAGTTTTATGCGCCGGCCTTAAAGAGCATCTACAAGCCCATCATCATCAACTTCAAGGGCTTTTATGGCAGGGATTACTTCGGCGTCGAGGCGGACCAGGCCCATGGAGAGATCCACTACTCCCCAGTTCGTTACAGGAGCGAGCATAAGGCCTCCAGGATCTGGGACGTGATAGCCCGCTTCAATGAGCTGGATGCGCTCCTCAAGGAGCCGCAGATAAGACATGCCCTTGCCGAGGTGGATTTGCAGTTGAGCTTCTTGCCCTCTATTGTGGGATCGGATCTTTAGGTGCGCTGAAAAACCTCCAACTCTTCCTGGGCCTTGCAGGTCTGGTCGGTGTATGCCTTGCATTCGGCCAGGGCTTTGATGAAATGGCCCTGGTATCCCAGGAGCTCTGCTTGACGCTCCAGCAGGGTCGCCATCTCCTCCGCACGTGTATGATCCTCCTGGGCCAGGAAGAGTGCGACCAGGTCATGGTAGACGGCGATGACGTCACATGCGGCGCCCAAATGCTGAAAGGACGTCAGTGCCTGCTGCAGCCTTGCTAAAGAGTCGCGATAGTCCTTCTTCTCCATTGCCAGCCTTCCTAAATGCTCCAGGCATCTTGCCACTTCTAGGGAGTTGGAGAGCCTCCTTGCCTGAGCCAATGCTTTTTCGTAGCATCTCTCAGCCTCACGATAGCGTTTATCGGCTTGATGTAGCTCCCCTTGTGCTCTAAAGAGCTGGATCTTCAGTGGCATAAAGTCGGTGCGAAAGATCAGAGTCTCTGCCAACGAGAGATAGAACTTGGCCTCGATGCCATTGCCCACGCGTAGTTTGAATCGGCCCATCGCAAGGTAGCCTTCACATAGATCGGGCATGGCACCAAGGGCCTCAAGCACTTTCAAGGCCTCGCTCAAGAGCTCTTCCGCCTCGGCTAGCTGGCCGCTCATCTCGAGTACGATCCCCAAGTTCATCTTCGCCAGAGCAATGCACGGCACTGCATCAAGATTTTGAAATATCCTCAAGCTCTGCTCGAAGGCATGAGCTGCCTGGACAAGATCGCCCCGATCTTTGTGAACCAGAGCTATGTTGAAGATGGTCTGGGCCTGGCAGTAGACATCGCCCGTTTGCTCGAAGAGAGCCAGGCTCTCATTATAGCTGGTGAGTGCCAAGTTCCACTCAAACCTGTCAGCATAGCAGCCCCCAATTGCCCCCAGCACCTCAGCCTGCCCAGAGAGGTCGCCACTTGCCACCAGCTCCTGGAGTTGTTTCTTGTGATCACTAACGGATGCAAGTGTTTCGCCCTGGCTGGCCTTGACCATATCGATGTTGGCCTGCATCTCAGCGACGCCCTGGACATCTCCCAGACGCTCGAGAATTCCCTTGCCTCTTCTGAAGTGCTCCAGGGCCAATGAGCGCTCTCCTCTCCGATAATAAAAGTTTCCGAGATTGCCAAGGACGCTGGCCGCGCCGGTGGGATCTTCCAGTCTCTCGAAGATGTCGAGGCTCCTTTGATAGCATTCCAATGCTCGTGACCAGTCTCCCCTTTTGTAGCAAATGCTGGCGATATTGCTCACGACAGATGCCTCGCTCATCGAGTCGCCCGACTGCTCAAAGCTCGTCAGGCTGCCATTGTAGTACTCAAGGGCGGCGGTCCAATCTCCTCGACGATAGCATATATTTCCAAGGTTGTTCAGGGCGACGGCCATGCTATATGTGTCCCCAAGCCGCTCCAAGATCTCCAGGCTCTCCTTGTAGCTATGTTGGGCACCGTCCCAGTCGCCTAGCTCAGAGCGAAGATTGCCCTGGCTGCACAGCACAGTTGCCACAGCCTCTGGGTCCCCAAGCGAGCGCACGAATGCCAGGACATCATCGCATCGATGAATCGCCTCCTGCCAGCGACCCAGGCGGCAGCATACGCCCAGCATCCCTCCTAGGGCTGAGATCGCGCCCCTCGAATCCTCACGCTCCTTTTGCAATGCCAGACATTGGCCGAAGAGCTGCAAAGCCCCCTCTAAATTACCCGATTCGGCCATCAAGCTCGCCAGGCCCATGAGAGAATTGCACTCCCCCTCCACGTCCCCGAGCTCCCTAAAGCCCGCCAAGCTCTGCCTGTATTGCTCCTCAGCCCTATCCCTTTGGCCCAACCGATGGTAGACGCTGGCCAGGTTGCCAAGAGCGATGGCCACTCCGTGTCTGTCGCCCAGGGTGCGCCTGGCATCCAGGCTGAGTGAATAGTGCTTTGTGGCCTGCAGACTGTCGCCCATATCCGCATAGAGGTTTCCCAAATTATTCTGCACAGCAGAGACGCCACAGTCGTCTCCCAGTTCCTCAAAGGCCTCGATGGCAGCCTTAAAATGAGTGAGCGCATGGTCCCAATCGCCTTTGAGCTGCTCGACCAGCCCCAGGTTCATGTGAGCTGTTGCCACACCCCGAGCGTCGCCAGATCGTTCATATCCATCCATGCTCTTTTGGAAACAGTCCTGTGCTGCATCCAGGTCACCTTTGAGCTGATAGATGAGCCCCAAGTTCCCTAAAGTCTTGGAAGCACCATCAATGTCTCCAAAACCATCCTGAATCTCCAGCGCCTGGCTGTAGAGGTCATATGCCTTGTCAGTCTCTCCACGCAGGTAATGCATACAGCCCAGGTCTGACATGGCCCGGGCCGCAGCCAGGGACTCGCCTGACCTTTCAAGCAGATCGATGGACCTCTGAAAACAGCTCGTGGCAGCCTCCCATTCTTCGAGATCGGCATGGATTAGCCCCATGTTGTTCAAAATAGCAGGAAGACCTGCCGGATTCTTGTGTAGCTCTTTGATCTCCAGGCATCTCTGGTAGCATTTCAGGGCCTCGTCATGCCGGCCCAAACGATAGTGCAAGCATCCCAAGGACGAGAGGGACTCTGCCATGTCACAAGGATCGCCCAGTTGCTCCTGGATCTGAATGGACCTTTCAAGATAGTTCGCTGCCAGTTCCCAGTTCTCCTGCTCCTGGCAGGCCAATCCCATGCTGTTCAGAACGCGGGCAGCATCGGTGCCCTCCAAAGCCCTCAAGCTCTTCTCATAGCACTCCATCGCCTGTGGCCACATCTTCTCCTGGAAATAGACGTCACCAAGCTTGCTTTGCACATTGGCTGCAGCTGCTAAGTCTCCCAGATCCTCAAGCTGGTGCCAGGCAGCATCATAGCATTCTTTGGCCCTTTTAAATGCGCCCTGAAGCTGATAGAGCGATCCAAGCGAGGCCATGCATCTTGCGGCTCCTGCCTTGTTGCCAGACAGCTCCCACTCAAGCAGGCACCTCTTTGTGCACTCCTCTGCCTTAAAATAGGTGCCTTGCGACTTGTAGATATCCGCCATGCAGCTCAGGGCATCTGCCCTGCCGGAGCTGTCGTCTGCATTTAGCTCTTCTAAAATCCTGCAAAAGCAGTTCAAAGCCTTGTCGTGCTCTCCTCTCATTTGATAGACATGGCCGAGATCTCCCAAAACTGTCAAAGCTTCAGAGGGCTGTCCTGCCTCAATCAGGCACTGATGCGCCCTTTTGTAGCATCCAGCCGATCGCTCCCAGTCCTCCACCTCAGCATAAAGCTTTCCCAGGCCGCTCAATGCCAAAGACGCCCTCTTTTTATCGTATTGGACCTCAGCCAGATGCAGGGCGCGTTCATAATACTCAATGGCAGCTTGATGAAAGAATAGGCTGCGAGCCAGCAGAGCCAGGTTGAACCAGGCAGAAAAGCTGCCAAGGCAAGATACATGATCTGCAAGCTCCTGAAATTTGCACTGCATGGCGGCCTCATCTGACGAGAGGGTGGCCAAGATGAAGGAGGACACAGGATCTGGTGCACTTTGAGATAGCCCCTTCAATCTCTCTGGGTCATAGCCCTTCGGATCCGCCAGGATCTTTGCAAAGGACTCAAGGCAGGACACGACTCTGTCTTCAGACACAACGAACACCGTCCAGCCGCATGAAATCATCATCCCCCGCCGACATCTTCTGTTCCCCCACAGCCGAAATATACATCACTATGTATTTCTTCAGTATTAAGAGTCCTTACATATAAAATCTTCGATTTCTTTCGACAGTTGATTAAACGAAACAAAAATATTATTAATAAAGTAGTAAATTTTTGTCAGCATTTAAATCCTCAAAAAATGGCTGAATTCAACAGAATACAGAGCTCATTTTAGTATTTTCTCAAGGAGTTACATCCGGAATACATTTAAAAAATAAATATAGATTTAACCAAATTATTACAATCTCATTCATCATCTAGGGCTACTTCAGCACGAGCTTCAGGGCACGCTGTGGGCATCCCACAACGCAGGCTCCGCACTGAATACATTTCCCGGAATCTGCAACCAAAAGCCAATCCTCGAATCGAAAGGTCGCCGTGGGACATATTGAGATGCATGCGCCGCAGTGTACACACTCGTTCTCATCTCTGATAACAGGTATCTCCAGAGGCACAACCCGAACTCCCCTGCGCTCAAAGGCCTCCTTTACCTCTGTGCATTTCTCGCTTGGAACCTCAAGGACGATCTCGCCGCTCACGGCATCGATGCTGGCCCTCTCGATGTTCACAAGTGCTGATGTCTCCAAAATTACAGATGCTATGAGTGGATGGCGCACGATGCCCGGCGCGACGTGCAGCATGAGTTTCAGGTCTACCGCCTCCTGGCCAGTAATCTGGAGAGATGATTGCTGGTGATCATTCCAATTACCTTGTTGTCTCTATCCACCACGGGCAGAGCCGAGATGCTGTGCATATCGAGCGTGCGGGCTGCAAGCTCTATGGGCTCGTCCAGCATAGCAGAATAAACTCGCCTGGTCATGATCTCCGAAATTTTGGCAATCTTGCCGCTGGCTACCGCCTTTGATATATCCCAGGCAGTTATGATGCCCATCAGCCTTCCATCCTTTGATACCACGGGCAGATGATCGAAGCTTCCGCTCACGATCAGCTTTGCCGCCTTCTCCACCTGGATGTCCTCTCTGACTGTGACCACATCGCGGCTCATGACATCACCCACATTTGGCGACTCCTTCGTCTGCTTCATGGGCCGGGAACTGCCGATGCGCGAGAGCGGCTCCACCGCCTGGCTGAGCAGAAACTCGCCCTTCTCTATCTGCTCTGCAAGACTCTTCGCAACCTCGCGGGCCACGTGGAAACTTGAGAGAGATGAGGTGGGTGTCTCCTTTCCGTTCAATTCGATCAGTCCGGACTTCAGATCCTCGTAGCTCACAATCTTCAAAGAGGGCCGATCCCGGCGCGGGATGCCATAGTCCACCACAGGGACTGTGATGTCTCTATCACGAACAGCAGTGTTCCTGGCGACAGTCTCATTGAGAACAGGTATCGGAATCCCAATTCCAAGGTAGAGGCTTGGGCCGTATTTGTGAAATGTGGCGGCCCGCAGAAATCTGGTGCTCATCTTCTTCAGATCGCCGGTGACCATGAGTGTGGAGAAGTTGTTCTGTGGATTATGCTGTGTTCCTGAGCCGATGACATATCCTTTGGCCCCGGCGAGAAATATACGTGTGCCAACTCCGATATAATCCAGGTTGGGATCATTGGATAGTGGAGAGAGCACTCCTGCTCCGCTGTAGTGGATGTTTCCACAGCGAGGGAGCAGGGTTCCCATGTATGTATGCAGGGTGCGATCAGAGGAATTGGTGGCAGCGTTATAGCGCTGGTATGCGTTGCGCGGGTTCACCATCGTTGCCTGATTGAGGTCATCGAGCCGAAGAGCAGTCTCAAGCTCCATCTGAGGGTAGCAGTCAGTGCCAGCTCCCTCTGCCTCTACATCGATCTGCTTGCCCGCCACCAGATCTTCGATGACATGTGCTCCGCCGTACTCGATTCCTCTGTCCTGAGATGGCTGAGTGGCGCCCAGGAAAAGATCCACGGCGGCAACTCCCCCATAGGCCTCCACCTTGTTGAGCAAAGCCCTGAGGATCTTTATCGGCGGGTCGCTGTGGCCCAGGTTGAGAAAGACCCCAGAAGAGCACATGGCCCCAAAGGTCCCTGTGGTTACAACATCCACCTCTCTCACGGCTCCGGCTGGCCCCAGCTCCTGCACCAGATCAGGCATCTCTTCAGCTGTTACAACGCGGGCGGAGCCATCGCGAATGCGTTCGTTGATCTCCGATAGCGACTTCTCTTGCACAACCAGGTCCAAACGTCGGCAATCCGATAAAAACTTGTTGGGGCAATCCTGTCCAACAACGTTATCTGCCAAAACTAAAGAAAGGATGCACTCAAGATGCCACACATTCAAGGCAAGAGGATCGTTCTGACCAGCGACGAGACAATGATGAGCAGCTACCACGGTGGTGTGATGCTGGGCTTTGCAGCCATAATGCCAAGAGCAGTGCTGCCCGACTGGGTACTGCGCCACTTCTTCTGCCCGCCAGTGCCTGCAGGATCTGATGGATCTGCGCAAATTGCACCATGCGGCACTAGGAAAGTGGAGGCTGCATTGCTGGATTTTGGATTCTCAAAGGATGATATAATCGTCGCCCATCCAGATCACCTGGACAGGGCCATAGGTCCTAGGACGGAGATCGTGGGAATCACCCACGACGATCCAATGGGCAAGATCGCAGTAAGAGAGCTGGAGGAGATCATCGGTCGTGGTCCTCCTCATAACCGCTCCAAGTTCCTTGCTCTGCTAAACCATCCGCTCATCCGGGAACACAGGCCAAAGATTGTGGTAGGAGGCAATGGTGCCTGGGAGCTGATCGATGAAGACGTCGGAGTGGATCACATCTACCTTGGCGAGGGCGAGAGCGAGTTTCCAAAAGTTTGCAGCCAAATCCTGGCAGGCGATCCAGTGCCTCGGGTCATCAGAGGAGATGCGGTCCCAGCAGATAGAATTCCGATAAACCGCGGCGCCACCATCGCCGGAATCGTGGAGGTTGGCAGAGGGTGCTGGAGGGGATGCGCCTTCTGCTCGCCTACGATGCGCACAGTTCGCCACAGGCCGCTGGAGAGAATACTGGATGACGTTTTGGTGAACCTCCTAAACGGGCAAAAGGACATCATTCTCCACTCAGAGGATGTTCTCACCTATGGATCAAGAGGTATGGAGGCGAACGAAGAGAAGGTGCTGAAGCTGATGAGGGGCGTAAAGCTGCTCGGGCCGCACACCATAGACATCTCCCACCTCAGCCTTGCAACCGCCCATCAGAATCCAGGCTTGATTCGCAAGGTGTCGGAGGTCGTAGGCGTCGGCTCAGATCAGAAATACATGTCCGCCTGGATTGGCATTGAGACTGGGAGCTGTCGCATCCTGGAGATGCACATGCCGCGCAAAGCCCTGCCAGGCGAGGTTGGACAGTGGCCGCAAATAGTGCAGGATTGCTACAGGCTCTTCGATGAGGAGTCGTGGATTCCTGTGGCAAGCCTTGTGCTTGGGCTGCCAGGAGAGACTGCTCAGGATGTGATGAAGACCATAGATCTGGTCGAGTCGCTCAAAGAGTACACCGGCCTCATACTTCCGCTCTTCTTTACCACCATCTCAGGAACCAAACTGGGGGGGACCAAGGGCTTTGGCAAGGACGATGCCCTCCCAGAGCACTGGCAACTGGTGGGGCTCTGTCTTGAGTATAACCTGCTGCACCTCAAAAAACTGCACAGCCTCTACAGAGAGCGCATGTCTGCAGGTCCTGTGGTTCATGCTGCCCTAACAGGCATCAACCTGATGGCGGATATAGTGCTAAACAAGTACATGAAGAGAATGAAAAGAGGGGAGCCGCCTAACTGACGTTCGTGGCAATCGCCAATACTGCAAGACTAATAGTTATCCAGCACAGCCCTCACGACTCCTTTGTGGTCGCCCTTGAGGGAGTAGACATTATGGTCACCGGAAACATCGATGCTCAGGATGCCCAGGCGGGTGTTCATGAGCCCGACCATTGCAGAGACCCCACGATAGCTCACGTCAAAACCCTCTTTGGCCAGATAAGTGAAAACGTCCTCAGTTGTATATGCACCATCGCTCAAAAACAATTTCAAAACGGCCTTCCGAATACCTATGCCGTCTCGCTTAAGGTAATTCCTGAGCCTCTCTTGGATTCGTTCTTCAGCGCTCTCCATCCGGCAAAATCACCGCCCCTTAGCAATGAATTTAAGGATTATAAATGTATTCTCTCCACAACCAGCCCATCTTCTAAGGGGTATCTTTCAATTACTGAGACCGTACAACTGATGTCTTTTAACTCTTTTGAAATATCCTCCAAGATGGGCGCAGCGATCTCAATTTGTCCCTCACGACAGAAATACATCTCGACTGGGACTTCAAGGTCCTGCAAAAGCTGCAGGGCGCCTGACAGATCACCTTCGATGGTGCCATGGACGATGGTCCCATCCTCTGTCACAAAATCAAATGCCCGAGCCACACGCTCTGCTCGGCGCTTCAGCCGCTCGCGGAGCTGTACAGCATCCTTGAAGCGGGATGGGCAGTAGTGAACCTTCAGGTCACTGTGCAAGAAGTGCTCCCTTGCGATCTCCTCGCTGCCTTCTGCACCGCAGCCAAGATCCTCGGGCACAAAGCCGCGGGCACGAAGGCCAGCAAAGTTGGTCTCTGAGAACTCCAGCTCGTTGAGATTCAAGAAAGCATCTGCCTCCTTGACAGCATCCACTATCCCTGGCGCAGCTTTGAATGCAGGGATCTCGACACCTGCCTCGAGGCCCAGCGACTTGGCATCCAGCAAGATCTCCTTCAGGCCCGAAGGTCCAGTCCAATCTGATTCAGGAGGATGAAAGCGGATCTCATCCAGGCCCGCGTCTCTCAGCTTCCTGAGTGCCTCGCGCCTGGGAATGACTCCTGTGTAAAGGTGAATGTGATGCTCCTGTCCGAACTCGCCCTTTAGGGCCCTCATGCACTCCAGGGCGAAGTCCATCCTCATCAGAGGCTCTCCGCCAGTGATGCCTGTGCCCAGGGCGCCGATGGCTCTGGCCTCTGCCAGAATATCTTCAATATTTTGTACAGGCACCTCATCTGCAAACGCCTTGTCCTGCGAGCGTCGCTCCTCTGAGATGGGGCAGTAAAAGCAACTGCGATTGCATCTGCCGGTTATAAAGAGCACCAGCCCTGCCCCTTGTTTGCAGATCTGGCAGCCACGGGAGAGAAAGTTGTAAACGGAGCCCGCATCGTCCGATTGCCACTCGACCATTTTAATGAGATCATATCCTTTAGTTTAATTAATTTTGGGCTCGTCGCTCGTGAGACTAAAATTAGATCAAAAACACGAAATAGATCAAAACGATTATCAGAGAGGAGGAGAATTAACCTTTAATCTATGGAATATTGTTAAAAATATATTTAAAGGATGGTTGTTTGTGAGAGAATATCTCCTCGGAAACGCGGCAATCGCCAGAGGACTGCTTGAGGCGGGCGTGGGGCTCGTGGCAGGCTATCCAGGCACGCCCTCATCGGAGATCGTAGAGACGCTTGTCGATCTCAAAGGAGACTTGCCACTGCATGTTGAGTGGTCGGTCAACGAAAAGGTTGCCTTGGAGGTGGCTGCCGGAGGCTCCTGGACGGGCGTGCGCGCCGCAGCCACAATGAAGCACGTTGGCCTGAATGTTGCAGCAGATCCGTTCATGACGCTGGCATATCTGGGCGTAGGCGCAGGATTGGTGTTGATATCAGCAGACGATCCCTATTGCCACTCCTCCCAGAACGAGCAGGACTCAAGGCGCTACGCCCAGTTCGCATCTATTCCCTGCCTGGACCCGGCAGATCCCCAGGAGGCCAAGGATATGGCAGCTTTCGGCTTTGAGCTGTCCGAGAGGTTCAATATCCCTGTGATGCTCAGGCCCACGACGCGAGTATCGCATGCCAGGGCAGATGTGCAGTTCGGCGAGCCCCAGCCGTCATGCGAAAGCCCTCGATTCGTCAAGAACCCTGCGCGACGCGTGGCCTTGCCGGTGCATGCCAGGCCGCTGCATTACGAGCTTGTCGGAAAGCAGTCAGCGATCGAGCAAGCTTTGCAGGGCACGAAATGGAATCGGCTCATGCTGCGATCAGAGGATGGGATCATCGCCTCGGGAATAGCAGGCCTATACGCTGAGGAGGCGGTTTTGGATCTGGACCTGGACGTATCGCTCCTTCGCATTGGAACCTATCCGCTGCCTTCCAGGTTGATTGAGCGAATGCTTCAGCACGTCAAACGGGTCTTGGTGGTGGAAGAGCTGGAACCCGTGGTTGAAGAGCAGGTGGAGAGGCTGGCAAGAAAGGTCAATCCCGCAGTTGAGATCCTTGGAAAGGGTGGACTCATATCGCGCGAAGGTGAGCTGGATCTACTGCAGGTTAGAAATGCAGTGGCACGCATGAGTGGGCTGGAGGAAAAGCAGCCTTTGCGCATCCCTGCAGCGGATAAGATCCTGCCGCCCAGGCCCCCAGCCCTCTGTCCGGGATGCAGCCACCGCGCGACCTACTATGCCATGCGCAAGGTCTTCGGAAAGAAGGCCATATATCCAAGCGACATCGGCTGCTACACTATGGCGGTGGGCATGGGCACAGTGGACACATGTCTGTGCATGGGTGCGAGCATCACCCTTGCCAGCGGCATAAGATTTGCTGGCGAGACTGAGGGCATCTGCTGCAGCCTGGGAGACTCGACGTTTCTGCATGGAGGCATGACAGGCCTTTTGAATGCGGCCTATAACAAAGCCAGGATAACTGTGACGATCCTGGACAACTCCACCACCGCCATGACCGGGCACCAGCCCCATCCAGGCACAGGAGTTACTGCCACAGGAGAGCCGACTGTCAAGGTGTCTTTGGAGGCGCTGGCCAGTGCCTTGGGCGCTGGCCTCGTGGAGACCGTCGATCCAAATGATCTGGAAAGGACCATTGAATGCTTCCAAAGGGCCAAGGAGTTTTCAGGGCTCTCTGTGGTCATCGCCCGGCAGCCATGTGTGATCTTGGCCCGGCGCTCAGGGACTGCTCGCAGGAGTTTCACTGTGAGCGATGATTGTCAAGGATGCAGGATTTGCGTGGACTACGGCTGTCCCGCCATAGAGTTCGAGGGCGATAAGGCCAGGATCAATGCCCTTTGCACTGGCTGTGGAGTGTGCGCCCAAATCTGCCCCAGCTCTGCCATCTCGGAGGTGGCCAGATGAGGGCCTCTGAGTGTGACATAGTAATAGTTGGAGTAGGCGGCCAGGGAGTCATTTTGATCTCGGATGTAATTGGCAGAGCAGCAGTCAAGGCAGGCAAGAGCGTTCGCGGAGCAGAGACGCACGGCATGGCTCAGCGCGGAGGGAGTGTGATCAATCATACTCGAATTGGATGCCGCTTCAGCCCCATGGTTGCAGCTGGGGGAGCAGACGTGCTCCTGGCCCTGGAGCCTGCTGAAGCCCTTCGCTTTGCTCACTTCCTCTCCTCGGAGGGCGTAGCCCTGGTGAACGCCAGCCCCGTTCTGCCTGTGACTGTGACGACGGGGATTGCAGCGTATCCCTCTTTGGAGGATATACATTCGGCGCTGCGCGATGTCTGCCGCATGGCGACGTTCATAGACGCCACTGCACTTGCCAAGCAGGCAGGAACCTCTCAGGCCATGAATGTGGTCATGCTCGGCGCTCTCTCCAGGTACATCCCTCTTCCTGAGGATCTTTTGCTGGATGCTCTGGCGCAGGTCGTTCCGTCCAAATATCTAGAAGCCAACATACGGGCTTTTGCCCTAGGAAAAGCTGAAGTAGAATAAGCTGCAGGGAGGAGAGTATGGACGAAGAGAAGAGAGCTGAAGATGCCACGACTGAAGAGAAGAGAGCAGAAGGCAAGGCAGCACCAATAGTTACGCGATCCATGAGGGATGAGGCCTGCCCAACATGTGGTGCTGAAGTGCCATCCATGCCCGAGGTGCTCCCAGACCCAAGCTGGTCTACTGAGAAGCTCATCGAGGCCACCAAGGACAAGCACATGCTGGTGCGCTCAAATGCGATCATCCTTCTCTCCAAGCGAGCTCCATCCGAGGCGCTTGAGGCTCTCATCGAGGCTCTCAAGGACGAGGAGTATCTGGTCAAGAGCAATGCAATGGTCGCCATTGCAGCGTACGGAAAGCAGATATCGGATCGAATGATCCAGGCCTTGGACGATGCTGACAAGGATGTACGCGCTGGTGCAGCTTGGGTTGTGGGAGAGCTGAAGGACAACAGGGCAATCGAAGCACTCGAAAGGGTGGCCAAGGATGACTATCCACTGGCCAGGATCCAGGCAAAGGCATCATTGCTAGCCATGGGCAGAGGACTTAAGAAAGGATCAAAGGATGTTGCGCCCAAAGAGGAAGCGAAGGACACATCAATTGATGATAAGGCAGAGTGAACTCCTCCCGCGAGCTGACGAGACCACCTTGAAGGAGGGGACCTCCCGCTCCGTCCTTCGCAATCCTACGAGTTAGACGACCTTTGCTCCATTTTTTTTTGGTCGATAGGCCTGCTGCCAGTTTGCGAGTCCTCTCCTCGTATTGGATTGTAATCTTGCAGGATCTACTCGGTTGCAGGATCTACCTGGCGGCATACTTCCCGGCCCGAAGGGCGAGGTGCTTCGTCCCTATTCGCATCTCCTGCGAGATAAAAGATATCAAGGATGAGATCGTTGTAATGATTATGCAGCGCGAAGTGGGTGGGAGCGTCTACAAAACCATCGAGTTGGTGGGCTCATCTCCTATTGGCTGGGAGGAGGCAGTCAAAGGGGCAGTGGACATGGCATCTGACAGACTGACAAACCTTCGCATCGCCGAGGTCGTTGAGCTGGACGCGAAGCTGGCCGACGGCAGGATCGTGGAGTACCGCGCGAAGGTCCGGGTATCCTTCAAGCACGAGATAGAGCCGGAGACCCTCTAAATGGCAAATATGGAGCTGCGCAAGCAGGCCCTGGCTGATTATCTGAAGATCGATACAAAGGAGATAACCGTCTGCTCTGCTCGCATAAACGATATCACGACCATGCAGGCGAGAAATATGCTCTACTTAGTGGGCACAAAAGAGGAGGTAAACGCCGGAATTCGCAGCTATTTCGAGCACAACCTCGGAGACCTGGATTCGACCTTCATAGGCTCAAAGGCTCATCTGGATGCCAGCGATGCACAGCTTGTGGAGAGGCTCTGTGAGATCCTCAGCGAGGAGATAGCCACTGAGATCTTAAACGAAGCCCTTCTGTTCATAGTCAAAAAGTGCGGAGACCTCCAGAGCCTAATCGATTCAACCGCAGCAGAGGTGGACAGAGGCGAGTTCCTAGCCGTGGATGGCGTGGAGCATGTCTTCGAGGATTATCTCATCTACAAATTCCGTGAAGGGCGGTGCTCTGACTTCGATTAATTTGCTTGGAAATTGCCTTCCCATGCCCCATCGATCTTTCGGCTGTCATCAATGTCCTGGCTGTCGAATACCACCAGAGCGAATAGGAGCTTGTCCTCGTCGATCTCGACATCGACCCCGAAGCCCTCCCTCATCTCTTCGAAGATCTCCTCGTCCATATCCAGGCCATGTTCGAGCTCAAAGCCCTCTATCTCCTCAATACAGAAGCCATGATCCGACGCTACCTCCGCCTTGATCTCCTCGAAGACCTCGACATCCTCTGCAGCCAGAAGGGATATCCTGAAACCCTCTATCTTGTCCTCTAAGAGATCGATCTTCAGAAGGAGACTCTGAGGGCCGTTTCCAATTTCCTTCATGCCCCTGATCTTCAGATCGTCTATCAGGGGCTTTGAGAGCTGAAGCTGCTCTGACGCATGGTGCATGGCCTCGAAGAGATCTATGTGGGCACCAACCACATCATCTACGATCTCATTCCAGATATCATATGTAAGGCAGAACAAGACACACACCTTTTAGTATGGTCCGCAGGCCTTCTTGAGGTCTGAGACAAAATCATCCATGAGATTCTTATTGCGCAGAACTGCTGCGGGATGATATGTCACGAGGAAGCGATCATGCAGGACCCTGCCACGCAAAGCCGCAATTCCCTGCATCCCGATGATCGCTTGTGCTGCCACATTCCCCATCAAGCATACAACCTCTGGATTGAGCATCTTCATTTGAGCCTCCAAATAAGGATGGCAGGCCACGATCTCGCTATGCTTGGGCTTTCTGTTCTTTGGCGGGCGGCATTTCACTACGCTGGTTATGAACACCTCCGATCTGCGCAAGCCCGCATCGAATAGAGCGCGATCCAGCAGCCTCCCGGCCCTGCCCACGAAAGGCCTTCCAGTGAGGTCCTCCTCTCTGCCTGGAGCCTCTCCTATCAGCATGATCTTTGCAGGACAAGGACCCTCTCCAGGCACTGCCTTGGTGCGACCTGAAGATAGATCGCACAGCTTGCAAGAGCAGATTCTCCTGTGGAGGGATGTGATATCCTCGATGTTAGATAGGTTCATGCTACCACAGCGATTTGATTCTCCTTCATGTTTATGAACCATCCTCTGATGAAGAACTCATGATGAAAACGAAAGGTTCTTATTCGCTTAAAACTCCTAATGCCTCATAAGGAGGTTGCTTGAATGCAGTTCGCAGAGTGGACCTATCCCCTGAGGAAGTTCGATGATATCTACTATACCATCGAGAGGATCGTTTATGGCAAAGGTGAGCTGATGGGCTTCACCACAGAGGACATTTACAATAACCTCCGAGATAGGCGCTTTTTCCAGGATGCGCAGGACCTGGACAGATATTTGCTTGAGAACGGCCGGAAATATAAGATCCAAAAGACAGATGGCGTGTGGGAGCGCTACTACTAGCGCTTCAATGAATCTTTTCTGTGAAATAGATATTCCTTTCGTCTATTCCCAGTTCCATGAACCTGCCTGTGGCCAGGATGCTATGGCTGTACTTGAGCGGTGCAACCCTGGTCCCAGATGCTACCACAGATTCGGCAGGCAGCGTGACGTTCTCGCCAACGACTGCTACACGGCCTGCGCTATCTGCCCCATCTCCGCCCAAAACGCTATGCTCTTCGATGGTTGTGTGTCGGCCAACGATGGTGCGATAAATTGAGGTCATGTGCTGGATATTTGCAAAGCTCATGATCATGCTCTCGCGAATCTCCACATCTCTCTCGATAAGGCTGGTGTGGCCGATATGAGAGTTCTCGATGACAACGCCCTTCTCGATGTGACAGTTTCTGCCGATGGACACATTCCCCACCAGCTCGATATCCCCAGAGTCCAGATATCTCTCGATCTTGCCAAGAGTTGAGGGATGTATCCACTGGTTGGGACGATAATGATACTTGCGATCGAAGTGCCGAACACGTCCGCTGAGACAGTCCATGGCCGCCTGGTGCAGTCTCTCGGGCGTTCCAATATCGATCCAGTAGCCAGAGATGGGGTAGCCGTAGACGGGATAGCCGTTCTCGGTCAGATAAGGTATAAGATCTCCGCCGATGTCGCGGGCCCGATCGCCCATCCTCTGCAGAACGTCGCGAATCTCGGGAGAGAATAGATAAAAAGCAGTGTTTATCATCCTGCTGGGCTCGCTCCCGATCTTTGGTTTTTCCACAAATCCCTTAATGCGCATCTCATCGTCTAACCTGGCCACACCGTACTGTGAGACGTTCTCATCGGGACCCAGCTCCTTCAGGGCCACTGTGAGGACTGGCTTGTGCTTGTGATGGAACTCGACGAAGTCCCTAAGGTCGATATCGATGAGGTTATCGCCCGAGACCACCAGCAGATCGTCCTTGATGTCGAAGTAATTGATGCAGTAGCGCATAGAATCGGCGCTACCAGTGTCGTTGTAGAGCGGCTGATAGCTGAAGTCCTGGTGGTCGTTGATGCCCAGGCGCTTGAAGAAGCCCTCGCCAGCCTTGAAGTAATTGCTGAGGTTGAGGGTATTGCTCGCGCCCTTGCTGCCCAGAACGAACCTGCGACAACCTTGACTTGCCAGAACTCGAAAGAGATTGGCAATAATTGCAGTATCGCATATTTCTACAAGGGGCTTGGGCTGATCCAGGGTAAGTGGATAAAGCCGCGTTCCTGAGCCCCCCACTGTAGCAAGGACTTGAGGAAACATAATTTTGGAGTGGGATTGCACAAATATTAAGCCTGTCGCCTCGCAAGAGGCCGTTGTCTAGTAGCCGCGCATGATTTTCATTATGATTCGTGCGATCATGAAGGCAATCAGGAACAATATGATGTAGAATATCATGGTTGCGATGTCCATGATCGGTCCTCATGCATTTCTGGTTTATAACTTTGACTGGAAAAAAGTCATTTCGTTCGTATGCCATTGGCGATTCCAGCCCAGGGCTCTTTGCCAGCCGAGAACGCTCTGTAATTTCCAGATACTGAGTCGCCGTTTGTCGTCAGCGCAAGCCTGTAGAGGCTGACGATCCCAAGAGAGGTAATGTCCAGGTTTAATCTATCCTTCTCAACTGAGCCAGAAGCTGAGACCTCCAGAGTATCACCACCATCATTCATGCTACCCGTTCCGAAGATCGCATCTTCTGACTGGAACAAGGTCAGGGACAGCTCTCTGGTTTTACTGTCTCTGAGCTCAAATGACCAGCTTCCAGCTGCATTTGTCCTCGAGGATGTAGTTGATCTCTCTGCAGATGCTGTTTCACTTGTGCTCGTTTGGGTCGCGCTCATTGTGCTCGCAGACTGATACTGGACAGCATCAGTGGCATTTGCATCGCTTGATTTTGAGGCGCCAGTGACATTTCCTGATTGAATGCCAGGCATTGTAAAATTGACTCCCGTCTCTTGGCTCCAGAGCACTCTGGATTCGCGGGGATTCTCAGGAAAGCCGCTGTTATGGGCGTAAATTCCAATGCTCTCATTTATGAGCTGGTCCACAGATTTGCCTGTGGTATCATAGAATGAGCAAGCATTGATGGCGAACAAAGCAAGTATGATCGATGGCCATACGATCAGCGTTGCGAATCTCATGCTTCTAAAACCTTACAGTTAAAAATGATGCTTGGCCTATTAAGGCTTGCGATATAATTAGGAGGGAGGCAAAAGTCTTGGATGTAGGAGGGAGAAAAGAGTAAGTCGACTTTTGCCAAGCACACTGTACGTCAATGGTCGTATTTAAGGATTTCGTCTCGGACGAATCTCTCGCAAAAGAGCCATTCAGCCGACGTGTACCATATGTTTATATCGTTGAACGCCGATCCAAAATCGGGCAAAGGTCGAGACAACATCAGTCCTAAATACCCTGTGCTTCATCATCGACTTTGCCCTTCCTCCCAATTGCTGTTCTCATAGAATGCGCTCCAGCGTTGCAACCCAAATCCTTTTTGTCTTTGACCTTCATTATGATCTGTTGTTTTGGGTGGAATGCAATTATGAGGAGATTTGTGCTAGTTCTGATCGTGATTGGGCTCATGGTCCCATCCCTGGCTCTGACTGAGTATCAAAGGGGCGTGCTGGAAGGCCTTAAGCAGGGTTGGTCCATGGCCCAAATGTACGATCAGGCCCAAGGAGGAGATATTACCTCGTATAACCAGGCAGTTTTGAAATACAATGCCTGGATAGAGAGCATCTTCGGAGAGAATGAATCTCTGATGCTTAAAACTATCACCGAACCTGAGCTTGCGCAGCCTTACAGCATCAGCAAGACCTTCACTCCTGTGCACTCGATCGATGCAAGCTGGAACCAGACGCCAAGGACATTTCAGGAGACTCAACCACAACCAAATGCCTATGGAATGATCTATGGGTATCCTGCGGAGACGTATTACTCCATAGGGCCTGCTCTTAGCTCTTTCTAGATGGGGGGCGAGAAGATGAGAGCTCTCACTCACAGGATCAGGTTTATATCTCAATTTGGCCATTCGCAATCTTAGAGGCGTCATGATGAGGTGGAAACTTTCATTGATGCTGTTATTTGCCTTCAGTCTCGCGACCAACATGATGGCCACTGTGGCAGAGGACACCATTGCACAGAACTTCACTGAGCATTCCTGGGTTTTCGTCAACGGCTACATGGACGAGTCCAGGATCCTCCAGACCCAGTCAGGTTTCAGCGGCCAGAAGATCGTCCTTGGAACCAGAGGGAGCGGGATGGCTACAAGGACCATCGACTCCGAAGTCTACAGAGACTCGAATATGGACGAAGCATCCCTGACCATCTCGGCCGACTATGATTACAAGCCTTATTCGCCTCCTCTTACGCAAGGCGACCTCAAAAATGCCCTCTGCGCCAAGAACTACCAGGTTGGATCGGTCTATTCAGAGACCTATTACATCGACAAAGATCTGATCAAGGACACAACCATCTACCAGAACGATAACATGTCCGTCTACCAGATCAGCTCCGAGATTCAGGGTACTGCCAAGATCGGCACTCGTGTGCAAAAGAACGCTGACACAGTGCCATCCTATATGATGCACGGAACTTACGTAGGATACGCGCAGATTCGATCGGAGACCATCGTGGGCAACAGCTCTGTCTTGACCTTGCCCTGTCCGTGATGATCCCTAATTTGATGCCAGCTTTCGCATCAGGGCCATGATCCCCGGCTTATTTGCCCTCTCGGAGCTGCCGGAGAAGTCCTTCTCCATTCCGAGGGAGGCCATCATCTCCTTGTTGAACCTGTCGGAGATCTCATCGAATATCTTCTTGTAGGCGACGCAGTGCGGGTCAACGCCTTTGATGTCTCCGCTTGCAGGGACCATTGCGTTGTATGGACAGCCTCCTCGGCAGTAGCGGATGTGTTTGCAGCTCTTGCAGTTCTTGTCTACGTAATCCTTGAACTGGAGCATGCGCATCCCGGCTTCCGATCCAGCCAGGTCCGCCTGACTTGGCCGATCCCGGACATCTCCCATCACATACTGCGGCATGCCGACAAAACGATAGCAAGGATAGATTCTGCCGTCGGGCCCCACTGCGAAGGTATTCTCCATGCAGTCCACGAAGGTGCAGACAGTGCCTCTGCCAGTAAAGACGCATCTGCAATAGTCGTTGATGTTTCTGACCTCGATCTGATCCATGTTCTCCAGGTACTTGTCCATGAGATAGACCAGCAGGTCCCCATATTCCTCTGGCAAAAGCGCCCATTTTTCTGGCTCGTCGCTGCGCAAGGATGGGAGCGCGGGGTGCAGCTTCAATGTCAAGCCGTTCTCCAGGAAATAATTGAATATTGCCTCTTTGAATTTGACCGAATACGATGTAAATGTGCATATGAACTGTACCTGCAGTCCGTGCTCTTTGGCAATCTCATAGCCCCGCATCGTCCTCTCGTAATACCCCTCCGACCTTTGGAGGTCATTTATCTCCATTGGCCCGTCCAGGCTGGAGCCGATTGGAATCTGATGCTTGGCAAGAACCTCGGCCAGCTCATGAGTGAGCATCCAGAGGTTGGTCTGCAAGGCGAAGTTCGGGCTAAGATGCTTCAGATCAGACAGCAGTGGCAGAGCAATGCGATAGAAATCTGCTCCGGCAAGAAGCGGCTCGCCTCCGTGAAAGGTGAATGTGACTGGATCATTGCGAAAAACATTGAGCCATTCCACAATATCTTTAACAGTCTCAATGCTCATTACGGGAGATCCGACCTCTGAGCTCCAGCAGTAAGCGCATTTGGAGGGACAGCCCAACGTCGGAATGATCATGACATGAAAAGGCCTTTTCTGACGCATCATTTTTTGGGCCTCATCAAAGTATTAATAGTTTTCCTGCAAATAGTCTTCCCGCATCTTCGAACACTAAAGAGAGCTCATTGGTCGAGCTGCGTAGCCAAGATAACTTGCCCTGGAGAAAGAAGCATTTGAGACTGCATAGTAGCCAAGCTCCTGATAAGCCACGCCTTTCTTATACCAGGCTTCAGCATAGGATTGATTCAGCCGGATGGCTTTCTCATAACAGTCAATGGCGCCATTGTAATCTCCCTGACACAACAGAGAATTTCCTTTGCTGTACCAGATGGCTGCATTTTCCGGGAACATCCTAAGCGCTTTATCATATGCTTGAAGAGACTCATTGTACTTTCCCAGTTCATGGAGTGTGAGGCCCCTGTTATACCAGGCTAACCCATAGTTCGGGTCTATCTCTATGGCTTTGTCGTATGCTTTTAGCGATTCGTTATATCTCCCTAAAAAATACAGATCAATGCCTATATTTTTCCAGGCAGTCAGATATTTAGGGTTGATCTCTACTGCATGATTATACGATCTTATGGCTTCTTCAAGGCATGCTGTGGCGTTTTCTTTACTTTGAGTGATATTAAATATTTTGCTTTGCAGTAAGAATGCTTTGTTGCTGAGCGCAAGGCCCTTATAATAGTAAAGATTGGAATCCATTGGATTTTTATTGAGCGATTCATTATACAGCTCAATGGCCTTATTATACGCACGCACTGAATCGTTTAAATAATCTGGATCTTTCTGTTTTATGGACAACGACGCAAGAAGAGCGGCTTTTCCGTCCCAATAAACTGCATTATCAGGATTGATCTTAATGGCTTTATCATAACTTGCCAGTGCATCTTTATAATCTCCTTTTCCAGACGCATCAAGCCCTCTCTTGTACCAGTAGTCTGCCTTATTATTCGAATAGGTTGTATCGTTGCCTTGTGACAGAGTACATATAAAGAGAGTTGCAAGGGCCATTAGGATAATTATGAATTTCAGATCCATCTTCGTCGCAGCGCGCATGACCCCTTCCTTCAGGGCAGGGAGAAGCGCGTCCTTGCACCTCCACATTTTTTAACCCCTCTTATCCACATATCTGTCGTTATGATACTCGGCGTTTGACGTATGAATCTGTCGGGATATTAACCTTACGGTTGACAGGTTTATATTCATGAGAATTACCAAACAGGTAGACATCGCTCTATAGCTCCAAGAATTTCCCACGACTCTTCGGTTCCATGCTGATCAGCACGAATCCCAAGACAGAGGTGCAGATCAGTAGACCTGGTGGGAGATACCACCACCACATATCGTTTGCAAATCCTCCGCGAGAGAAGGCGAAATGGATCATCTCGCCCCAGCTGATGTTCAGCGGATCGCCTAGCCCAAGGAAGCTCAATGATGCCTCTGTGAGCATGGCTGAGGCCACAGCCAAAGCGAACTTCGCGTAAACGATCTCCTTTGCATTGACGAGAATGTGCCTAAGAATTATATATCTGTCCGAGCAGCCAAGAGCCCTGGCAGCCTCTACGAAAGGCATATTGCGCAGTTGCAGGACGCGAGAGTGCACGACGCGCGCTGTGGAGCACCACCACAAGAGGCCCACCACAAGTATGATGTTCCACATGCTAGGGCTCAGATATGCGGCCAGGATGATCATCAGCGGAAGCCCGGGAACTAGAAGAACCAGGTCTCCAATGGCCAGAAGCAGCTCTTCTACCCAGCCCCGAAAGTAGCCTGCCAGTAGCCCTACTGCAACGCCTATGACGATAGACATGAATCCAGCCAAGAGCCCAATGGCCAGGGACACGCGCGATGCATAGATGAGCTCTGATAGTATGTCCTGGCCGATATCGTTCGTTCCAAGAAGGTGATCCGAGCTTGGCGGGAGGTAAGGCGCGCCGGTCTTGCATGGATCCTGAGGAGCAATGAACGGCGCCAGCAGGGCCAAGAGCAAGAAGAAGATCAAGATGAGCCATCCAGCCAATCTCAGAGGCGAGACTTTGTAGAGAATTTGTCCTCTATCGTACCAAATCATTTTACCTCAGCTTGTCCTGCCGATTCTAGGATCGGCGATGCCGTACAGGATATCTGCTATGAGATTTGCAGCCAGCACAGATACAGTCAGGACGAGAAAGCATCCTTGCATCACAGGGTAGTCTCGCGCAACAACTGCATCGTAAACCAACGTTCCCATGCCGTTCAAGGAGAATACTATCTCGACTATCAGGGCTCCGGAGACCATGAAGCCAAAGCTCAATGCCACCATGCTGATGAAGGGCGGAAGAACATTTCTTATGACATGGCCGAGGAGGATCTCCATCTCCCTGAGACCTTTGGCCCTTGCAGCCAGAACGAACTGCTCCTCCAGCAGTTGCACGACGGAGTTTCTTACTACAAGGAACTTGTAGCTGGCTCCGAGCAGGGAAAGAGTCGCAACTGGAAGGAGAAGATGCCAGGCAACATCAGCAATGTATTCGACCCCTGTTCTGCCTCCCGAGGTCAAATTTCCCAGAGGAAACAGCCCCAGATGAAACGCAAAGACGCTTACCAGGACCATGGCCAGAAGGAACGGCGGACAGGTGTAAAGAAAGAGGGCAAGGCCTGTTAGCATGAGATCCGTTCGGCTCTGGCTCTTGAAGCCCGCAAGGGCGCCCAGTAGCAGGGCAAGAAGAGCGCCTATGACGATAGACGGAAAGACCAGCACTAGCGTCCAGAAGAGCCTGTAAGCCATGAGGTCTGCGACGCTCCGGCTCTTATGAATGGAGTAGCCCAGATCCAGCCTGGACACAGACCGCAGGTAGTCTGTGTATTGGATGTGCAGGGGCCTGTCCAGACCAAATTCTGCCCTCAGCTTTTCTATCATCTCTGGATCGTTATGCAGGGCTTCGTCACCGAGAAGATTGACGACTGGATCTCCTGGCATCATCCTGGGAAGGGCGAAGTTGAGGGAGAGTATCAAAAAGAGGGTGAGACTGTACCGGATGAGCTTACCCAGGAAATACGATCTCCCGCCGCCAGCCTCACTCAATTTCGTCTCACCCTGCTAGTAAAAGGCGACCTCTCTTTCAGGCCTCGTGCAATTTGTTGAGGGTGCCGTAAGACAAGATGCCATGCAGAGGATTGTACTCCCAGCCAGCATAGTTGGCATTGTATGGCTGGATTATGTTCATGGAATAGACTGCAAACTGAGGCATCTGCTCAGCATAGTACTCTTGAATTTGCGCTGCAAGCTCCTCTCGTTTTCTCTTGTCCTGGGTTGAACCAAGGCTGTCGACTATCGACTGATACTCTGGATCATCGACCATCGACCACCCATAATATCTGCTGTCTGTATAGCCAGATCCATAGCCCTCGCCCATGATCATTCCCCAGAAGGTAGTTCCGGCGAGTGCCATCTCATGTGTCTTCTTCTCATCCAGTATCTCTCCGTGGGTGCTCTTATCTGCCAGATCGATCTCGATGTCTATGCCAACAGCCGCAAAATACTTCTTGAGCATCTCGGCAGCGCGTATGCTGTCAGGCAAATCGCTCCTGGTGAGCAGTTTGGGCTGGAATTTTGCCTTTTGTGGCGTCTCTCTGAAACCGTCGCCATCCACGTCCTTGAAGCCCAGATCGTCCAGCATAGACCTGGATTTGTTTGCGTCATACGTCAATATTCGGGTCTTGGTGTAGTAAAGTGTGCCGTTTGGAACCCATCCGGCGCTTGGCAAAGTGCCATACCCTGCAGTGAACATGTTCTTGAGCTCCTCATAGTTCAAAGCATAGCTTAATGCCAATCGAAGCTCTTTATTGTCGAATGGCTCCTTGGCTGTATTGAACCACAAGACGTTTGTGATGCCTCTCTCAGGATAGACCTCGATGCCGATCTCTTTGTTATCCAGAAGGTTTGGAACATAATAGTAGCTGATGCCCTTGGAATAGTAATATGGCAGGTCTACCTCTCCTTTCTGGAAGGCCAGCATCAGTGCATCGGGATTCTTGAACATCCTCAGTTCGATGGTATCTATGGCTGGCATTCCACCCCAGTATCTGTCATTTGCCTGGTAGGTGACTGTCCCTGCATCCTTGTCGAATTTGACGAACTTATATGGTCCGCACCCAATGGCAGCTTCTCTGTCGTTGAACTTCTTGGGTTCTGCTACGGACTTGAATATATGCGCCGGGATCATCTTCACCACTGCAATCGTGTTGAGGAAGTTATAGTCAGGCTTCTCCAGTGTTATGATAACTGTCTTGTTGTCTGGCGCCTCGACTGACTTGATAGTTCCGATGTATGATTTGCTCAGAGGATCTTTCTCCAGGTCATAGTCTATTGTGAACTTGATATCCTGCGCTGTGAGAGGCTGGCCGTCATGCCATGTGACATCATCTCTCAGATGGAAGGTCCACGTCCGCAGATCTTCTGTATCCCAAGATGCTGCAAGCTCAGGGCCTACATCACCGTTATTGTTGAACCTCACGAGTCCTTGGTGGCTGAGCATCATGCTGTACACTCCGAAGTAGTAGTCCCAGAGATTGGCATCATTGATCTGGTTTATCGTTCCGACTGTGAGCTTTGAGATCCTTTCCTGGCTGCCACTGCTCTCAGATTGTGACGCCAAACCCAAGCCTGAGAGGCAGAGGAGGATGAGACAGCAGGCCAGTAGCTGTAATATGTTTTTCATTATTCCATCACCTTAGTTATACATTTAATCTCAATGGTCTGGATATTTAGTATTAATAATTTATGATATAACCAATGATTTAACATACTAATTGATATGATCATCGAAAGTTTTATCAGTAAATAGCCAGAAAACTATTAGAGGTTATGTACAGAGATGCAGCAGGGGATATGTAATGCAAGAGAATAAGTTGTATATGATGATTAATGGCCACGAAATTTGGCTGGAAAGCCTCGGGATAGGTGATGGGAATGTGGAACTATCTTTGGTCTTCGGCCATAATATGCAGCAAGATGGTGTGGGAGATATAAGCAGGTTTGTGCCGCACGTATTTTTGCCGGACGGGAGCAAGGGAGAGGCCTCCTTGAAGCCTGGAGAGAGGCATCATTTTATGAAGTTCAATGCCCCAAAAGACGGCTACTATACGGCTTATGTGGATATGGGAACTGCCATTTGGTCTCAGACCAAGGAGGGCTACAGCGAAGGCCCCAAGTTTAAGTTCAAGGATGTGATCTACGCTGGCGCATATCACCAGATGGCAAAGACCATAGTTGCAGTGGGCAATGCTGGATCTTATAGTAGCCGACCTATGCATGGAATACTTGAGATCGTACCAAAAGAGCCATTTTGCAGAGTTGGCAAAGATGCTGAGTTGACAGTCCTGTACGAGGACAGGCCGCTTAAATCCGCTGACATCAAAGCGGTCTCAAAGAAACAGGGAAAGGAGATGGCTTCTGCCAAGACAGATGAGATGGGCATGGCTAAGATTCCCATTACCTCTGATGGAGAATGGATGTTCCTGGCCAGGCATGTAGATCAGACGAAGAAGGTTTGTGAGGAGTTCGATGAGTCAGTCTTCGTCAACACTCTGGTCATGGTGGCCAGATGAAGCGCATAATCTTCACTGGAAAGGGAGGCGTTGGCAAGACCACGATTCTCTCTAACCTTGCCAGGCTTCTGGCTCGGGATGGCTACAGAGTGCTGGTAATAGACTGCGACCCAAGCATGAACTTGGCCATGTCTCTTGGCATTCCCATCTCCGAGGTCGTATCTTTAGCAGGAGACAAATCCCATCTCCAAGAGAAGCTGGGAGGCGGCGTAGGTGAGCATGCCAACCACGGATTAGAAGACACAGATGATTCTCTCGAGGAGTTCATAGTACAGGCCTGTGATGGAGTAAAGCTAATTGTGATGGGGACGATTCCATTTGGAGGTGCAGGCTGTCTGTGCGCTCCCATCTCACTGGTAAAATTGCTTGTAAATTATCTGGCGTCTGGCCCAGATGAGAACGATTTCATATTCGTTGACTCTCAAGCAGGAGTGGAGATCTTTGGCAGGGGCCTGGCATCGGAGTTCGATATATCCTTTGTAATCACAGAGCCTACGCCAAAATCGCTTGAAGTGGCAAAACACGGCCTGAGGCTGGCAAAAGATCTCGGCGTAAAGCGGCAAATAGCAATTGTAAATAAGGTGGAACTGGAAGAGGATCTCAGCTGTGCAGTGCAAGAGCTTAATCTTTTTGCAGATCAGATTCTGTCTGTGGGCTATGATAGGTCCGTGATAGAGGCAGATAAAAAGGGTGCACTGCTTTTGGACAATGTGCCTTGGACATCGGCCTTGAGCGATATCCTGAGAATAAAGAAGTGCATGCTGGGTGATGTTTGATGTGCGAGTTCACAGTGTATGTTTATGAGGATGGCACAAAAGATCGTCTTTTGGTGGCCAAGAATATCCTCGCAGCTAAAAGAAAGGATGGACGAACGCTGCTGATGGACGCATTCGGCAGCATAACTCCTGTGGAAAGTGTCACAATTGAAGAGGTCAACACGATCTCTCAGGAGCTGATCTTAAAAAAAATAGAGCCTGAATGAATGGAGGCTCTTGATATGGTTTTCAGGCTGGGTGCAGCCCGAAGAACGTCTCGTAGGAGAGGATGCCGTGAATCGGATTTGCGACATATCCCTCCCATCTCCTGTTGTAGGGCTGCACATAGTCATTCCAGTAGAGCGATATGGCCAAAAGCTCATGAGCATAGTACTCCTGAACTGACTTGGCGAGCTTTGCTGTCGTCTTATCATCAGATGATCCTAAAAGCTCATCAACAAGCTTCGTGAATACCGGATCGGAGAGCACAGGCCAGCCATTGCTCCTCGTGTCCATGTAGCCCGTAGCATACCCGGCTTCCATCATCATTCCCCAGGGAGTTGTCCGACTCACAAACATCTCGTGATCTTTGTTGTCCACGATATCCCAAAAGCCGCTGCTGTCCGTTACATGGATCTGGGCATCAAGGCCGACGCCATTGAAATATTTCTTGAGCATCTCACCAAGTCGCACGCTGTCGCTGTCTGACTTGACAAGGATCTGAGGCTGGAATGGGCTCCCGTTCGCCCTCTCTCTGAATCCATCTCCATTTGTGTCCGCAAGCCCAGTGGCATTCAAGAGCAGGTTCGCATGGCTGGAGTTGTAGACAAGTGGCCTTGTCTGGACGAAGTTCAGGTTTCCGTCCGGTATGAATCCAGCATTCGGCACTCGGCCATATCCTGCTGTGAAGAGATTTTTGAGTTCTTCGTAGTCGATGGCATAGCTGATTGCTTCGCGAAAGCGGCTATCGTTGTAGGGCGTCTTATTCAGGTTGAACCACAGGGCGTTTGGAACGCCTGTGTTATTGATGATTTGAAATTCCAGATCTGCATCTTTTAAGAGCTGAGGCACATAGTAGTAGCTGATGCCGCCTGAGTAGATGTACACAGTGTCTAGCTCACCTTTTTGCAGAGCCATCATCATGGTCTCCTGATTTTTGAACATGCGAATGTCTATCTCCTGCACAGATGGCCTGCCTTCGTAATAATTCTCATAGGCCTGGAACTTGATGAGGCCTGCTGACTTATCGAACTTTACGAACTTATATGGTCCGCAGCCAATGGCACACTCTGGATCGTTGAATCTCTTGGGGTCTGCAACCTTCTCGAACACATGTTTTGGAACTGTCCTGAGCATGAGAAGGTTGTTTAAGAAGTTGCCATCAGGCGACTTGAGATTTATTACGAGCGTATAGTCATCTGGAGCATCGACTGACTCGATGATATTCCAGTTGGAACCTCCAAGCTTCTCTGGCAGGTACTCCAGGGAGAACTTGAGATCCGCAGCGGTTAAAGGTACTCCGTCGTGCCATGTGGCGTTCTTGACCAGATGGAAGACCCATTTTTTGGCATCTTTGGTCTCCCAGCTATATGCAAGCGCAGGCACGTAATTTCCCGATGCATCAGTGCGTATCAGCGATTTTGTGATAAGCGATTCCCGATAGATATTGAATATGCTATCATCAACGTTCAAATCCTCCACATGGTCAGTGGTTCCGATGACGAGTTTATCTACAGTGCCGATCCTCTCTTGAGACTGGACATCAGCCAGGCCAGACCCCGAAAACAATATGCAAAGCAGGGTTGAGGCTGTCAGCAAACATTGGATTTTTCCCATCGCAATCCCCATCTTCAATCATTTTTATGTTAGTTTAACATGCTACCATATATAAATGTGTTATCAATTATGTCTAACTACGACAACGCAAGATAATGGAACGATTCAGCGAGCAGGGCTGAATGCTAGTTGGGCTGGATAGTTACCTGTAAAATTCATTCTTGCAGAGGGAATTTGGCGCGAATTTCTGCGCTTCGCAACATAGGCAACCCCAGATCTTCGAGAATTGAGACGATGCGCAAACGTTCTGCTGACCGCAGGGACTTGCGGTCGATGTATGCAAAGCTGGCGCCTGATTTTTGGCCGGCATCCCTGACGAGCTTTGCGTCCAGCCAAGATGCATTGTAGCTGGAGAAGAGATGCCCAAAGGCAATATTAGCCTCGAAGATGAGATCTGTCTGCCTCTGCACATAATGGCCGCCGCCAAATCCCAAAAATACTGGAAGCTCTCGAATCTCCAGGGCAAGAATGGCTCTTGCCGCAGCCTCGCCCGCATGCGCATCGCACCACTGGGCCATTGTGCTGCCTATCTCTGCAAAGAAGCATGGCGTTCTCATGTCAGTCGGCCCATGGTGCGTAGCTTCTGCAGATACCAGGAATCCTTCAGGAGCGAGATTTCGAATGTTGCATAAAAAAGACCTCAAACCCGCTGGCGAGGCCCAAGAAAGCTCCTGGCGAAATTTTTCGATCACGCCGGTGAAGTGCCCGCCAAACCACGGCAAGCCAGCCTTGGACTCATGCCTGCAGGCGAAGACGACAACCCTCGGATGCAAGCCCAGGCAATTCAAGTGAGCGTCAAACCCTCGCAGAGCACTCTGCTCCCCATCGTGAATTATCAGGCATTTGTTTCCGGAACGCCAAAATCCATCATGCTCTTCCCAAGGCTCAAGTTCCAAAAGACGTTCATAGATGTTGAGGCTTGCCGGATCTGCACGAGAGCAGATTATGGCAAACTCATCCATCATCTTCCGTTCATATCTCCCTGCCCACACCAAGCATCTTGGCCACCATTGGAGAATAATTTATCTTTGCGGCCTTGATCTCGGAAAGAGGCATGATCACAAGCATGGGCCTCTCATCGACAAGCCCATCGGCTGAAAGATTGCGCAGCTCAGCGTCCAAGCGGCTCTTTAGTTCAGGATAGCCTGTAGACAAGAAAGAACCAAAGACCTCCCCTGGCTGCAAAATGCTGAACAGAGGTGCTCCAACGTTCCTGAGGGCCCTGTAGACCCTGGCAAGGTCTTCGCGGCTGTGGCCGTGTCTGATCTTAACGTGGTAGAAGGACAGCAACTCACAACAGATCTTCTGCCAGTCGATGTATGCCTCTCGGAACAATAGTCCTGTCTGGAAGAACTTGGTGCGCTTTCCTGAGATTGTAGGTCTGGAAATTCCAGTTCTTCTGGAGAGCTCAAGGTCTGATAGCATGGGATACTTCACAAATGCGTAAAGCGTCAGCTTGTCCTTCTCAGTGAGTCGGGATTCGTCCGTCAGGGCCACTGGCTTTGGCGGAATGATCTCATCAGGAAGGTCGGTTCTGCCCAGATCAAAAAGGCTATTCACTGCTAGGGCTGCATCTGCAGAGTAATTGGAGACTTGGAAGGGATAGTGGAAGTAAACGATATCCTCAATGAAATCGCTATGGTAATATCCATCGATGATGGGATCGAAGTTCACCTTGAAGTCCGTTAAGCTCTTTGAGTAGAATATAGAGACTGAGTCGGTGTTTGAAGAGACATGAGCCACGCAATTTGGGTAGCCTGTCCAATCCTGGAATGATTTTGATTCTCGCCTCACCTCAAAAGGCGCAGTCGGCTTGTATCTGACGAAGACGGAGGTCAGGATTTCGGCGCCCACAGCCTCTCCGGAAGGTACATTCAATAGTTTGATGAGTTTCCAGTCTCTGAACTTCCGCTTGCTCTTGAATATAGTCGATCGATCAACGCCGATGTTTGAAGCGAGATCTATATCACTAAACCCCGGATATCTGGCAAGACCGTAAAGAACTAACCTCTCCTTTGATGTTAATTTCAGTTGCATTCTAAAATCTATACTTTTTTTAAGTATTTATAGGTTGCCTAATCTTAGATTTCTCAGCATATCTAACCTGCATATACAATGTATAAGCGGTTTCAATTTTGCCATATTTTAATGTGTCTGACCACTGGCTGCACTTCTCCTAATCGGAAGCTGAACAGTCGATCTTTTGAGCACTGAAAATGGCAGATCATGTCCTGGCACCACTATGTCTGCAAGGTTTATTATCCTAGCCATGCTGGAGACGGCTAGATCTCGATCTACATGCATGAAAGGAGGCACATTTTTTTGGAAGTTTCCAAAAGTGGGCATTGCATCGCCTGCTATTACTATTGTCTGCGGACCTTCTACGACTATGGATATACTGTCCATGGTGTGGCCAGGCGTCTCTATCGCTCGCACTCCTGGTGCGATCACCTCTCCATCTTTTGGCGAGATGATCGCCGCCTGAGAGAAAAGATAGTTGTTCCCGCAATGATCTGGGTGAGCATGGGTATTCACGAGGGTATCTATCTGCTCAGGCCTCAGGCCCAGCCGGGCTAAAGCTTCGAGGATCTGTTCTCCCTCGCCTGCCAGCCCTGTATCCACTACTATCTTTCTTTTTTTGGATATTGTCAATGTTACCGAAGATCTGGCGTCCAGGATCCTTCCAGATTCATCCCTCAGGATCGAGCCGGGCTTGATGAGGAATACATCAGGCATGATCCGACATCCTCTCCGCTTTTAGGTAAGGTAAATATTCAAGCCAGGTAAAGCTTTTGCAGCTTTGCGCACAGTCGCTCTACCTGCTGCACTGCCGTGCCGATGTACTGATGCGGGTCCAGCAGCGATCGGATCTCCTCAGGCTTTAGGTGACGCATTACAGTCTCGTTCTCCAGGAGAACATCTGCCAGCTCTCTTCTCTGCTCGAAGGCCGTCATGCTGCTCTGACGCATGATCTCGTGCGCCTGCTGTCGTCCCACGCCTCTCTTGGCCAGCTCCACCATCACATTCTCAGCCATGTTCAGGCCGTGCAACAGCATAAGATTCCGCTCGATATTTTCAGGCCGCAGCCTGATGTTTTTGAGTGTGCGCTCTGCGAGGGTTATGAGATGATCGGTGAAGATGAAGGCCTCGGGGAAGACGACGCGCTCGCAGCTTGAGTTTGTCAGATCGCGTTCATCCCAAAGGGGGATGTTCTCGAAGGCTGGCAACAGCTGCGCGCGCACAACGCGTGACAGTCCGCATATCTGTTCAGACTTGATAGGATTGCGTTTGTGGGGCATCGTGGAAGATCCCACCTGCTTTTTGCCAAAACCCTCTTCGACCTCTGCTATCTCAGTGCGCTGCAATGAGCGCATCTCAACGAAGATCTTGTCAAGCGTTGACGCGACAAGCGCCATCCAGCAGACCATTTCAGCATGCCGATCGCGCTGTACCACCTGGTTGGAGACATCTACCTCTGTCAGACCAAGATGACGCATGACGCGTGTCTGAATCTCCATGCCGTCTTTGCCGAAGGCTGCTTGGGTTCCCACAGCACCACTCATCTTGCCAACAGCCACGCGTGGGCGGAGCTGCTCCAAACGCTCGATGTGGCGCGCTATCTCCGAAGCCCATATCGCGAACCTGAGGCCGTAGGTGGTGGGAACAGCGATCTGGCCATGTGTCCTGCCAGCGCAGACCACCATCTTGCTCTTCATGGCAAGGTCGAGCAGCAACGCCAGCAGCTTCTTCAGCTTCGGCTCCAGCACATCCAATGAGGCTTTGATCTGCAGGCCAGTGGCCGTATCCAGGATATCGTTGGAGGTCGCACCCAGGTGGATCCACTCTCCAAACTTTGGGCTAACCTCGGCCATGGCCAGGACTGTGGCCATCATGTCGTGGCCTATCTCGTCCTCGATCTGCTTGGCTCTATTTGGGCTGGCAGCCTCAGCTGCTGAGGCGATCTCCGCGGCTGCGCCTTTGGGGATCATGCCCAGCTCCTCTTCTGCCTGGGCGAGGGCAGCTTCGACGCGAAAAAGACAGCGAAGCCGGAAATCCTCCTCCCAGATAGCCTTCATCTCTTTTGTACCATACCTGAATTCTATCGGGTGAATCGCCATGAACGAAGGATTGTTTTAAGGGATTGATGGAGCTTTTGGTCCATGGGTCTATATTTTGATGATTTCAAATTCGCAGGACGGCCTTCAGGAGGAACTGGCCAAAAGAGATATCTACGTTAGGCTGCATCTGTAATTGAGGAGGTAAAAATGGCTGAGTTTCTCAATCCTTTCAGCGGCAAAGTGCCTGATCGCAAGCTCACAGAGGGAGAGCTGATCAGAGCGATTCGCCTTGACCTGGCTGCAGAGCACGAGGCAGTGCACCTCTACATGGCCCACGCCGAGGCCACGGACAACCCTCTTGCCAAGAAGGTGCTATTGGACATCGCCAACGAAGAGAGGGTTCATGCTGGCGAATTTGCCAGGCTGATTAGCATTCTCACGGGAGATGAAGATGCTCTGCTGGCCGAAGGCGCTCAGGAGGTCGACGAGATGGCATCCAAGCCCTGAGCCGCGCAGTCGACTGCCGCAGAAGGGCGCTCTAAAGCCCGATGGTGTCGTCCGTCGACACCACTTATTTTGGAGGCCATAGTCCAAAAGCAATGTTGAGGCCCATTACAACTACTCCAGCACCAATGCAGGCCCCAACTATCATCTTGGGATTGAGCTTGATCGAGGTATCATCGGCCTCAAAGTATCTCATCAGTCCTGCTGATGACTGCAGGCCGCTGCTTTCACTCTTTTTCTTTGCCATATTTTCGTCTATCACCTCATCATCTTAAAGTAGATTGCGGTTTGTCCGCAGTTATTTTGGTTCTTCTCAAAGCCAGCCGCCCTCATCCTGGAATGGGTATTTATCCGTCGTTCCACCTTTGATGATCATAGGCCAGTTCTCGCTCGGATTGCCTTTGGCAACATGGCCGCTCCAGTAATTTCCGCCGATGACATTGCCCCCGTCCCAGCTATTGTTGCCGTACAAGTCTTGCGAATGCTCCTTGTTGTTGATGAAGTTGTTGTGGTAGATCTGATTGCCTGAGGAGTAAATGATCTGCAGGCCCATAGGATTGTTTGTGATGTTATTCTGGTAGATCTGATTGTCGTTGGAGTAATTGAGCCAGACTCCAGTCTCGTAGTTGTGATCCACAACGTTGCCGCGAATGGTATTATTGCTGCAGTCGAGAAGCGATATACCATTTTGATTGTTGCCCGAGGCAGCGTTTTCGACTATCTGATTTGAGTTTGAGCTGACCAAGAACATCCCACTGTATCTGTTGCCTAACAGACGGTTTCCAAAGACCTCATTTCCAATTGAGTTCACCATGCGTATGCCATAGCAATTTGATACATTGTTCTCCTGGATCTTGTTTTGGTTTGAGTTGAAAAGGAAAATGGCATCATTGGTGACATCGTTCCTCTGCAGGATAAAATTATTGCAATAGGCCAATGTGATATGAGCGAGCTTTTTATTCTGTATGAGCCCGCCCGATTTTCCATAGACGTAGGCTACAGGCGCTCCGTCCACCAGATTTGATTCGTCGATGGAATTGTTGAATCCTTCTTTTAAGGAGCTCTCCACATAGAGGCTCCACTTTATCTCCTGGATTCTGTTGTCCTTCAGCAAGTTGGCTGAAGAGTCCAGCATGATGATGCCCTTGTCTCCTCTGGAGATTTCGTTGTCCTGCAAGCTGTTGCCGTTGGAATAATCTATCTCTATTGCAGTGTCTTTGACGTCACTAATGCTATTTCCTGTTATTATGTTTTCACGACTTTTTGCCAGACCAAAGGCACGAGTGCTATTCACAATTCTGCAACCAGCGATTGTGTTCCAATTGGAGTTCTCAAGGGCAATGCCGAACTCCACGTTCTTGATGCTGTTGTTCTCGATCTCCTGGCCACTGCAGTTCATGAAGTACATTCCGCGCAAACTTCGAGATACAGCATTGTCCCTCAGATCGCCTGAGGTGCTATTGAAGATCCATATCCCATATGTCTTGGCCTCAATCTTGTTTCCAATGATCTCAGAATCGCTGCTGTTCATCAGCCAGATGCCCATAGATGAGCCGTTCGCACTATTGCCAGTGATGCTGTTCTCTCCAGCGTCCCTGATCAATATGGCGACCGTTCCGCCAATGATCTCGTTATCGAGCACATTGTTGTCGCTTGAACCTGTCAGCAGGGCCACTCCACCCTCGCAATCCTTCACGACGTTCTTGGCAATGGAGTTCATGTGCGAATCTCTGACGAGTATTGCAGGGTTATCCTTCTCAAATGCGTTCTCCTTGATGGTGTTCCCGTTCGAGCGGACATGTATCCCCGGTCCTGTGAAGTTCTCAAAGGTCAGACCCTCCAGAGAGCAGCCATCTGAGGTTATCGTAATTCCTGTCTCCTTCCCATCTCCTTTGAGGACTATCGGCTCCCTCTCGCCAAGGAGTGGCATGAGGGATACGCTCTTGTTCAGAATTACCTCTTCGTGATAGTTTCCAGGCTTGACATAAATTGTGTCGCCATTATCTGCAGCGATCACGGCTTCTTGGATGGTCTTATAATTGGCGAAGCCGTCATCATCCACGATGTACGATCTTGCTCCATCAATTGGTTGGAGCCATATGAGCAAGACGATGAAGATGATCACGGTATTTCTTGGCATAAGCCTAACATACTTGCTAAGGCTCCTATTATAGTTAATGCAACCATCGGGGCATTGTCTTGGCATATCAAGAGAACCCCTTTATTTCCAGTGGAAAAATAAACCAAAAATTTTTTCTCCACGAGACATACCTCTCCACCAGTCAGATCAAATTGTAGGATATTAATTATAATATTATTTAGTAAGTTATGGATCATTAAAGCGCATCTCCAAGTCCAAATGGGCCTTTGTAGCTATCTTATTTGGGCATTTTTCCTGGTAGGACACCCATTACTAATTTGAAGTAAGTAATCCCGTCTTATAACAATTCTGGATTTGTGCTGTGTTGTGCAAAACCTTATTAACCCTCATGTCTCAAATGTACCTGGTCGATGATAGGATGACAGAAATAGCGCCGCATAAGCACTGTGTGGTCTGCGGCAATGCCGTTCGAGCAGATGAAAACTTCTGCGACGAGCTTTGCGAGACGAAATTCAAGTCAGCTCAAAGAAGGCAGCAATTATTGTTTGGAGCATTCATCGTTCTGATGGTGCTGATCTTGTTCCTACCATCACTTTTAAAGATGAAAGGGTGAAGATGCGCTCTATCGTCGTGATCGTGGCCCTTTTGGTCACAATGATATTTGCCGTTTGCTGCGGCTCGGGTGATGAGTACATCAATGTTAAAGATGTAACCATGCGTCTTAACGGAGAAAACGCCACCTTCGAGCTGAACTATTCTCTGGACACTTTTACGCGTCTTTATGTGCTAGCCCTAGGCTGCAGGTATCTCGAACCCGAATTGTTATCTTTTCTTGGGAGCTACCGCAACGTCAAACTCTTGAAGGCGGATATCAACGGTGCTGCATTGCAAGTCAAAAATGCCGGAAAATACAACGGCGGATATTACCTGTTCGACTCCAAACCACTTGGTTCAAGGACCAAACCCCTCAATAGGGGGGTGGCCAAGTTCACAGTAGTGTATCCTGAGGGGCGAGTCTATACATTTTACAATGTAACTTGCACTCAGAGTGTTTTCTGCCGGGCCAGCTCGCTCAACCGCACATTGAATTAGGGCCTCTGAGCGAAGGGCTCGATGATGCCTTGGCATTTTGTCCGCTTACAAAATAGGCTCCTCGCTATTTTATGTGGGTAATGAAGTGATTCTCTGTCTCTGTGTCTCTGCGCCTCTGTGGTTTAGTTAGTAAGTTGCTGAAATTTAAGCCTACGGCTACCGAACAAAACCACAGAGACACAGAGGCACAGAGACGAGATTAAACCATGAAAGGCATAGTAGATCAAGTTAAGCCACAGGAGATAGCGAAGAGCCACAAAATAAGGCTGCTTTTGCAGGAGTGGCGGGCGCTCTCCTACCTAATTAGGCTGTGTTGTTATTTGGCTCCTCTCTGTCTCCGATGAAAAACTCGTTTCTGCCTATTTATTTTTCATCCTTCGTGGCAGTGTGCCAGAGCATCATGAGGGTTTGGTAAGGGTTAACTTGAATCGCGAAATTCCTTTCGTCTTCGTGACTCTGTACTGAAACGTGATGCTCTAACTCAACCACTGATACATGAAGGCAGAGGGGAGATATTCTATGCCAGATCTCACCCACACAATTTTAGCGAAGAGCCAGAGAGGTCGGTCCTTCCTCACCAGCCAGGCGGGACATCGCAGACGCAATTCAGATACTGGTCGAGCATCTTGCCAAAGCGGAGATAGGAGACGAAGTTGGAGAAGAAAATCCGGAGGCGTATGAAAGGGCCTCGATCATCTTCACATCCAATAAGTCCTATGGCAAATTGGGAGACATCTTCAGGGATCTTGTCATCGCTGCTGCCATTTTGGATTAGATTCTGCATCATTGCACTATGGTCAACATCAATGAAGACAGCTACAGGCTAAAAGATCGAAAGAGGCAGGTTTTTATCACCAGAGACTGTCAGGCTAACGGGGAAGGGCAAATGATACGAGGGGTAAGGCTTTTGAACAATGTGATCAATTTTACCCCTCCATAACTGGACAATTCCGATCAGCCATTGACGACGCTTTAGAGATGAGTGGTGGGCTTAGCCGATGACACATGAAAATAGTTGCAGGACATTTAAGGCAAACCCCATGCAGAGATGCGATCTAGCGTTTTACCCGCCATCTCGCGAGGAATCATCTCGCGAGGAAGTTTCACTCCCCCGCATCTGTCCGATATGAAAGCCAGCAATCTCTCAAGGGAATCATGATCTTGAAAAACAGCCTCCCGGTCTTCGAGCTTACAGTTGTAGCCCGCCATATCACCTATAGGAAATGGCGCACATTCCTCTCAGTAGGAGCGGTCGCGCTGGCTGTAGCCATATCGATCGTCTTCATCTCCATCCAGAATGGCTTCTCGGACTTCCTCTTCGATATCGTATTTCGGTTCCTTCCACATATCACCATCAGCCCAAAAGAGGGTGAAGAGTACATCCATCTCTATCGGGGCATCGTTGATGTCGCATGGGCGATACCAGGAGTTTTAGGCGTCTCGCCGAGCCTCGCAGCAACAGCAACCTTGGCCTATAAAGATAAAGCTGAAAATGTGGCCATGATTGGCGTGGATCCGGTAGAGGCTGACAAGATCTCCGAGATCAACAAGTACATGGTTGAGGGAGATATCGGATCGATTTTGGGAGGCAAGAGGATAGTCATGGGTCTGGCACTGGCCGAGAAGCTCAAGGTCAAAAAAGGCGACACCATCCAGGCCAAGTTCCCAGATGCAGTTCCTGCCAGCCTGTTGGTATCCGGCCTTTTCAACTTCGGCTACAAACAGGTAGACGAAGCCGTCACTTATGTCTCTCTGGATACTGCACGGGATTTCTTGAACGAAGGAGATGTGGTTACCAGCATCGACCTAAAGCTGGAGGATCCCTTCGGCGCTGAAGCTGCTGCCAAAGAGCTCAGATCTTACGGCTACAACGCTAAAGACTGGCAGCAGCTCTACCCCGATATCGTCAGAACTCTGGCCTTTGAGAGAACCCAAAATGCTATAACCATGCTATTGCTCATGATCATTGCCACTTTTGGCATAGCAAGCATAATGAATATGATGGTCCAGGAGAAGACCCGCGAGATTGGAATGCTCATGGCCATGGGCGCCTCTCCTGTAAACATTCAAAGGCTGTTTTTGCTGGAGAGCGGACTTCTCGGGCTCATGGGTTCTATCCTTGGCTGCGTCCTCGGGTTTTTGGTCTCAATGCAGCTTCGCGGAGTGCAAATACAGAATGCCATGGGCCAGATGATGAATATTCCAATCGCCATCAACCCAATGGACTTCGTCGTCTTCACAATTCTGGCTGTCCTGCTGAGCATAGCTGCAGGATACTACCCAGCACGAAAAGCCTCCCGACTTGACCCGGTGGTGGCTCTTAAGGGATGATCTGGAGGCTGCAGATGAGCGATCTGAGGAGGATGGGCAATTTATGTTCGAGCTGACAGTAGCCAGAAAGCACATATCCTCCGACCCCAAGATGGTGCTCTTCACAGTCCTGGCGGTGGCTTTGGCCATCGGTGTGATAGTAGTAATGATGGGCATCAACGAAGGCTACAAGAGCGATCTTGTAAGCAGCCTGGTGGAGAACAATCCCCATCTGACAGTCAGCCCCAAGGAGAATGAGGACTATATCACTCTGTATCGAACCCTATCCGCAATTATCTGGAGTTATCCTCAGGTGGAGGCGGTCTCGCCCCGCATCATGGGCAAGGCCGGGGCCAAGCACAAGGATATTGTGCGCGCAGTGAGCTTCATTGGAGCCGATCCCCTAAAGGAAGATCCGCTTATGATGGTTCAGAAGGACATGGTCTGGGGAAACTACTCTGATCTCGTCTTCAAGAAAAGAGCTGCTGTTCTTGGAACCAAACTGGCAGATGATCTGGAACTCCGACCCGGACAGAAATTCAATTTGGTCCTCCAGAATAAATCGTTCAACATAGAGGTGATAGGCCTCATAAGAACAGGAACGGGCTCGGACGAAACTCTGGTCTATCTTCCACTTGATACGGCTCAGGAACTCCTGAGTCAACCAGACGTCGTCTCGGAGATCGGCGTGAGGCTATCGGACATTTACGCAGCACCGGCGATTGCCTCGGACTTGAGCTCTCGCTTTGCCTACAAGGCTGTGAGCTGGCAGGAGCAGAACAGGGATATCCTGCAGGTGATGGACACGCAGAAGGTCATTCTCTACATATTCTACGCTCTAATATTCATCATTGCGGGATTCGGTGTGGCAAATACCATGATCATGGCTGTGACTCGAAGAACCAAGGAGATCGGCATACTCATGGCCATGGGAGCAACGCAGTCGAGCATCGTGAAGATTTTCCTTGCAGAGAGCTTGATTCTTGGACCGCCCGCTGCTCTCCTGGGCTGCCTCCTGGCATGGACAACTGCTAAACTCATTGAGGCCTATCCAGTCCAGCTTCCCAGCGACGTCTATCAGGTCTCCAGGCTGACTGTGCTGCTCACGCCGCAAACATTCGCTCTGGCAGTGGTCTTCGCCCTTGGTGTGAATTTTCTTGCGGGATTGTATCCAGCGTACAAGGCATCCAGGCTTGACCCTGTATTGGCCATTGGAGGCGAGTGAAGGGCTGTTGCGATCGCCGGGCAACTTATATATACCAATACTCTAATACTATGAGCACATGGAATTGCCTACGCTTGTGTGCAAACGGTGTTCTCACAGGTGGCACCCCAGATCAACAGAGCTGCCTGCAGTTTGCCCCAAGTGTAAGTCCCCGTACTGGAACAGAGAGAGGAAGACCAAGAGATGATTTGAACGAAAAACTAAATTAATTAGGATTGGATAGACCGAAACGATAACGATTAGGGGTGTTATCATGGGAAGCACCGGATCCAAACGAGATGGGAAATTCAAATGCAAACTCTGCCGAATGATCTTCGATTCGAAGGAAGAATTGAAACTGCACATGATTGAGGATCATAACGACAAGTGAGCCAAGGAGTTCTCCTTTTTGGTTTTGTCGTTCTGCCTGCAAGGGCTATTCTTCTCGAGGTGGGATAATCGATGACAAAAAAATTGGATGAAATCAATGCGCCAAAAGCTGTTCCACGTGAGTCTGACAATCCAATCGTGGAAGAGTACAAGGAGGAGCTTCTGACAAGGCCTGCCTATGGCGTGCACCCGGCGACAGCCGTTGAAGAGGCAAGGCTTTGCCGCATGGAGGGCCTCCTGGCTGAGATGAGAGATAAGGTCGATAACCTGGAGAGAAGGCTCAAGGCATTAGAGGGCAGAAGGCAATAACATCTCTTTTGCTGGCGGGGTATACCTTTTGAGCAGAAGTGAGAGAGAGACGACTGTCACCGAGCTCAAGGCCATGGCCAGGCCTGCAAATTCAGGTCGGAAGGTAATGCCATAAAATGGAAAGAGCGCTCCTGCAGCAACTGGAACCAGCAGAGCATTGTAGGCGAAGGCCCAGAAGATATTCAACTTGATCCTCGATATGACCTTGCGGCTGAGCTGAATGGCGGCCACGGCATCCAGCAGATCGTCCTTCATCAAAACGATCTCTCCCGTCTCGATTGCGACGTCTGTTCCGCTGCCGATGGCAATGCCGACGTCTGCCTGCGCCAGAGCTGGAGCATCGTTGATGCCATCGCCAACAAAGGCCACCTTGCGTCCTCCTTGCTGCAGCCTCTTTATCTCTTTGGACTTCTCTTCTGGCAGAACCTCGGAGAGGACCTGCTCAATGCCAAGCTGATTTGCCACAGCGGATGCACTGCGAAGATTGTCCCCTGTGATCATAACCACGCCAAGTCCCATCTTCTTAAGCTCGGCGACTGCTCTTCTGGCCGAATCTTTCAGCTTATCGGCGATCCCCAAGACGCCACAGCCTTTTCCGTCCAGGGCGATCAGAATGGCAGTCTTTCCCTGTTTCTCGAAGTCGGATGCCTTCGCCAGCAGCTCATCTGGCGTTTCAATGCCCCTTTCCAGGAAGAGCAACCTGTTCCCGACCACCACGCTCTTTGCATCAACCTTTGCTAGCACGCCCTTTCCTGGCAGGGTCTCGAAATCCGTTGCTCCTATGAGGCTGATTCCCTGGGCCTGGGCCTTCCTGACCACCGCCTCAGCTAAAGGATGCTCTGAGCCCTTTTCAGCATTTGCGGCCAGCCTCAAAAGATCGATCTCATCTATGCCAAACGATGTCAGGTCTGTGACATCTGGACGCCCTACAGTCAGCGTGCCGGTCTTGTCGAAGGCGACTGAATTGAGCTTCTCTGAGGCTTCCAGAGCCTCACCGCTCTTGATGAGAATTCCAATCTCAGCTCCCCTGCCAACGCCCACTGTGACTGCTGTGGGCGTCGCCAGGCCAAGGGCGCATGGGCATGCCACTACTAATACTGATATGAGGGCCGTCAGCGAGAAGAGCAGCGTCTCGCGGGCGATGAAGTACCAGTAGACGAAAGCAAGGGCTGCGATGGATAGAATTGTAGGAATGAAATAGCTCACCGCACGATCGGCTATCCTCTGGATGGGCGGCCTCGATCCTTGAGCCTCCTGTACGAGCGAGATGATCTGCGCCAGAATGGTCTCACGGCCAACTTTTGTGGCCCGGAATCTGAGGACTCCGTTCTTGTTGATAGTCCCACCCACCACATTTTGGCCAACGACTTTTAGCACTGGAACGGGCTCGCCTGTGATCATCGATTCGTCCACATAGCTCTGACCGTCCAGGACAAGTCCATCCACTGGAATCTTCTCTCCAGGCTTGACCTGGATCTGGTCACCGACCACGACCTCCTCCACAGCCACCTCGATCTCGGACCCATCCCTCAGGACAGTGGCCTTCTTGGGCTGCAGACCTACCAGCTTCCTGATGGCCTCGGAGGTGCTGCCCTTGGCCTTCGCCTCCAAGAAACGCCCAAGCGTCAGAAATGAGGCAAGCATGATCGCCGTCTCGTAGAACATGAAATCCGAAGTGAGCACTATCCCAAATGTGCCAAGTATGCTGGAACCATAGGCCACACCGATGCCCATGGCGTACATCACATCCATGTCCAGGCTCCTGTTGCGCATGGCCCGGAATGCTGCGCGAAATATTGGAAGGCTGACGTAGATGAAGGCTGGGGCGGACACCACCAGCATGAACAGATTCATGAAATTGGGAGCTGTCATGAAGATGCTCATGGGAATGAAATGGTGAACTGGCAGGTACATCAGAGCCATTAAGATGAGGCTTACTGCAAAGCCGATTATGATCCGCCGTTTCTTGTCTGCCAGATCCTTCGCCAGCAATGCCTTCTCCTGATCTGCAGATGCCTCCTCGCCAGCAAGCCCCAGGAACTGATAGCCAATATCGGCCACTGCCACTTTGAGATCTTCCAGGCCTACCATTCTGGGATTGTAACTGACGTAAGCTTTCTCCGACGCCAGGTTCACGCGCACATCCACGACGCCGTCCAGCCTTTTAAGTCCGGCCTCAAGAGCTCCAACACACATGGCACAGGCCATGCCGCCAATCTTCAGCACAACTTTTTCGTCGACAACATCATAGCCCGCATTCCTGATCGCCATCTCGATGTCTGCCAGCTTGAGCTTCTCTGGATCGTACTCGACTGTCGCAATCTCTGTGCCAAGATTTACCTCGGCATGCACAACCCCCTCTTTGCTCCTGAGGGCCTTCTCGATGGCTGCGCTGCATGCAGCGCACGCCATTCCAGTGACCTTTAATTCAGCTCTCTTGGGATCGGACATGGCTATGTCAATGCGCTTCTACTCGAAGCTAAATGAACCTCTCAAACCTCTCCCGGCCTGCCTTGCAGATGGGACAGACTTCAGGCGGCCCTTCTCGACCGCAGAGGTAGCCGCAGACAAGGCACCTCCACACTGGCACTGAGAGCTTCGCGGGCACGGCATCAAGGCTTGCGCCAGATGATCCGGGCTTTGCCGCTCTGCTCTCGAATGGCGGCCTTCTCTCAGGAATGCAGCTCAGCTCCTTTTCGCCTTTCAGGACTGCTGCAGAGACATAAAGCGCACAGTAGCAGGCCCCGAACTCCGAAAGATCTGCGTCTCTGTAGTAGCAAGGACAGATGATGTCGAGATCCTGCTGCTTGTCGTCTGCAGCCAGCCGGCAGGGGCAGGCACGGTAGCCGTAGCGCCTCTCGTTTATTAGCAGGCCTCTGACCAGGCCCTTGACGAACTCGGCTTCTCGGTTGAGGAAGTATCCGCCTTGTTTTGCCTCTCTATCCAGGCGGGCATAGAGCTCATCCACCTCGCTGTCGGTCGGCTCACCGAAATTCTCGTTCATCAGCCAAGTGCCTCCCGGATCTCCTTCTCCCTGAAGCCCACAATGCTCTTATCTCCAATGACGAGCGTAGGAAATGAGGTGCTCGGATTGTAATGCTTGACCTGCTCTATCGCCTTGGACCTGTCCTCTCCCTTCAGCAGATCGACATAAATGTAGTCGAAAGAGACGCCCAACGCCATCAGAAGCTCCCTTGTCCTCTTGCACCAGATGCAAGTGCTCAAGGCATATAGAGTGATCTTGCCTTTTTCCTCTCCCGCAACATGTTCAAAATTCATGAGACACCAGCTTTGTAAAGTACGCTGGTAACAGATAAATAATTTCTCTAAACGATTTCTCTAAACGAGCCTGGACGCAAGAAAAGAGACCCGGGTTCAAAACCAAAGATCAGGCTCAAAACTAAAGATCAAAATGCATAGAGCTTGTTCTCCTCATTCATCGCATCATCGACCAGGCGCTCGTAAAAATCAACCAGCACCACCGTTTTATCTTTAGCCTGCACGCCCCTTGCCTCCAGATCCTCTTGGCAGGCCACAATCCTGTTCAGTGGCAGGTCTTCGAGGGCCTCTTCTAGCAGCATATAAACTCCATCTCCGGCCAGATAAAGGACGGCATTTTCAGACAGCGAAATCAAGCGCATGCAAAACCTGGCACGTTCGCTGAAAGGAGGCTTGGTCAGCAGGAAAACGTCCACCCTGGGTCCTTTGGCGTCTGAATGCAATTGTCTATCTTGCTCCATGAAACCGAATCCTCATAATACTATCACCGAATCGGATGCTACAGCCTCCTCTATGAACCTCTCATCGTCGACCAGCTCAACCCTTTCGATGAGGCTCTGGCTAAAAAGGCCTCTCTTTGCTAGCGAAGGCTCATGGGCGATGACCCTCATCTCGGGATAGGCATAGATCGTGTCCGAAAGGTTGGGAACCCCAAGTGCTCTGCTATCTTGCCCTGCCAGCGCCAGGTACACTCCATCCGCATAGAGGCCCACTATGACGTCCATCTTGATGCTCACGGCTGCAGCGTTGAGCAGCCCGTAAGCTTTCTCGCTCCCATATGGTGCAACATCCAGCATGTAAAAGACAGATCTCATTTTGATAGAGCGATGACTTTATCGCTCTCCTTCAACATCTCAGCCAGATCATACAGGCTTGTGATCTCAATTCCCGGAAGATATTCTTGGCATACGCCATCTGCAGCCTGATAGCCACGAGCTGCTGCACATCTTGGACAGGCCCTGATGGTTGCTCCATTGGATGCCAGCTCCTCAAAAAGCCGTCCGATATTGACGAAGTGCACAGGATTCTGGCTGCCTTTTGGTATGTGCACTGCATCAAGGTAGAGGAAGATATTTACCTTGTGGTGCACCAGGGCAGCTTTCGCAATTTTTACCGCCATCTCTGCGCACTCGGAGATGTAAGGCCCGTCGGTGAGAATGATGGTCAGAGTCGCCAATGTGCCACACCATCAGAGGTATTCCAGCAAGGTCCTGATATGCTCCAGGTTGGTTGCATATTTTGCCTCAAGCAGGGGAGTGCATTTATCAAGCGCCACCTCCCTTCCCACCAGCTTGATTGCGAAGGCATAGCAGCTCTGCTCTCCACAGATTTGGCAATTGGTCTTGGGAAGGTACTCGTAGATCTCGGCATGGTCAACCTTGATCTTCTCGCGCGGGACCGGAGTCACTCCTTTGACTATCGCCTCATTGATTGTCTTCTTCATCTCCTCCAAAATCTCGCGCGCCTCCTCCTCGCTCTTGATCATTGTCATGGTCACATTGCCCGTGGCATAGATGGTGATGAGAATATTGCCCTTCTGGATTATGAGAGCACCAATCTTCTCAGAGTATCTTGCTCTTGGAAATAGTGGCTCCAGGAGTTTGAGGGCGCCTTCCAGTGGAGGCTCAAGCCGGGCAATGATCCTGAACTTGGATTCATCGGCAATGCAGGGCAAGAGCTGGCGAATTTCCAGGATCTGCAGCGGCTTGGTTTTGGAGAGGTCCTTCTTAGTTTCATCAGGCTTTTGTGCGGATTTGGTCTCCATGAAGTTCTTTCCAAAATCCGTAAGAGAGAGCACACCATCGTCATTCTCTGCTAGGCCTGCCTGCTGCAGCATTTGCAGATGGTAATCCAGCATGGAGGCACCGACCTCTTTCTCAATCTCCTCTCGTGTCCTATCTTTCTCCACCAGCAAGGCCATGATTTTTCTTCTAGTTGCGTTTGCCATGGCATTGCTCACCAACTTCACATTTGCGGAAGGGCTTGTCATATCCATATCACCTCTTGAGCTTATGTCTCGCATGAGACCTTTGCTGGCAGGTCAGGGTAAAATCTCCCTCTCAGCTTCAGGGCCACGTTCACGAGGGCGATCAGCACAGGAACTTCGATGAGCGGCCCGATCACTGCTGCAAAGGCCTCTTGAGATGCGATGCCAAAGACGCCCACAGCCACAGCGATAGCCAGCTCGAAGTTGTTGCTGGCGGCCGTGAATGACAAAGCCGCAGTATTCTCGTAGTTCACGCCCAGCTTGTATGCCATGAAGAAGCTGACAAAGAACATTAGCAGGAAGTATGCTGCCAGGGGTATGGCCACTCGCACCACATCAAGGGGAAGCTGTACTATGTAGTCGCCCTTCAATGAGAACATCACAATGATTGTGAAGAGCAATGCAATCAGAGTTATGGGAGAGATCTTGGGAATGAAATCCCTCTCGTACCAGCTTCTTCCTTTGGCCTTCATCAGACCGAATCTGGTGATCATTCCTGCCAGAAATGGTATCCCCAGATAGATGAATACGCTCTCTGCGATCTGGGCGACTGTTACATCGACCAGAGTTCCCTCGGCTATGCCAAGGGCTGCAGGAAGCACTGTGATGAAGACATAGGCATAGACAGAGTAGAACAAGACCTGAAAGATGGAATTCAATCCCACCAGGGCGGCGCAATACTCGGTGCAGCCACAGGCAAGCTCATTCCAGACTATGACCATGGCGATGCATCTTGCAAGGCCGATGAGGATTATCCCGTACATTAGGTGAGGATAATCTCGCAGGAAGATCACTGCCAGTGCAAACATTAGAATGGGACCTACTATCCAGTTCTGCACAAGTGAGAGGCTAAGGACCTTCCTATCCTTGAAAACTTTCCCCAATTCTTCATACTTTACTTTGGCCAGCGGCGGATACATCATCAGAATGAGGCCGATAGCGATAGGTATCGATGTTGTGCCGATCTGCAAGCTTAAGATAAACTGAGTAATTCCTGGTGCATAGTAGCCTGCGGCCACGCCGAGGAACATGGCCACGAATATCCAGACGGTAAGGTAACGGGATAGAAAATCCAGTCCCTTACTTACACCATTTGACATTTAACTCATCCCTCTCCTGCCTAAGTTGTTCACTTAACTGCCAAGCTTTGTAAACTTCGAGCCTGCAGAGCTTCCCATGGATGTGATAGCTGCGGTCTGCGAGTTTGCTGTATCATGCTCTTTCCAATCCTCCCATGTGTAGATGCTGGCCTTGTATCCCATGAGCTGCAGAGCATACCAGACCAGAGATGACCGGCTGTAGTC
>MVQH01000096.1 GCA_002067755.1 Methanosaeta sp. PtaB.Bin018
GCCATCCAGTCCCACCCAAAGGGCTGGAACACCGGCTCGATGGCATGGCCTATCCAGGCGATGTAGGATTCGGCTATGACCTGGCCGCCTGATGTTTCCTCCCATGGGTGTGTCGAAAGGAACCAGACGATGATCGTCATCCCGAAGATGATCGTCCCCGCTTTTTTCAGGAACATCCTGCCCCGAGACCACATGTGAAGGATTGAGCTTGAGGCATCGGGCACGGCATAGGGCGGCAGCTCCAAAACGAAGGGCGACGGCTCCCCTCTGAAGAGCGTCCTTCGAAATATCAGGGCCGTTGCAACCGCCAAGACGATTCCCAGAGCGTACACTGCAAAGATCGCAGTTCCAGCATAAGCCGCACCAAAAAGCGCTCCTGCGATTAGCACGTACACCGGAAGCCTGGCGCTGCAGCTTATGAGTGGATTGATCAGCATGGTGATCATTCGGTCCTTTTCGCTGTCCATGCTGCGTGTTGCCATGATTGCGGGGACATTGCAGCCAAAGCCGATCATCAGCGGTATGAACGAGCGGCCATGCAGGCCCAGGCGATACATGAACCTGTCCATCACAAAGGCAGCTCTGGCCATATAGCCGCTGTCTTCCAGAACGGACAGCGCTAAAAAGAGGCCGAAGATCGGGGGGATGAAGACCAGCACCGATCCCAGGCCGCCGAAGATGCCCAAGGAGACGAAGGACGCCAGATGGGGGTCGGATATGGCCTGACCAGACCAGGCCCCGAGCATCTCAAAGATCTTCTCGATAATGACCACAAACGGCTCTGAAACGGCAAATGCGAACTGGAACATCGTCCAGAGCACTGTCAGGAATATCGGTATGCCCAGATGCTTATTCAAGAATACCTGGTCCAGCATATCCGTCAAAGTGAATATCTCGCCACTGCCCTTCTTAACGGCAGCGTCCACTATCGATGCTATCCTCTCGTATCTCCTTTGCGCAAGGGCAGAGCTTAGGTTTTCAGCGTATTCGCTCATTTAATTGCTGCCTCCTCAGCTTCAATTATGCTCAGGATATCTGCCAACTGGGATGACGATAGAATGGCTCTCGTCTGCTCCATGACCCTCTCATCTCCCTCCAGCATCTTTATGGCCAGCCATCTCTCTGGATATCTACCGTTGAGCGCCGTGCACTCTTTGATTACGTCTTCCACTTTATTTATCAGCTGCTCGATATCGTCTCCGTAATTCAAAGCGGCACCCTGGCCTTTTGCTCTCTTCTGCCCTGCAGCATCAACAATCGAGTCCTTTAGATCTTCCAGCCCGCATCCGGTGATGGCGACCGTCGGCACCACAGGACAGCCCAGGAGTTCGGAGAGCTTCTCGATGTCAATCTCCATGCCTCTCGCCGCTACCATATCCCATCTGTTCAATGCAACGACCAGGTTGGCATCCATCTCAAGCAAGAGCAAGGTAAGGTAGAGGTTTCTCTCCAGGTTGATCCCGTCAACTATATCGACGATGACATCTGGCCTCTCCAGAACTATGTAGTCGCTGGCCACAAGCTCATCAACGGCGTGAGCTGTGAGGCTGTAGGCGCCGGGCAGGTCTACAACCTCAATCTCCCGTCCTCGATGAACCAGCATTCCTGCCTTCTTCTCAACTGTCACGCCCGGAAAGTTGCCCACCTTCTGGGACAGCCCAGTCAGGCGGTTGAAGATCTCAGTCTTGCCCACGTTGGGATTGCCGATCAATGCTGCTCGAATCATTACTCCTCAATGTTTTTAACAAGTATCTTCATGGCCATGCCCCTTCCCAGTGCAATCCTCGAATCCTTAACCATCACAAGCATGGCTCCAGGCGGGCAGGACTTCAGGACTTTCACCCTTGCATGTGATGAGAAACCCATATCCTCAAGATGTCTTGTAACACCCTGCCCGCCCTGCACCTCAAGTACTATGCCCTCTGTGCCCTCAGGAAGGAAGGCCAGGGGCAGGCAGCCACCTGATACCGAACCACTGCTATTCAAGCTGCATCAACCTCAAGAATCAACTGTTTTGCCTCATTCTTTCTCAAGGCCAAGCTGTAGCCTCTCAGGAGGACCTCCACAGGGTCTCCTGCAGGCGCAACCCTGATCACCATTAGCTCCGATCCAATCACCAGGCCCATTTCCATCAGCTTGCGACGCAGATTGCCGCAAGGAGAGATCGAGGCTATGCGCCCCCCTTGGCCCGGCACCAGCTCATCCAGACGTTTCAAGATCGACATTGTGCTGCTAACCACCTCTGAGATTTTGCGTTTTAAAAGGCTGTTAGGTCGATAAATCAGTGATCCGAACTGAGTTAGGAAATATTTGGCAAGCCTAACGTATGGGTCGATAGGGTGAGGATAATGGGAAAAAATCAGTAGTCAAATCCATTGTTGATTTTGCCGACGAGTTTTTGGACTTTCTTCTAGCGGAGGATCCGTTTCCAGAGCTTTGGTTAGTAGCTCGTAAAGCTCATACTGTTAGGATAATATTTAAATGATAGGGTACAGTATCGATGATATGCAAAGCGAAGGGCTGAAGGTCGCACTGATTCATGCATCGATCTCATGGAAGGACAAGAATGGTGGGCTTAACCGGAGACGCATGAGATGGTATCATATCACGGAAATGATATCCGCCCGAAGGGAGTGTCACTGGCGGTCTAAAATTGCTCAATAGTGGCAGGATAAAATTGTCCACCTGCCAACCTGTAGGAATAATCGGACTCCTGCGCAGCCTCGCGGACCTGATCGGCTATGTTGGCCGCGCGTGCTCGCTCCATGAGCTTCTGGGCGGCGGCCATTCAAGCCACTCCAGCGATCTCACCGGGCAGCAGGCTCACCTGCCTGACATCGTCGCGCATTTCGGCCTAAAAATGCCGTTTTACCTGTATCTGAGTGGGCCAAAACGCATTTATTCTTGGCAATTGTGCGAAGATGAGATGCAGTATGAATCTAATTTACATTAATGGGGAGTTTGTTCCAGCTGAAAAAGCAACTGTTTCGGTCTTCGACCACGGGTTTCTCTACGGCGATGGGGTCTTCGAGGGCATCAGGGCCTATGAAGGGCGCGTCTTCCGTCTGAGGGATCATGTCAATAGGCTCTTTGACTCAGCCCAGGCCATCATGCTTTGTGTTCCCATGACCCGGGAGGAGATGGAAGAAGCCATCCTGGAAACGCTGCGCAAGAACAACCTCCGGGATGCCTACGTCCGTCCCATCGTCACCAGAGGTTTTGGAGATATGGGCCTGGACCCAAACAAATGCAAGCTGGCCACTGTCATCATCATTGCCATTGAGTGGGGTGCAATGTACGGAAGCCTCTACGAGGTCGGCCTGACGGCAGTCAGCGTCGCAGTCCGCCGCAACTCGCCAGATGCTCTGCCTCCAAACATCAAGAGCCTCAACTATCTGAACAACATCCTGGCCAAGATCGAGGCAAACATCAAGGGAGGCAACGAAGCCATAATCTTGGATCCCCAGGGGAGGATCTCTGAGGGCAGCGGCGACAATATCTTCGTCATAAAAGATCAAAAGATCTACACGCCCCACACCATAAGTAACCTCAAGGGCATAACTCGCGAAGCCGTCATCGAGGTGGCAAAAGCAAGAGGGTATGAGCTTGCAGAGCGGGATATGGGCCTGTTCGATTTGTACACAGCAGATGAAATCTTCGTCACTGGCACTGCAGCAGAGGTTGCGCCCATCACAAAGGTTGACGGCAGGATTATAGGGTCGGGCAAGCCTGGACCGATCACCAGGGACCTGATGGCAGCCTTCAGAGAGCTAACTCAGACAACAGGAAGGCCGATTTATTGATGGTCAAACCCCTGGAACTGCCTTGACGAAGATCCTGCGCTGCCTGGGACCATCGAATTCGAAGAAGAGAATTCTTTGCCACGTCCCCAGGATCAGCTTGTTTTGTTCTACTGGGATGACAACGCTATTTCCAAGCAAAGTCGCCCTCAAGTGGGCATGGGCATTGCCATCTGAACGGTCATGGTGGTATCCAGCCCCCTGAGGTGCCACTCGGTCCAGAAGATTTGAAATATCCTTTATCAAAGCCGAGTCTGCCTCATTAACGGCCAATCCGGCTGTGGTATGGAGAGTATAAACCAAACAGATCCCGCTCTCCGTCTTGCCCTCCTGCAGAGCCTCTTGTACACGAGCTGTGATATCGATAACATCCACGGGTTTTCTCGTATCGATCTCGATCATAGTCCACATTAATCTCGATGGGAGGATCCGGGTCTATTTCATCTTGAGGGGATGGATGACTTTAAAAGTCGTGAATAACCCCGGATCCAAGTCTAAAGTTATCACTGATCATATATAAATTTTACTGTATAAGGCATTGAGAATTTCATTCTAAAGTATTTCACTTCGAAATTTGAAGGTGGATTTGCAAAGTAATATCTTAAAAAAATATCAATACATCAACCAGATCCAAAAATAGCAGATTCCAAAAATAGCAGATTTTATCTAAATCAAATTAATTGACTGGACTGATACGTATCACCATTATGGAACAATCACCTGTGCATGCATATCTGATATTTAAAAAAATTCTGGGATGTGGGTTTTAATGTGGGTTTTATTTTGATAAGGCTTTATTTTTTGACAGGGCCCAAGGGTAATACAACTCTTCCATAAACCTCATTCAACACCTGAGCAGCTGCTGCGTAAATTGCGCTAAATCCACAGATGATCCCTTCGTAACCGGTAATCGTGCCGATAGCCGCGCTGCCTGTGTAATCCCTGATGGCAAGGAGCCAGAATAGCACAGTCAGCGTGAGGAATACCACCTGGAGGGCTCGATTTACTCTCAGTGTGCCTAAGAACAGATAGAATGTAAACAGCCCCCACATGAAGAAATAGGCGATCATGGAGGGGTCTGTTGACCCAGCCCACCATTCAAATTTAGGCATCAATAAAAGGAAGACCAGAGTAAGCCAGAACAACCCGTAAGAGGTGAAGGCCGTTGTCCCAAAGGTATTTCCTTTCTTCCATTCCATTATACCTGCGATGATCTGGGCAATGCCGCCATAAAAGATGCCCATGGCCAGTATCATAGTGTCCAACGGGAACCAGCCTGCGTTATGCATATTCAGTAGAACTGTGGTCATTCCAAATCCCATCAAACCTAATGGCGCAGGATTAGCTGATTTATCAGTTAAATCGACTGGCCCCAAGTGCATCAGATCTCTTGGTCTATTTGCTCCTTCTCCAACCATAAATATACCACCTCATAGATTAAATTGTGTGACATCCTTCAAAATATAAATAGCGAATTATATGCAGTTCACGACATGAGTCCTTTTTAAATTCCATGAATCCCTCCTAATTGCAGGCGGCGTCCTTCACCGACCAGATGTTAACAGCTGGTTATTCGTTATAAATATTTCGAAAGGACTTGGTTTAAACTTGAATGATTGATGCTCATTTATAAAAAGAGTGAACTTTGAGTAATTATAGCTACAATAATTATCATTATTTATTGTTTTAATCGACAAGTGCACCGTTTTCAAATACAATTGAAGATAAAAATTATGACGATAAAAAGGTAAAGCCTAATAAATTACAAAGCAAAATTAATACAAATCTGCTTAAGTTTAACATGATCGAACTCAATCAGCCAAGTCCATTCGGGATGCCATGTCGTCCAGCTTCATCTTGATCTTTCTCCAATGGCTCCCCATCCAGTATAGCTTCTGACACTCGGAGCACCTCCATAACTTTTTTTCTGATGGTTCAATTGACGCTATATTCTCATGCGAGAGCTCGACCTCTTGCAGAGGGCCGTTGCAAATAGTGCACCTTTTGGGATCGAGTCGCAGAGGGATGCCCCTTTTGGCCATCTCTTCGATCTGTTCATCTATCCGGGAGGACCTGATGAGTATGCATTTGACGCCAGTGCCAAGGCATGCAGTGGCCAGTCGTTTGTCCCTGGTGAGGAGCGTTCTCTTCTCATCTATCGCCTTTTGCAAGATCTCTTCGTCACTGCAACCTTTGGGGCTTGCCACATCCTGGCCCATCAGCCTCAGCCACCGTCCCAGGCGCAGGAGCATCAGATCCACAAGAAAGCTTTCCACATCTCCTCCTTGCAACCGCAACTATTTATCGATTGATCACGACCTCCCAGGTATGAAGAAGGCTATGAGCAACGTGGACGTCGCTGCCATGGTTGACGAGCTGAGAGATAGAACCTTGGGCGGCTTCCTCGGAAAGGCCTACCAGCAGTCCTCAGACAGGATCTGGCTGGCTGTCCAGTCCCCCGCAGAGGGCAGGCTCGATCTTCTCCTGGAGGCCGGGAAGCGAGTTCACATCACGAGAAGAGAGCGCCCTGCATCAAAGACGCCTCCTCAGTTTCCCACCATGCTCAGAAGCCACCTATCAGGAGGCAGGATCGTGGATATCAGGCAGCATGACTTTGATCGCGTCCTTGAGATCGCCGTCGAGCGCGGCGGAGGGCGCAGCTATCTCATCGTCGAGCTGTTTCCGAAGGGTAGCATGGTGCTGCTGAACGAGTCCAGGACGATCCAGAGCATGCTCCGAAAGATGATCTACAGGGGCAGAAAGATGGCTGCCGGGGAAAAGTACCTCTATCATCCAGGCCAGCTTGATCCAAGAACGATCTCCTTGCAAGAGCTCTCGAGCTGGCTTGCCACAGCTGGTCAGGACCTGGTGAGGTCTCTTGTGCGTGGATTGAACATGGGTGGAACCTACGGAGAGGAGGTCTGCCTGCGGGCCGGTGTGGATAAGAACAAGCCTGCGGCTGAATTGGATGCAGAGGAGGTTGGCCGGGTACATCAGGCTTTGCAAGATGTCTTCACAGACAGGTCTCTTGACCCGCACATTGTATTCCATGAGGGCAAGCCCATCGATGTCCTCCCAAGGCCGCTCAAGCTCTACGAGGGTCTGGAGCTGAAGCGGTTTGCCACATTTAGCGAGGCTTTGGATGACTTTTTTGTGGATTCGGAGGTGCAGGCATCTGTTCAAGACCCACTGGATCGCAGGATCGAGATGCAACGCAGGGCTGTGGAGGAGTTCGAAGCCCAGGAGCGTGCCTTGATCAAGAAAGGCGAGGCGGTATACCAGATGTATGGCCAAATTGAGCGTCTGCTCAAGGTCGTATCTGATGCCAAGGCCAGGGGCTTCTCCTACAATCAGATCTGGGAGAAGATCAGCGGCTCAGGCATTCCCTCGGCGAAGGTCATTCTGTCCCTGGATGGACTGGGCGAGATGAGGGTTCTGCTGGAGGGGGCTGAGCTGGATCTGAATGCTGCTCTTAGCGTTGCGCAAAATGCACAGAGGTACTATGAAAGGGCCAAGGAGATGGGCAGGAAGGCTGCAGGCGCGAGAGAGGCACTGGCCATCACAGAGGAGCTGCGAGCTGGCATTGCAGGTCCAAAGAAAGCCCGCGCTCACGCTCATGCTACCAGGCGCAGAAAGCCCAAGTGGTTCGAGAGGTTCAGATGGTTTTACTCTTCGGATGGCTTCCTCGTGATTGGCGGTCGAGATGCAGAGAGCAACGAAGAGATCTACGCAAAATACCTAGAGAGGCGCGACTTGGCATTGCACACAGATGCGCCCGGAGCTCCGCTCACTGTGATAAAGACCGAGGGGGAGGAGGTTCCCAATAGAACAATCCTCGAGGCTGCACAGTTCGCAGTGAGCTACTCGTCCGTCTGGAAGGCAGGCCTTGCTGCAGGGGACTGCTACCTGATCAAGGGCGACCAGGTCACAAAGACGCCGGAGCACGGCGAGTTTCTAAAAAAAGGCGCATTCGTCATCCGCGGGGAGCGCAGGTACTTGCGGGATGTGGGTGTGGGCATTGCTGTAGGGATTGCTGAAGGGATGCTCATCGGCGGGCCAGTATCTGCTGTGAAGCCGAAGGCAGAGCCCGTGGTTGAGATCGAGCCAGGAGAGTTCAACGCCGATGATTTAGCTAAGAGAATCTACAGATACTTCACCGACGTGGTGGAGGATCGGGCATACCTGAAGTCCATTGCGTCAATTGATCAGATCATACAGTTTTTGCCACCCGGAGGATCGAGGATCGCAAAGGTCTAGCTGCAGCAATTGAGGGCCAACTTCAGGAACTAGGATTTTCATCGGATATTGAGGAACCACAGTTCTTGCAATATTTGGCATCTACATCATGTCTGTCAAGCCCGCAGCTCTGGCATATCAACACTTTCTTCTCCTGGGCATTCCTCAACCATGTTCGAAAGATCCTGGCTGCATGGAAGGGAATTAGGATGATGCCGGAGATGATCATGGCCAGAGTAATCAGCTTGCCTTCGCCAGATTCGGGCACGATGTCTCCGAAGCCGACTGTGGAGACCGCCACCACTGTAAAATAAAATGCGTCACCGAAATTTTGCAC